>JANODK010000268.1:0-74655 GCA_031412655.1 Chryseolinea sp.
TCCCATCAACACCTCAATTGGCAGAACTTATAAAAATACTATTGCCGCAAAAGATAAGAACCATTACCGATGTACTGGCCGAGTTCAAAAAATTAAAAATCCCCAAACATCTATACTATGGAAGTGGCCAAAAAATCAGCACCTTAGTTGTGACAAAGTAGAGTTAAATAATACATAAAATCTCCCGTTAACAAGTGGGAGATTTTATGTATTTGATCGCGCGCCTCCCATTTGCAGCTGAAATGCTATTGATCATTTGCGCATCTGAACTAAAAGTAGATAGGAGCATCACACTTTATTCGATGCAAACTTTTGAAAACCTGACCGATTTGCTATACTTTTTTGTTTGAACTAATCATGTGAATACAAGCATAGATGTTAGCTGCTTACTTTAACTTTTCTTTATCTGTAGCACTCGCCTCTGCTTTCTTTGGCTTATCATCAAACAACATTCTCACCGATGGTGTGTAGGTATCATCATACTGACCACTTTTAATGTTCCAATAAAAAATACTAAGAAATAGCACTGCGATGGTTACGCTTATGGCGATGAGGAGTACGATGATGCCCATAATTAATAAATAGAATGTTCAAATTCATAGGTACGAAAACGCTCAAAGGCTTCCCGGTCTAATGCTTCTCTGTGGTTTGGATGTGCAATCTCAATCAATGCTTTTGCACGTTGTCGCATATTCTTTCCATAGAGATAGGCCGTTCCATATTCCGTAACAATATAATGGGCGTGTGCCCGAGTAGTAACCACACCTGCACCTTGTTTCAAAAAGGATGAGATGCGGGAAATACCTTTCGCAGTGATGGAAGGTAAGGCAATGATAGGTTTACCTCCTTCAGAGAGAGAAGCTCCACGAACAAAATCCATTTGCCCACCAACACCAGAATAGTGATACGTTCCAATTGAATCAGAACAAACTTGCCCTGTAATGTCTACTTCAATGGCACTGTTAATGGCAGTCACTTTTGGATTGGTTCGGATCACTGCAGTATCGTTTACATAATCAATATTCAAAACAACCACTGCTGGATTATCATCAACAAAATCATAAAGCTTCCTGCTTCCTAAAAGAAATGAAGTAACTGTTTTTCCCCTATATTTTTTCTTATGCTGATTGGTAATTACACCTTTTTCAATCAGCGGAATGATTCCGTCTGAAAACATTTCGGTATGCACACCCAGTTCTTTGTGATTCGTTAAACTTGCCAGCACGGCATCTGGAATAGATCCAATACCCATTTGTAAAGTGGCACCATCTTCTACAAGTGCAGCGCAATGTGCTCCGATTCGCATTGATATTTCGCTGAGTTCGCCATTGGAAATTTCCGGGAGCTCCTGCTCTTGATATACTACAGCATCAAACGAATCAATCTTGATAATTCCATCACCTAAGGTTCTCGGCATGCGTAGATTTACTTGTGCGATAGTATATTTCGCTGTCTTTACTGCAGTTGCTGCTATGTCAACGGATACACCCAAAGAACAGTAGCCATGTTTATCAGGAGGAGAAACCTGAACCAGCGCAACATCGATGGGTAATATTCCTCTTTTAAAAAGAATGGGAATCTCACTTAGAAAAATAGGTACATAATCTCCGCGTCCTGCATTCACTGCTTCGCGAATATTTTGTGATACAAACAATGAATTGATTCGAAAACTGTCTTTGTATTTTTTATCAGCGATTACGGCATCACCTTGCATGCTGATGCTTACAATCTCTACATTCCATAATTCGGAGGATCGTTCCGCCAACTTTGTTAGCAGGTGATGTGGTGTGGCTGCACCACCGTGTACAAAAACACGATCACCAGGTTTAACGACACGCAGAGCTTCTTCTGCTGATATATAGTTCATGTTTAAATAGTTTGATGTTTGAATTTATTTTTCGCGACAAGATTTACGGCAAGAACAGAGAATCCAACAACACTGATGCTGCTGATCGGCATAATGATGGCAGCAACAAGAGGAGTGAGATATCCTGACACTGCAATACTTAATGTAATAGCATTGTAGAAAAAGGAAATAGCAAAACCGGTTTTGAGGATAGAAGAAGACGATTTGGCGAGTTGAAGCATTTTATCAAGATAGGTGATTTTCTCTCCTGATAAAATCCCATCACATGCCGGTGTAAAAACTCCAGAATCATCTGTTATAGCAATACCTACATCGCTTTGTTTCAATGCACCCGCATCATTCAAGCCGTCACCAATCATCATTACTTTTTTTCCTTGCGCCTGTAGGGATTTAATATATTGAAGTTTGTCGTGTGGAGATTGATTGAATAGTAATTCAGTCGATGGACTAAATAATTTTTGCATTTGAGTTTTATCGGCTTCATTGTCTCCTGATAGTAACGCAGTGCATTTACTCCCCAGGCGATGAATCATCCCTTCAATGTTTTGACGTGTAGAACTCTTAATACTGAAAGACCCTCTTATTTCATCATCGACAGAGACGAATACTTGGGATGAAGTTAAATCCGTACTTCCATAAAATCCCACAAAGTGAGGTGAGCCAATTTTATAAGTATGCTTTTGAATTGTTCCTTCTATTCCCTTGCCTGGAATTTCTTTGAAATTATAAACTGTATCCGTTCGGTGTGACTTGATATGATGAGTAATTAACAAACTTAATGGATGTGTAGAATAACTCGTGAGAGTTTTGACGCAACTGAAATCAAATTCACCTAGATCTCCTTCAAATTTTATTTCAGGTTCTTTGCCATGTGTTACGGTTCCGGTTTTATCAAATACAATAGCGTCAATGCTAGCCATGCGTTCAATGGCATCCGTATTTTTTAGATATAATTGATTTTTTCCAAATACGCGAAGCATACTTCCAAAAGTAAAAGGTGCGGCTAGCGCTAACGCACAAGGACACGCCACCATTAAAACAGACGTAAGCACCAACCACATATTTTTAGGATCATTGATTTGCCAATAGATTGCCGTGCCAGTTGCAATTAGTAATACAATCCATGTAAATCGTTGCGCAGCATTATCAATGATCTTTTGATATTTATTTTCTTCGATCTTCTTAAAAACATCGTTGTTCCACAGACTGGTCAAATGACTTTGTGATGTTTCCTTTTCGACAATCAGTTCGATGGGTGATCCGATCAGCCTGCCTCCAGCATAGACCAGTTCCCCTTGCATCACTTTCACTGGTTTTGATTCTCCAGTAACAAAACTATAATCAATGAAAGCGAATTCGTTGATCAGTGTGGCATCCGCAGGGATAATTTCCATGTTTCGAATTCGGATGTAATCACCTCGTCTTAATTTATAAATGATAACGGGTTTCCATTCGCTTTTAGTTAAAACGTTAACGGCCAATGGAAAGTAAGAGGTAAAGTCGCGATCGAAGGCAAGGCTCTTATAGGTTTTATCCTGAAACCATCTTCCTATAAGCAGGAAGAAAACCAATCCGGTAAACGAATCAAGATAGCCAGGTCCGGTTGCAGTAATAATATCGTAGCTGCTTCTTAGGAATAATGCGATGAGTCCGGCAGCAATGGGCAGATCAATATTGATTTGTCTTTGCTTAAAACTTTTTAGTGCAGATCGAATGTAATCGAATCCACTGTAGAAGAATACGGGTATTGACAAAGCAAGATTGAGCCAGGAGAACACGCGCATCAATTGTGCTTCTGAATGATCAATGCCAAGATATTCCGGAAAACTAAACAGCATTACATTACCAAAGCAAAATCCCGCTATGGCAACCTTAAGGACCAAGCTATTATCTGTCTTTGCTTTAACACCTTCGTTGCTATCCAATGTAATCTTAGGTATGTATCCAAGACCAGCAATCAACCTTGCGATTGCACTTAGCTTTATTACTTTAGGATTGAAGTTTACCGAAACCGTTTTCTTCGTGAAGACAACTTCGCTGTGCAGAATTCCATCGGCAATTTTTTGTAGGTTCTCCAATAGCCAAATGCACGAAACACAATGTATGGATGGAATGAAGAACGTGATTTTAGAAAAATCTTCCGAATCAAAATCCAATAGTTTGGTTCGAACATCTTTCTCATCCAGATACGCATACGTCTCTTCGTTGACCTCCTTCAGTTGTACACCTGGATTTTTTTCGAGATCATAGTACTCACATAAATTGTTGCTGCTCAGAATTTCGTAAACCGTTTTGCACCCGTAGCAACAAAACGGTTTTGCGTCAGCCCAAAGTGCTTCATCACACGATTGCCCACAGTGATAACATTTCAGATCAACGTCAACTTCAGTTTGAATCATATTTAAGCGTTAAGCTTCTGCAACGTCATTTTTTATAGCGTAAGTCCATATCAATCCTTTGTAATGATTGGCTACCGATTCTGCAAGACTTCCAAGTACGAGATGAGAAATCCCTTTTCTTCCGTGTGTTCCCATAGCAATCATATTAGCTTTGATGGAATCTGAGAATTCGCGAATACCTTCATCGGTATCGAAGTGATTATAGATATTGATGGTGAAGTTTTTAAACATAAATCGTTTCGCGAAATCTTCAAGTCGGTTCTGTGTTACGGAATCATTCGTAAAATTGACAGGGGTATTTACCCAAACGATATGAAGAGTAGCTTTGAAGAAATTCTGAAGCGCTTTTATGTTCATCACCAAATCTTCCTGATTTTCAGTGTCAAGGGTATTCGGAAACACAATATGTTTGATTGGGCCTTTGTAATAGTCTTTTAATATTAAAACCGGAACTTTCGAATGACGAACAATTTTTTCAGCGTTTGATCCAACGAAATATTCCTTCACGCCAGTAGCACCATGCGAACCCATTACGATTAAATCAGCTTTGCATTTTTTCGCGTAGTTATTGATAACATTGGAAGGAGATCCAAATTCCACTTTTGCGATCACTTTAATTTTCTCCTTACCAAATTTGCTGGTCAGCTTCAGAAATTCTGAATTGCCTTTCTCTTTTAGATCTTTTAGAAGTTCTGCTTCAAAAGACAATACAGGCATTATCATGGAATCATGCAGGACGGGCAGTTCAACTACATTTAGTAGGTGGACGGTTCCTTTGGACATATCAGCAATGTCCAAAGCAAAACGAAAGGCATTTACTGCCGGTTTTGAAAAATCGCAGGGTACAAGGATTGTTTTCATAGTAGTGTTGATTGTTATTCAAAAGTATCTTGCAATGACTTGAATGGGCTTGACACTGGTCATTTAAAAGCATGACTTTCGTCAGGTTTTTCTCTTTATATTTAATTTTCCTTGCACAAAAATCCAGAAACTCATGAATGTGACTGTAAAATTTCTTGGCGGAACAGGAACTGTAACGGGATCGCGTTACTTATTAAGTATTGGTAAGTTTCGTGTTCTTTTTGATTGTGGACTGTTTCAAGGATTGAAAGAATTAAGATTGCGCAATTGGGATGAGTTTCCAATTGATCCTTCTTCTATTAATGCAGTAGTTATCAGTCATGCGCACATCGATCACACTGGATATTTACCACGGCTTGTAAAGGAAGGATTCTCTGGACCGATTTATTGCACGGAGCCTACGGCAGATTTAATGGAGATCATGTTAATGGATTCGGCTAAACTTCAGGAAGAAGAAGCTGCTTATGCATTTTCGAAAGGATATTCAAAGCACGCTACACCGCAGCCACTTTATACAAGCATGGATGCTCAATCGGTTTTTCCGTTGGTCAAGAAGCACATGTATGGAAATCGAATTCGGATTAATAATAATGTAGAAATTGTTTTTCGTGATGCGGGACATTTATTGGGATCCGCGATTACCGAAATGTATATTCAAGGTGAAACACAAAACAAGAAAATTGTTTTCTCGGGTGACTTAGGCAGATCAACCGATGCTATGCTAAATCCACCAACTCAAATTGATGATGCCGATATCCTTTTTATTGAATCGACCTATGGAAACAGGAGTAATCCCGTTGTCGATCCATTAGAAGACTTGAGCAAAATTGTGAATGAAGCAATGAAAGGTAATGGTGTTTTGTTGATACCCGCTTTTGCCGTTGGACGTACACAAGTATTGCTCTATTATCTTCATCAGCTAATGAAGCAAGACAGAATACCGGATGTGCCAGTTTACATTGACAGTCCGATGGCCATTTCAGTTACCTACCTGTTTTATAAATATCCGGAATATCATAAGGTAAAATTCAACAGCGCTGTATTTGCGGATGAGATGGAAACAAAAATGTTAGTGTTTGTGAAGAACTCACAGCATTCAAAAACTTTAAATGAAATTAAGAGTCGTGCAATCATCATTTCGTCAAGTGGTATGATGACGGGCGGAAGAATTCTGCACCATCTGTATCATCGGTTACCAAATGAAAATGATACTGTTTTGATCTCGGGTTATCAGGCAGTGGGAACAAGGGGTAGAGATCTTGTAGAGGGCAAACCTTTTATCAAAATATTTGGACAGGCAGTTCCTGTGAAGTGTAAGATCGCCAATATGAGTACACTTTCAGGTCACGCTGATCGCGAGGAGCTTTTCGAGTGGATGAAGCACTTTGGAGAAAAACCAAAAATGACGTTCACGATTCACGGAGAAGGCGAGGAGTTAAAAGAGTACGCAAAGGCGATTCGGGAAAAATTGAGTTGGAATGTAATTGAACCGAAATACCTGGAAACAGTTTCTTTGTTTGAAGGGATTTAACAACGGCAATATGGTTAATCGTTCAAATGGTTAACCAATTCATTTATTTAAAATTTTGTGAAGTTATCCGTTGCAAACCTGTTGAATTGATTTTATATAGTTAATCCTACTTTGTCATCCTGATGGTATTATGGCAAAAGAAAACAGTTCTTTATCTTCCCTTACATCCTATGTGTTTCTCTGTGCAAACCTTTGTGACTTCTCTGTGGTAGAATTGAATCCAGCACCATAGAGAACACCGAGAAAATGCACACAGAGTATCACAGAGTTTCAGTAGTCTAATCTTTTACAGCTCCTTTAAGGAACTTCACAAAGTACGATTAAATACTTAATGCATTAAGTATTTAATATATTCATATGTATTTTCACTTTATTTATTGTGAATACTTAATGATAAAGATTTTCTGTTTACAACATGATTGATAAAATTCAAAAATGGTTTTCGGCTTCATTCAGAACATCTAAAGTTGTGCCTGAAGGACTTCGCGATGCTGAATCTTCTTACAAAATGTTTTTTGAAGGGAGTCCATTGCCACAGGCAATTACATCTCGACAAGGTGTTTTCTTGGACGTTAATCAATGCTTCTGTAAACTTCATGAAATAGAGCGGGTTAAATTAATTGGAAAAAGTGTCGTTGATGTTGGATTTGCAACCGCAGAAGAACTTCAACTTATTTTGAAAACATTTAATAATCATCATAGAAAATTAGATGGACTGCATCTAAAATATAAAACCCATAATGGTGATCCTTTGTATGTTCGACTTTTTGCACACAGCATTAGCACAAAAGGAGATGCCGCTATTTTGATGGTGCTTGATGATATTACACAACAACGACTTGCTGAAATCGCAGTTAAGGAATCAAGACAATTTCTACAAACAGTTATAGACTCTATACCAACGCGAGTGATTTGGAAGGATAGACATTCTGTTTTTATGGGATGCAATCAAACTGTAGCAAATGATGCTGGTTTCCAATCGCCAACTGAAGTAGTGGGTAAATCAGATTTCGACTTCTTTAAAAAGGATGTAGCGGAGCACTTTATTAAGGACGATCAGAATGTTATGGACAACAATGAGAAGAGGCTGTTTTATGAAGAGCAACAGCCCAATCCTGATGGTTCATCGACCTGGAGGTTGACAAGCAAGGTTCCATTGAAGGATGTTGCCGGAAATGTAATTGGTGTGCTAGGTACGTATGATGATATCACATTGCGCAAACAAGCTGAAGCGGATTTGAAACTCGCTCGCTTTTCAATTGACCATGCCATTAGTCCGGTAATTTGGATATCAAAAAGTGGAAGAATAGTCGATTTCAATCCTGCTTTAAATTCAATGCTTCAGTATACAGGCAAGGAGTTATTAAACCTTAGTATTCCAGATATTGACTTATTCTATTCAGAAGAAAAATGGCCAGTTCATTGGGAGGATTTGAGGCAAAATAAAGCACTCACATTCTTAACAAAAGTTCGCAGAAAAGACGGGCAGGAACTGGATTGGCAAGTTCGTGCACATTTTTTGGAATTTGAAGGACAGGAATACAATTGTGCATTCATTAATGACGTGACAGAACAAAAGAAAATTGAGGAACGGTTACTTACTACTCATCGATTTCAACAGACAGTTTTAAATACTATACCATCTGGTGTTTTCTGGAAAGACAGGCAATCGAAGTACCTTGGAGGTAATGCCATTTTCCGAACGTTGACAAATTATAAAACAGAAGAAGAATTTCTGGGCAAAACAGATTATGATTTTCCATGGGCCGAAGAGGCTGATCTACTACGCGCAGATGATCGCCATGTAATGGATAGTAATATTTCGAAGTTAAATTATGTTGAGCAGCTACACGATGCGGAAGGTAAAATCCACTTCAATGAAGTAAGCAAAGTGCCACTCATCGATGAGACGGGTGATGTCGTGGGTGTGTTGGGAACATTCAGGGACATCACCCAACAGCGAGAAATACAACAGGCGCTTAAAGAGAGTGAAAAATTGTTCAAAGGTGTCGTACAAAATGTTTCGGCTATTATTTATGTTCTAGATACAAATGGTATTTTTCAACTATCTGAAGGATTGGGGTTAAAAGTACTTGGCCTGAAGCCTGGACAAGTAGTCGGCTTATCGATCTTTGAAATGTATAAAGATTTTCCAGAACTAATTAATAGAATTCGCCAAGCTTTAAATGGTGAGATTGTAGAAAGTGAAGGTCTTTTCAGAGAAATTACTTTTGCAAGTCGATTTGCTCCAATGCGTGATGACAATGGCATTATCACGGGCATTTTATGCGTTTCGTTTGATATTACAGCTCGGAAGAAAATGGAAGAGGAGTTGAATAAATTAAACATTGAATTGGAACACCGTGTAAATGTTCGCACGGAACAATTACAACAAGCTAACCAGGATCTAGAGGCATTTGCCTACTCGGTTTCGCACGATCTGCGTGCACCCATTCGTCATATTGATGGATTTTCTAAGTTAATGTATAAGGCTGTTCCTGATCCTTCTGAAACAATAACACAACATTACCATCGCATCATCGATTCGTCCAGGCGCATGGCTCATATGGTGGATGATTTGCTCTCGTTTTCCCGTTTAGGTAAAAAACCGATTACTAAAAATCTTGTTAATCTCGATGACGTAGTAGAAGGAATTATTCAAAATTATAAAATCGATATTGCTGATCGAAAAGTAGAATGGAAAATAAATCCTTTGGGCACTATCCAAGGCGATAGCAACCTGTTACAACTTGCTTTTGAAAATTTATTATCGAATGCATTAAAATATACTTCTGTTTGTAGTGAAGCTATTATAGAAATTGGAAGTAATTCTACAGACAACAAACTGGAAATCTACATTAAGGACAATGGTGTAGGTTTTGATATGGCCTATGCTGATAAATTATTTGGAGTATTTCAGCGCCTGCATAGCCATGAAGAGTTTGAAGGAACAGGAATTGGCTTAGCCAATGTCAGGCAAATTGTATTGAAGCACAATGGTAGTATTCGGGCAGAAGGAAAAGTTAATGAAGGTGCTATTTTTTATATTACATTTCCCCTAACTTGAGTTTTACGTATGACTAAAATCAACCGAATTTTATATGCTGAAGACAACTTGAACGATATCGAGCTAACGCTCTCTGCATTTGAAGAACACAATTTAGCGAATGCAGTTGATGTAGTTCGCGATGGACAAGAAGCCCTGGATTATCTAATGCGCTTAGGGAAGTACCATCAACGTACATCCGACAATCCTGTGGTGATATTGTTGGATATTAAAATGCCAAAGCTGGATGGCATTGAAGTGTTAAAGTCCATTAAGTCAACTCCTGATTTGAAAAGTATTCCAGTTGTCATGCTAACCTCATCGCAAGTGGAGATCGATTTGGTGAGGAGTTATGAATTAGGTGCCAATGCCTTTGTTGTTAAGCCTATTGATTTCACTGAATTTATGAACACCATTAAAAGCATAGCATTGTTTTGGGCTATCACGAATAAAACGACTTCGTAGTTTTATCCTTGCTATGAAAAATCTAAACGTTATTTTGCTAGAAGATAATGAACTTGATGCCGAGCTTAATCAAGCTGAACTACAACTGCATCTAAGCGATTATGAATGTACATTTCAATGGGTCACGAATAAAATAGATTACCGTAAACTCTTGGATGTATTTACGCCAGACCTGACATTAAGTGATTACAATCTTCCATCCTACACAGGCCTGGAAGCGTTACGCGATTTCAAAGCAAAGTTTCCGTTTACGCCCTTCATCTTTGTTACAGGTACGCAACAAGAAGAAGTTGCTGCCCATGCTATTAAGGAAGGAGCCTGGG
This sequence comes from Chryseolinea sp., assembly GCA_031412655.1. Lineage (GTDB taxonomy): Bacteria > Bacteroidota > Bacteroidia > Cytophagales > Cyclobacteriaceae > Chryseolinea. The sequence continues at coordinate 10,493 of JANODK010000268.1, forward strand.
ATTATGTAGTAAAGGACCGTCTCTCACGACTTACCATGGCTGTTCAAAATGCACTGAAGTTGCGTGAGGAACAAATACGGAATAGCGAGATACAGGAAGCGGTAACCAAAAGCGAATTGCGTTTCCGCACCTTGTTCAACTCGGCTAGCGATGCCATCTTTATGATGCAAGGCCCAAAGTTTATTGATTGTAATTCGGCAACGGAAAAAATATTTGGGTGTACCAAAGATCAAATTGTAGGACAGACACCCATACTGTTTTCGCCAGCATTTCAGCGTTCGGGTTTTACATCAGAGATGGCCGCTCTCGAAAAGATTAATCTTGCCTTAGCGGGCCAGCCACAATTTTTTGAGTGGCAACACCGCAAATACGATGGTACCGTGTTTGATGCAGAAGTTTCCTTAAATCGTGTAGATGTTGGTGGTGAAGTTTATATACAAGCTATTGTGCGCGACATTACTCAACGCAAGAAATCAGAAGCCGATAACATTCGATTAGCCATGGTGGCAAACACCACCAATAACATTGTAATCATTGCAGATTCCGAAGGAAGAATTGAATGGGTCAATCGGGCTTTCACTACGGTTACAGAATTTTCGTTTGATGAGGCCATCGGAAAAAGGCCTGGTCATTTTTTACAAGGTGCTGAGACGGATAGAACGCTTTCTGAATTTATGTCGAAACAAGTTGCACAAGGCCTCGGATTTAAAGATGTAGAGATTATTAATTACACCAAAAGCGGAAAGCCATATTGGATTTCCGTTGAAGTTCAACCCATTCATGATGAGTCAGGGCAACTCATTCAATTCATTGCTATTGAAAGTAATATTTCGGAACGGAAAGAAACGCAACTTATCCTGGCTGATCGCGAAAAGCGTTTTCGAAATCTGGTTCAACAAAGTCCGGTAGCGATAATTGAATGGAACAAACAGTTAGAGGTGATGGAATGGAACGAAGCTGCCGAACGAACTTTTGGCTATACCAGACAAGAAGCGATTGGCCGCAATGCCTACGGATTAATACTTCCATCAGAACCCAATATCGAAATTGAATCGGTGCTAAACCAATTATTAAACCAACACGGTGGTAACCGAAATACAAACAGCAACATCACTAAGAATGGAAAAACTATTTTATGCGATTGGTATAACAGACCGTTAACGGATGATAGCGGAAAATCGATTGGCATTGTGTCGATGGTAGAAGACATCACCAACAAGGTAAAGGCTGAAAATGAACTGAAAGAAAGTGAGCTTAAGTTTAGACAAATCATTCAATCAAGCCCGATGGGAATTTTTCTCTTTGAGGTCAATGTTAACAATCAACTTGTTTTAGTGGACAGTAATCAAGCGGCTGATTTATTAACAGGAATTAAGAATGCAAAACTTATCGGTTTAACAATTGACGAAGCATACCCAAACCAACAACGAGAAGAATCAAAGCAACATTATTTAGCAGCAGCTTTGCATGGAATACCTTGGTATAAGGAAGATATATTTTATAAAGATGAAAAAATAGCTATGGCTATTCAAATTCACGCCTTCCAAGCTGGATATAAACGTGTTGCAGTTTTGCTTGTAAACACAACAGAGCGTAAAATAATTGAAGTGGCTATTCAACAGAAAAATGAGGAGTTGTTAAAAATAAATGCTGAGCTTGATCGCTTTGTTTACAGTGCTTCTCATGATCTACGTGCCCCCATCGCCTCCCTACTGGGTCTGGTTGAAGTAGCTCGTCTCGAAAAAGATATGCAAGGCGTTGAGCGTTTATTGGATATGCAAAAGCGAAGCCTGTTGAAACTCGATACTTTTATACACGATATTGTGAGTTACTCCAGAAACAACCGGTTAGAGTTGGAGGTGGAGATAGTCGATTTTCAAACGCTCATAGAAGGTATATTCGAGCAACTTTATTTTATGGATCAAATTGCTCAGTTGGATCGGAGAATAATGGTTTCACCCGAACTAAATTTTTCTAGCGATAGTAAACGAATAACCGTCATTCTCAATAACCTGATTACCAATGCAATTAAATACAGTGATTTAAACAAACTACAACCTTATGTAGAAGTTCGAGTTGATAAAACAGATGAGGGAGTCGTGATTTGTGTCTCTGACAATGGTGAAGGTATTGAGGTGGCACATCAGTCTAAAATATTCCATATGTTTTACCGTGCCACACAGCGTAGTACGGGTTCTGGCATTGGACTGTACATAGTAAATGAAATTGCTCAAAAGTTGAATGGAAGAATTGAAGTACGGTCAATAGCGGGAGTTGGGAGCACTTTTAATGTATTCTTGCCATCCTTGATTGGAGCGATTAAGGAATAAAATTCAAGGCTAAAGTTCGCTATTCCGAATCCAATTCATCTTGTCTCCAATGCAACGAAATCGCTTTTAATACTTTAACACTAAACTTCTGTACTCATCATTGAGGGCAGCGGATAATCGTTTTGATCATTTCAACATTTTGGTAGATTTCTCTTTATCCTATAAAGCCAAGGCCATCTTGTTTACGATAGAGAAGTTAGCTGCGGAGTTTCCGGATTTCATGAGTAAGGTATCTTCATTGAATAGCACATCCAACGACCTTTGGTGTTTCTACCCGGATCGGGCAAGGAGCTAAAGGATGAAGCGAAAACCGAGTTGCGCATTTTTTTTAGGCAACGCAATTTTGATAAATCAAAAATATACTATCATTAACCCTTCGCCAAATACTTCACCATCATTTTGATATCCCGTTTTCTTTAAACGCGATTTCCCTGTGTTTGAAGGTATTTAATTCAAGCTTTAAAATTTGTTTGCGTAATGCCTAGGCATTCATTTGGCTTTCATTCTTTACAGTCTCAGCGGCTGCTTCTAGAAAGCTGGGTATCTCAACGGTAAAGATTGAACCTTCACCAACCCGGGACTGGACATGAATGCTGCCACTCAATTTCTCAATGGTTTCTTTTACGATGTAAAGGCCAAGTCCTGATCCGAAAGATTGTTCATGTGCGCGGGTGTACATCTCAAAGATTCTATTCAATGAATCAGTCGGAATTCCAATGCCATTATCTTCAATAGTAAAGATGATTTTGTCGAGACGTTCTTTTGATGTAATGCGAATGAAAGAATTATTCTTTTTGCTATCATAATATTTGAAAGCGTTTGAGATGAGATTGTTTAATATAATTTGAATTCGGGTGAGATCGGTTGTGATCATCATATCATCGGGTACTTGTCGATGAATTTTTACATTCTCTGCTCCTGGAAAAAAACGAAGGTTTTCAATAGACTCTAAAACCAACTTCTTTACAGAGGTATTTCCAAGTGCGATAGGTTGCCTCGAGTTTCGGGCATAATCGGTAATGTCGCGAATGAGGTTGTCGAGACTTGCTACACGACCTTCCATCATTTCATGATACGACTTCAATTCTTTTGCATCACTTTCCAATTTAGTAAGTTGAAGCAAACCGTGAATCGACATGAGAGGTGCTCGCAAATCATGTGATGTACTATAAACAAACCGATCGAGTTCAAGATTTAATTTCGTTAGCGCTGCATTCTTCTCAGTGATTTCCTTTTCATTTTTGGCCATCTGTGATTCGGCACGATGATTAATATTAATGAGGAAATAAATGATAATGGCCGAGCCCATGGAAGAGCCAATGAAGTTTATTACTACGTTGGCTTGGATATACTCTTCGGTGTAAATCGGACGCTGGATAAAATTGAAGTCGATGAAAAGTGAGAGCAGAAAGAGCGTGGTGGAAAAGAGTGTAAAAAATATAGCCTTTCCTCTTTCTTCATAACCGAAGGCAACGAGAGCTGCCAGGTTGGTTGTAATGAAAAACATGTACATACCAACTTCAAGAGGTTCGTTAACAGCAAAAATAAATATAGTTAGATTCGAACTTAGACCCAGTAGGATTTTGGCAGCAGAGAACTTTCCATTTCGATTTAGTATGAAGCTGGTAAGTGCAAAGATGGCACATCCAAGCTGATAAGGCCATGCAAAGTTAACGCCACTGCAGAGATCGAAGATGAGGTAGCCGGTTGCTACTACGAAAGTCATTAAACACAACCTTCCTGTTAAAAGAATGCGTTTGTACTGCTTATGCGATAAGATGAAGTGATCCTGCTCAATGAAAAGGCTCCGTAAAAGTGCGCGGGGTAGGGGCATTGACGGTAAGGCAGGATAGGGTTAGTTAGATTCTGCTAAGGTATTGATTTTAAGTGCATTTTGAAACCGCTTTTAGAATTCCAGATATACTCTTTACAGATTCAGCCTTCATTTTTACCATTTGAATCCCTATTGACAGAAACCTATTAAGCCTACGCACAGGGTACTGCCGGAGCTTGCTAGGCTTTACGCTCGACTGGAAATATGCCGACATTCAATAATTCAGTATGGCGGATTACGGAGATATCAACCATGGTAAGAATGTCTTTGCTGGTGAGTTCCTTAAAGAGTTGATGTAATGATTGAATAGGCTTGTTATTGAAGGAGGTTATAATGTCACCTTCCTTTACTTGAGATCGGGCTGCTGGTGAATTTTCTTCAATGCCTACAATGAACAGACCCTTATCATTCGGTAAGTGATGGTGCCGTTTCACTTTGGCATTGATGTTTACCTCCTGAAGTTGAAACCCAAGGTAAGCTTTGAATACATTTCCGGTTTTGATGAGTTGACTGGCAACTTCTTTTGCTGTGTTAATATCTACCGAGAAACTAAGTCCATTGGCACCTTGAATGATAGCTGTGTTAACACCAACGACTTCTCCATCGGTTGAGATGAGTGGTCCACCCGAGTTGCCCGGATTAAGTGCTGCATCTGATTGAATTACATTGTCAACCAGCATTCCGTTTTGTGATCGGAGCGTTCTGCCTAAAGCACTCACTACTCCGGTCGTGACCGTATGCTGATATCCCATCGGATTGCCAATAGCAATTACAAACTGACCAATCTGAAGTTGACTTGCATCACCGAGCTTTGACACTGAATAACCATCAGAATAAATTTTAAGTATCGCTAAATCAGTATCGGGATCTTTGCCAAGGAGTGAAGCCTCTATTTCATTTTCATTTAACAGAGACACCATTATTTTATCTGCTTTGTCTACAACATGGCAATTCGTGAAGATCAGTCCATCCGAAGAAAAAATAAATCCTGAACCCGAACCAGCAGGCCTTAACTTACCTTGAACATTTTTGTAGACATCAATTTTTACTACAGCGTTTTTAACTAGTGCTACAGCATCGATGATCATTTGGGAAAAAGCATCCATTGTTTTTTTTGAATTGCTTTGTCAAAAACCATTCCTCTGCTATAGCAGGTAAAAATGTCAACTCAAATCTGTCAATGTGCGGGTGGATGAACTTTTGCGTTTGCAGAGATGTTTGAGTCTACCTTAAAAATAAAAAATCTCCACCCAATTACGAGTGAAGATTCTTTTAAACCTAAACTACCTAACCCCAAATCCTTCTATTTATTTCTTTTCCGATGAACTCCTTTTGAGATTGTCCAATCTGGAATTCCTTTTGATACCACGTTACCTTTCGTAATTGTCTCAGCTCCGCTTGGACGATTCACGCCCTTTGAAATTACCCACAATTGACTGATTGATTTGGCCTGAAGTTGAGAACCTCTCTTTGCTTCATCTTCGAAATTCTTTTTGTTCGCCACCTTTTGAACATCCTTAGAAACAATCCATGAAGGATCGTTTTTGGATTGCGCGTTTACTAAAATAGCTCCCATTAAAAACAGGCCTAATAACCCTGCATGTTTTGTTACTCTACTCGCTGTATTTTTCATCGTACTGTTCATTTGGTTCTACACAAATAAACGGGGTAGGATGATGGTGGATTCTCAGTGAATACCGTAAATGCGTATCCGTATTTATACGGACAAATCCGGTTAGTTTAGAAGCTTCATATCGATGGCTTTCTTGATCAATTCGGCTGTATTGCTGGCCTTCAACTTTTTCAGCATGTTAATCCGATGCGACTCAACGGTGCGAATGCTAATACCTAATTGATCTGCTATTTGCTTGGTGCTGTTTCCATTGGCCACCAATCCAAGAACTTCTTTTTCGCGAGGTGTAATATCATACGACTCACTTGCTTCGGGCTTCCCAAATGACTCTGCTAGAATATTTGTGATCGCAGGACTAAAGCATTTACCTCCTTCATAAACTGTAATAATGGCTCGCTCCAACTCAAACCATTCTATATTCTTCAACAAATAACCTGACGCTCCAATCTTTAAAGCATTGAGAATGTAAGCACGCTCTTCGTGCATGGAGAGCATTATAAATTTTATAGATGGTTGCTGTTTGGAGAGCTGTTCTAAAGCATCAAGCCCATTGATAACCGGCATATTAATGTCGGAGAGAATGATATCGGGAATTAATGTATTACCCATGTCGATTAATTCTTTTCCGTTTTCAGCTTCACCCACTATTTCAAATCGTTCACTCTTACCTAAAAGTGATTTAAAGCCTGCGCGTATCAGGGGATGATCATCAGCTAATAACAGTCTTATTTTATTCATGCATTTAAATTAAACTATCGGAATGTGAATTTCTATACTGGTTCCCATTCCGAGTGCAGTGTGTATATCGACACTTCCATTCAGAAGTTTTGCGCGCTCTTTTATATTTCGCAATCCCGATCCGGCCTGGTGATTTTTTTCTTTTTCATCAAATCCTTTTCCGTTGTCTTCTAGTATAAAATAGACTTCATCTTCTTTATCCAATATATGTAGATCAACATGAGTTGCGTTGGCATGCTTCACAATATTGTTAAGTCCTTCTTGCGCAATTCGAAACAACGCAATACTAATTTCAAAATTCAACGTATGTTCAATCTCTTTTATAAACCTAAAATCAATGGTAATTGGAGAGTACTTCTTGACGGAGTCACACAATCCTTTTAATGCTGCTTCTAATCCATAATCAATAATGGACTGTGGCATTACATTATATGAAATACGTTTTACTTCTGCGATGGCAACGTTGATTTGTGTCTTGATATCATCTTTACGTTGATCATCCAGTATGTCAACCTGCATTCGGATGGCGGTTAACATTTGCCCGACACCATCGTGTAATTCTTTTATGATTCGTCTGCGCTCACTTTCTTGTCCCTCCAGTAATGCAGCGGCTCGTGTGCGCGCAGATTTTAATTCCTTTTCGTGAAAATCACGAAGTTCGTCACGCATTCGGAGTAACGCATTACCTAATGTATCCTGAACGCTTAATGTTGTAAACTCTGCTGTAAAGTTTCCCGAACCAATTTCATTCGCAAACAATGCGGTTCGCTCGAAGCCTTCTGTTAAATGATAAATGGCTTGTCCCATTTGTTCAATTTCATGTGTATTGGTTTTGAAGTGTTTGTTTGATGGTACTATTCCTTTTGATAGCGTGAGTATAGTCTCTTTTAAGTGTAGTATGGGCTGTACGATTATATTCGACAGGTAATAGGTAATCAAAATGACGAGTGCGATTACGAAAATAATAATGCCTATAAAATAGTTTCGTAAACGATAGATGGGGAGCATCGCTTCGGCCTCATCTATTTCGGATGCGATAATCCATTGTAGATCCTGATTATCAATCTTCCGATGAGAGCTTAGCACCGAAATACCTCGATAGTCAACTATTATTCCACTACTCAATTCTGAGTGTAGCGAATTTCGAACAGCTTCTGGATTGACACGAATTAATCCCGGAATGCTATCCGGAAAAAATCGGGATGTCGATCGCAGGCGATAATCCTGACCGAAAAGATAGGACTCGCCAGTGTTTCCCATGCCGGTAGTTTCCAGCAATATACTTTGAATCTTTTGAAAATTTTCCTGCACTAAAACAATACCGATCACCTTTTCCTTTTCTAGGATTGGTACATAATAGAATAGGAGAGTAGACTTATCGGGAGAGTATGTAGAGGCGTCAATAACATGCAAGCGCCTCGGCTCAATGATGATGGCAGAATCAATTTTCTTTAACAGGCCTTCTGGATACATCTCTTTATCGGTGCTGTAAAGCTGATGATGGCGGGTATCAAAAACGTGAAGATTTTTAAAATCATAGAATGTACATAAATGCTCGATGTCGATCAGGTCCACATTTTTGTGTTGTTGCTCATCGGTTGGGTGCCTGTCTAAATCATGATAGATTTTCAGAAACTTACTTTCCAATTGCAGTGCCTCAAGGTTTTGTTTTGATTTGATCAGGTAAGTCTCGACAAGTTCCTTCTTAAGAAAGTTGATTGAAGAAAGTTGATCCAGAGTTCGTTGCACAAGTGCATTGCTGATCAAGAGATAAAATGTGACCGACAGCGTAACGATGGCTACCAGAACAACAGCAGCATGCGAGAGAAATAGTTTGGTGAAAATTTTCAGATTCTTCATTAATCCGGGTTAATCATAAAACAAATCAAAGTATTAATATTTGAGAATGATCACACTGACTTCGTGATCGTTATTTTCGAAAGTTGATCAATTTGTTTCAGTACTTTTTTTCCGCGTGATATAAAGCCGGCTGAGCCGTACGGCATTTGGTCTTCAATAATTAGCTTCAATTCATTTCTCAGGTCTGGCTCATCTTTCATGATTTTAGAAAGTACCGTCATGGAGAATACCTTCACAGCTATCGGCTCGTTTTTACTTTGAAGGTATTCAAAACAAATAGCTGTCACTTGACCATAGTTTCGCTTCGGTATGGCAATGAACTGAAGAAGTCTGATGGTGTTTCTTTTTACTGAATCATGAATGCCGGGCTTGGATAAAAAATCAAGTAGCTTCTTTAGGTGGGGAAGGATCAGATCCGGATATTTTTCTGCACAAATACTCAAAGGCCATGCAGCTCGCTGAGTAATGCGATAGGGCCCTGCCAAATAAACTTCGACTAATGCTTTGAAACGAGAAGCGCTATCACCCACATAATCAGCTAGTTTATGGGCTTGTGCTTTAGAATGTTCTTTTAATACTTCTTTCTTTAAATCCATTTGTGGGCTTATTTGATTAATCACCGTAAGTAACGGCTGTTAAACCGTTGATAATTAGGACTATTAAGTTTTGGACATATATTCAAATCATAATCATAAAAGCCCCCTGCTATGGAATTACTTTTTACTGTCGTCCCGATTGTTTTCCTTCAACTCGGAATCTGCATTTTTTGCTTTTTGAAAAAGACAGAACATACTGATGTCGATGTTGTTAATAGTTAATTTTTAAATTGTTGATCGATGTTTGTTAATTGTTGTTATTGAACAAAGTTCGCCACATTTTTTCTCTCCATGCAAGGTTTGTTGCCTTGATTATTCAAACGACCGCAATTTTCGAGTAGCTTTGCGCCCTAAATTACTATTCGGTGAACTACCTTTCTGCAGAACTTGTCGCGAAGACGTATAATGATAAATGGCTATTCCAGAATATTTCGCTGGGAATTTCGAAGGGCGAGAAGTTCGCGTTGGTCGGAAATAATGGTGTTGGCAAGTCTACCTTATTAAAAATTCTTACAGGCGAAATCGCGCCCGATGCCGGAAAAGTAAGTACACGTGACGGTATTCGCCTCGCTTGCCTGACACAGGAACCTAGAGTTGATCCAAAGCTTACCGTGAAGGATGTTCTCTTTAGTGATGACAATGAAATTGCGAAAGTGGTGAAGGAATACGAAGATTGTATTCACCATCCTGAAACATCTTCTGAAAGAATGCAGGCTGTGCTCGAAAAGATGAGCGACCTGAATGCATGGGATTATGAAGCCAAAGTTCATGAAGTAATCGAGAAACTCGGTGTGCCGGATATAGATAAAACCTTTGGCCAACTTTCGGGTGGACAAAAGAAGCGCATCTTCCTCGCACAAATGTTATTGCAAGAACCTGATCTCATCATTATGGATGAGCCCACCAATCACTTGGACTTAACCGCCATTGAATGGTTAGAACAATATTTAGCAGGTGCGAACATTACATTGATAATGGTTACCCACGATCGTTACTTCCTGGATAATGTAGCAACTGAAATTATTGAAATTGATCGCGGACAGTTGTTCCGATACAAAGGCAACTATGCTTACTTCCTCGAAAAGAAAAATGATCGCGAAGAGATGTTGAAGGTTGAAGTATCGAAAGCCAAACTTCTTCTTAAAAAAGAATTGGAATGGATGAGACGCCAGCCACGCGCACGCGGAACAAAAGCAAAATATCGTGTCGATGCTTACTACGAAATAGAAAAGAAAGCTTCACAGGACATTAAGAAAGACAGGCTTGAACTGGATATGAAAGAAGCCCGCCAAGGTGGAAAGATTTTGGAGGTTGAACATATCTCAAAAAAATATGGAGAACTTCCGATTGTTACTGACTTCTCGTATGTATTTAAGAAGAACGATCGCATCGGTGTTGTTGGTAAGAATGGTGTAGGCAAATCTACTTTCTTAGATATGCTCACCGGAAAACTGAAACCAGACTCTGGCGAAATCTGGCCAGGAGTTACAACGAAGTACGGCTACTTCACTCAAGAATCAATTGTGTTGAATCCTGCCAATAGATTAATTGAAGAAGTAAAAGAGATTGCCGAGTTCATCACGATGGCGGACGGAACTCAAATTTCAGCGTCTAAGTTTTTAGAGAACTTCTTGTTCCCGCCAGAGAAGCAATACAACTACATCAGTAAGTTGAGTGGTGGTGAGAAGAAGCGTCTTCAGTTGTTGAAGCTTCTGGTTACGAATCCAAACTTCCTATTCTGGATGAGCCTACCAACGATTTTGATATCGATACCTTAAATGTGTTGGAAGATTTCCTTGAGAAATTCTCTGGTTGTTTATTGCTCGTATCGCATGATCGTTACTTCATGGATCATTTGGTGGATCAGCTTTTTGTTTTTGAAGGAGACGGTCACATCCGGTTGTTCAATGGAAATTATTCTGATTACCGAACCTGGTTAGAGGAGAAGGAGGAAGCTACTGAAAACAAACCTGTTAAGCCGGTTGTTGTAGAAGAGAAGGTAACATCAGCGGATAAGAAGAAAGCGACCTTTAAAGAGAAGCAAGAATACGAAAAACTTCAGGCAGAGATTGATGAACTAGAGAAGAAGAAAGAAGAATACACTTCACTGATAAATAGTGGATCGAACGATCATCAGCAACTTCAAAAGTGGGCTACTGAAATTCAGCGCATCACGAATGATGTTGATGCAAAAACATTACGGTGGATTGAATTATCCGAATTGGTTTAATACATTTTCCCGCTGATCGCGCAGATTGAGAGGCACACAGATTTTCGCAGATAGTAAGAATTGATTTTCTATTGCATTGATCTGCGTAAATCTGCGGTTGGGATTTTATCTGCGAGATCTGCGGGAAAATGGACTAGACTTTCAAGCGCTTCTTCCATTTACTTTCAGTCACCTCTAAAGAAGGAATTGATGTTGCCTTAGCCTTTCCATTCATTAAAGTAGTAGCCAATACAGCCGCTAGTTTTTCTTCAATCTCAACCGGTGCTGGTTTCGCAAGTGTTGGAGTGAAGTAGTTTTCAACAAAACGTGTATCAAAATTTCCACTTCGGAAAGCATCGTGTTTCATTACGAACTGACAGAATCCAAGTGTTGTTTCTAACCCGGTGATTTCATATTCATCAATAGCGCGAATCATTTTAGCGATGGCATCTTCACGATTCTCGGCATGGCAAATTAATTTGGCAATCATCGGATCGTAATAGAAAGGAATATCCATTCCTTGCTCAAAGCCATCATCTACCCGAACACCATGTCCTTGTGGTCGTCTATAGGTAGTAAGTGTTCCAATGTCTGGTAAGAAATTATTCGCTGGATCTTCAGCGTATACCCGAACCTCAACCGCGTGACCTTTTATTTTCAAATCTTCCTGAACAAATGGTAAAGGATTACCTTCTGCTACTCTGATCTGAAGTCTGACTAAGTCAAGTCCCGTAATTTCTTCCGTTACGGGATGTTCTACCTGGAGACGTGTATTCATCTCGAGGAAATAAAACTCTAAAGTGTCATCCAATATAAACTCAACTGTTCCTGCTCCATAATATCCGCATGCTTTCGCTACGTTGATAGCTGCTTCGCCCATGGCGTTTCTTTTCTCAGGTGTGAGAATGGAAGATGGTGCTTCTTCTACAACTTTCTGATGCCTGCGTTGTATTGAACACTCACGTTCAAACAAATGAACAACGTGTCCTTGCTTATCTCCAAAGATTTGAAACTCAATATGTCTTGGCTTTGTAATGTATTTTTCAATGAACACAGAGCCATCACCGAAAGCAGATTTTGCTTCGCTCGTTGCGCGTTCCATTTGTTCATCAAAGCTCGCCTCATTATCAACAACACGCATACCTTTTCCACCACCACCTGCGCTAGCTTTTATAAGAATAGGATAACCAATTTCTTTTGCAATCTTTTTTGCTTTCGATACATCTGTGATGGGCTCTGATGTTCCCGGCACGAGTGGTACATTAAACTTTGCTACCGCTGCTTTGGCTGCAAGTTTACTTCCCATCAGTTCAATAGCATGTGAAGAAGGGCCAATAAAAATGATCCCTTCATCCTCGCAACGCTTAGCGAAGTCTTCATTCTCTGATAGGAATCCATATCCTGGATGGATAGCATCGGCTCCGGTTTGTTTCGCAGCTCCTATAATTTTATCCATCACCAAATAAGATGAAGAGGATGGAGGCGGACCAATTAAGACTGCTTCATCGGCATAGCGAACGTGTAAGGCATTCCGATCGGTCTCGCTATAAACCGCCACTGTTTTAATCCCCATTTCGTTAGCCGTGCGCATAATGCGCAAAGCAATTTCCCCGCGGTTGGCAATCAGTATCTTTTTAATGGTTGACATAGTTCTCGTAAAATGCAATGGTAAACAAATAATATTAATGTCCCAACGGTCGTTTTGTTGGCGCGCACCGTAACCTTTATTGCCTAAACGAGTTTGCCTGGTAGCTAAACCTTAATCCATGAAGAAATACCTTCTGACTACTACCTGTTGTCTCTGCATTTTCATCCTCTCCGAAGCCCAAGAAAAACGCAATCCCAAACTCAAAGTATTTATTGACTGTAGCAATACCTGGTGTGACATGACTTTCGTGCGAACCGAAATTAATGTAGTTGATTTCATGCTCGATCGTATTGCCGCTGATGTACACGTATTAATTACATCCCTACGAAACGGCAGTGGTGGACGACAATACCAAGTAATTTTCTATGGACAAAATGGTTATAAAAACGTGAAGGATACCTTAAGCTTTTCCACTGATCCAAATGCTACCGATTTTGAAACAAGAGATGTAATGGTTAAATACCTCAAGCTTGGATTAGCTCCATTAGTAGCAAAGACCGGACAAGCAGATGCAATAAGCATCGTTATGAAATCAGAATCTCCCTCTGATTCCGTAAAGGAAGCTGCTCAAACAAAAGACAAGTGGAACTATTGGGTGTTTCGCGTTGGCACGAATGGAAGTGTTAATATGGATCAGGTATATAAGAGCTCTGAGTTAAATGGCAATTTCCGGTTAACCCGAACAACGGATAAGTTGAAACTGAATTTTGGATTCTTCGGTGGCGTAGAGAGGTCATCGTATGAGTATGATACGGACGAGGGTCCATTAGAAGTTAAAGTAAAAAATACCAATTACAGATTTAATCATTCACTTGTGAAAAGTATAAACGATCATTGGTCATATGGATATGAAGTGCAATACATGAACAATACGTTTTCAAACTATCGCTCCAGCAGTTATGTGCTTCCACAAATTGAATACAGTATCTTCCCGTATAAGGATGTGAACAATCGATTTTTAACATTTCGATATGGTATTGGTCCTCAGTATAATCATTACTACGACACAACCATATATCAGAAAACAAATGAATTACTGTGGGGGCACAACGCGGAATTTAATATTTCCTTTAATCAGAAATGGGGGACGATCAATACTGGAATAAGCTATCGCAATTATTTCCATAACTGGAAAATCAATAACGTTGGTTTAGCCACTGAAATGGAGGTGCGAGTCACCGGTGGACTGACTGTTTTTGTTTACATGTTTGGCAGTCTGGTACACGATCAAATCTACCTTTCTGGAGAAGGGACAACGGGTGAAGAAGTATTGAGTCGAACACGACAACTCGAATCAAGCTATAACTTCGAGACCTTCTTTGGGATAAATTACCGGTTTGGAAGCAAGCTCAATAATTTTGTCAATCCCAGGTTCAACAGCACATTCGATAACTTTTAAATCGATTAAAGGATTTGCTGTTTTGATGAATCCTGAATTGACTTAGGGGACTGTATTTTGAGCTTTTTTGCTTACTTTTGCGCAGTTTTTAATCAATATAAAGCAAAGCTAATGGTAGATCTATTTGAGAAGCTCAGAATGGAAGCCGGCCCTCTGGCCAAGTACTCCCACCTTCCCGATGATTATTTTTTCTTCCCTAAACTGGAGGGTGAAATCGGGCCAAGAATGAAATTTAATGGTAAGACAGTTTTAAACTGGAGTTTGAATAACTACCTCGGGTTGGCCAACCATCCGGAAGTGAGAAAGACGGATGCTGAGGCCGCTGCTCAATATGGAATGGGTTTACCAATGGGCGCCCGTATGATGTCGGGTAACTCGGTTCATCACTTGGAATTAGAGCGTCAGTTGGCGGAGTTTGAGAAGAAGGAAGATGCTATGCTTCTTAACTTTGGATATCAAGGTGTTGTGTCTATTATCGATGCTTTAGTAGATCGCAAGGATGTAATTGTATATGATGCAGAATCGCACGCGTGTATCATCGATGGCGTTCGCTTACACATGGGCAAACGTTTTGTGTACACTCACAATGATATGGAGAGCCTGGAGAAACAACTTCAACGTGCCACAAAACTTGCTGATGAAACAGGCGGTGGTATTTTGGTAATTACAGAAGGTGTATTTGGAATGAGCGGCAAGCAAGGCGACCTGAAAGGTGTTACTGAACTAAAGAAGAAATATAATTTCAGATTGTTTGTTGATGATGCTCACGGTTTTGGTACGATGGGTAAGACCGGTGCCGGAGCAAGCGAGGAGCAAGGTGTTCAGGATCAGGTAGATCTTTACTTCTCAACCTTCGCTAAATCTATGGCGAGTATTGGGGCTTTTGTAGCAGGTGATAAGCACATTTTGAAATACCTCCGATACAGCGTCCGCTCTCAAATCTATGCGAAGAGTTTACCTATGCCACTCGTGATTGGTGCAATGAAACGCCTTGAATTATTGAAGACTCAACCCCAGCTAAAAGACAATTTGTGGAAGGTAACACGTGCCATGCAGAGCGGTTTGAAAGAACGTGGCTTTAACATTGGTACAACCAGTTCACCCGTAACTCCAGTGCTTTTTAAAGGTGGTGTTGGTGAGGCGGCAAACATGTCGATGGACCTTCGAGAGAACTTCGGAATTTTCTGTTCTGTGGTGATCTATCCTGTTGTTCCTAAGGATGTTATCATGTTCAGGATCATCCCAACTGCCATGCATACTTTGGAAGATGTGGAGATGACTTTAGCGGCCTTCTCGAAGCTAAAAGAGAAGCTGGATAATGGCTTCTACAAGGAGGAAGTATTGGTGTCTGTAACGAAGGGGGTTTAAAAAAAACCTCCTTTTTAGTTGTTTTAAAAGGTTTTTACCTAAATTGGCATACGAATCTATTTTTTCAATCTTAAAACTGTACGACAATGCAAAAATTTGAAGAGCTTAAAAGTCTTATCGCAACACTCCAAGATGATGCTGATAAGTTTTATAACAAGGGCAACAGTGCTGCCGGTACCCGTGTTAGAAAGGGTATGCAAGACCTTAAGAACCTTGCTCAAGCTATCAGATCTGAGGTTCAGGATCTTAAAAACAAAGCTTCCTAAAAACAAGCTTTCTAACGGAAGCTTTTCAACCTAAATTCTCATAGAAAAGGGGATCGATTGTCTAATCGATCCCCTTTCTTGTTTTAGGATTTCAAATGAATCATTCAGATTATTTAGATTGAACGGACGCTGAATTATGTTTCGTCCCTTCGGGACTTTGCTCGATATAAATATTTTACTTCTACCAAAATGTCGTCCCTCTGGGACGATTGGTTTTGCTTTGTTGATGTCTTCCCGAGGTTCCGCAAGAACATAATTTTTGGTGGAAATGATGAGGCGATGTTTCGTCCCTACCGGACTTTACTCAGTGTGAATATTTTATTTCTACCAAAATGCAGTCCCTCTGGGACTGATCGTTCTTGCTTAATTCATTGATGTCTTCCTGAAGTTCCGTAGGAACGACATTATGGTAGATTGAATACAAGAATTAATACAAATCCCGTAGGGATGACACTACATTCTTGTAATACCCATGGTTCGTCTGTCATCTTAAGATTACATATTTTGGTAGATGATTTTTCCATTGAAGATGGTCATCAATACTTTCGTTTCATGTGTCTTCATTGGTTCGATGCTAAATAAATCCTGAGACAGCACTACAATATCAGCGAAATACCCGGGAGCAATTTTACCTTTCACATTTTCTTCATGCGATGAATATGCTCCTCCATACGTGTAGGCGAACAGAGCATCTTGAATTGAAATCTTTTGTTCAGGAACCCATCCTTTTGGTGGTTGCCCATTGATCGTTTTTCGATTTACTGCCGTGTGCAAACCTCGGATCGGATTTAAACTTACACATGCGGGCCAATCACTACTAAAAACCAACTTCGCTTTATTCTTTAACATCGATGCCCATGCAAATGAATTGGGCAATCGATTTTCACCAACAGCATTTTCCCAAACGGAAACCGTTCCGGGTTCTGCATGTATGGGTTCCATCGAAGGTAAAACACCGAGTTGTGCGAAGCGCGGCATATCAATCGGAGCAATGGTTTCAATATGCTCTACGCGATGGCGTGGTGATTTTGTTCCGTTAATTGTTTGTGCATTTTCATAGGCATTCAATGCTTCGCGAACAGCCTTATCTCCAATAGCGTGAGTATAAATTTGAAAGCCACGTTCATCAAACTCGGCTACGAGACTGCGATACGTATCTAATGGTAATGCTAAAGAGCCTGTAGGTGATGGATCATCATGTGCAACATCACTGTAGCGATCAAGCATGGCACCAGTGTGTGATTCAATTACACCATCTAACATAAACTTAACTGCACTGGCGTTGATCATAGGATTCTTCCCAATGCGATGTTTGATTTGTGTGAATGATTCTATGTCTTCCTTCGTGGTGAAATCACCAACGGAAAATGCAGTTGATGTGCGAAGTGTTAACTCTCCATTCTTAAGCAGCTCTTCATAAAGCGGAAATTCTTCTGCTGATCCGCTGGCGTTTTGTATTGTAGTAATACCCAACGATGCAGCCAACTTCATTCCCTTGCGCAACGCATTTAGTTTTTCCTCGCGACTGGTTTCGGGAATTACCTTCGAAAAAATAAATTGTGCTTCTTCCGTTACCGTTCCGGTTGCTTCACCATTCGCATCACGAAGCACCTCACCATAACCATCGAACTTGAAATCTTTATTTACACCTGCAAGTTCAATTGCTTTGCTGTTCACCCATGCACTGTGTCCATCGTAAGCTCGAATCCAGATGGGGCGATCATTAATTACTTTATCCAGTAATTCCTTAGTAGGAAATCCTCCGGGAAACATGGCGTATTGCCAACCTCTTCCGGTAATCCATTTTCTTTCTGGATTCTCTTTAGCAAATTCAGTAATGCGTTTGAGTACTTCTTCAATGGTATCAGCTCCTGTTAACTCCACCTCCGACAATCCCAGTGATCCGTTTAGAAAATGAATGTGGGCATCGTTGAATCCTGGAATTACCAATCTTCCTTTCAAGTCGATGACTTGTGTGTTTTGATCAGCCAGCTTCTTGATATCTGCAGACTTACCGACTTGGATTATCTGATTACCTTGAATTGCTACTGCTTCTGCGAAGGAAGATGCACTTGTGCTGGTCCATATATGACCATTGATGAGAATCAGATCTGCTTGGTTCTTTTTGGGTTGTGCTATTACAAATACGCTTGCAAGAAGAAGGGTAGTGATAAAGAATATGTATTTCATTTGGGTAAGATTCAATTTTCAATTTATTAAAATGAATGGATGTTGAAATGATCAGGTTTACATGACTCCCGAATGGTAATTAACTATTTATGACCATCTATCAAAGCCTCCGGAAGTTTTTCAATAGACTCAATCTGTATATTCGAATAAAAAATCTCAGCACCCTCTGATTGAATTTGAATTTTACCTTTAGTCATCGGCAATTCCTGATCACCTTCTTGCTGACGGGAGTTGTACAGAATCATATCCACCACACCATTCATCATGGGTATTGTTGTGGCACCAAAACAATAGATGTCAACTGTGTTCCATTGGCCATTTGGTTTTTCGGCATCTGGATTTTTTATGCAGTGTCTTCCGGTTATGCTTTTATCACTAAAGGTTAATAACGGTCCTCTGGGATCGTAGACATAATCCTTTTCATTTTGTACAGTTGCGTGCACATCAAACAAACCTCCAGCCACACCCCAATAATCGCCACAATCTCCTTCTTGTATCTGAAACTCTTGTGAGCGCATCCAGAAATTCCAATCGGCTCCGTGTTTGCCAACAGCATGATACAGTATTCCACTATCTCTCTTGCTGTCTTTTTTAGGTGCCCATTTTAACACGCCCCATTTAAATTCAAGTCGCATATGATAGTTTTCAAATTCTTCTTTGGTGGAGATACCTCCAAAGTGCTCACCGGAAATGCGAATACTCTTTTTACCATCTTCTTTCACGACTGTGAAAACATGATTCGGATCACTGTTCAATCCAACAGGTTTACCTTCAAATTTGTCATTCGCTTTATTGTATGTAGGACCAAGGTAAGTATCCCAACCTCTAAAATCTTTGCCATTGAAAAGTGATCGCCATTTTGAATCGCTACCGGATTTGAAATTGGTAAAAACTAAAATGATGAACAGCGATAAGACAAGGTGCGTTTTGGAATATTTCATTATAGTAAATATACCTTGTTTTTAATTAAGGGCATTTCTTAAACCGAGATTATGCAATAGCCCGGACATTTATGTCTTGGGAAATGAATGGCAAAAATATTTGGCTTTAGCCAAAATTATATTGGGCTAAAGCCCCTTTGGTTTATTTTTATTTGTTCCCCGACATAAATGTCGGGGCTATTTTTCTAATGCATAATATGGGTTAAAATCTCCTTTGTCCTTCTCAAACCGGAGAAGGGATGAGGCCAATAAAAAGATAGTTTTTAGAGATGCCCTTAAAGCTTAGTAGGAGACTTTTCTATTGCTTTAATTTTTTTTGCTCCAAGGTAAAATACGTATGCTGCCGTTGCCATCAATACATGGGCAAAGTCATTGTGATTAAACCAACGATGAAGTCTGAATTGTGAAAGGTGCACCGTGGCTGCAATCGCTGAGATTCCAACGGCAATCAGGAGTAATTTACTTTCCTCATTTTTCTTCTTTCTATAAATAAAAAGTTCGAACGAGAATACAACTACAAGCAGGCCATAGGCTGCGTGAGCCTCTACGAAGAAAAAGTCCAGCGTTGAGAGTACCACGACAAGCATGGTGATTAGTTCAATAATATTTACGGCTGAGAAAAAGCGACCAACGCGCGGTTCAATAAGTGGCTGAGCATGAAAGATTGCAGCCCGTTCAATCAGCGCGATAGAAAACATACTCAAGATCCATGTGGGCACTTTCCATCCAAAACTTAGTGCGTGAATAAAAGCATGTCCTATGATACCTCCATAGGCTGTTGAGATGGACATCGTTAGAAAATAATAGGCAAATAATCGAACAGTAGGCAGTGTGCTTTTTGATTTTCTTAATTTCAAAAAGGCATAAAAGCAAACAGCCGATACCAGAAGATCTGTAACGGCTGTTACCGGTTCTGAAATTCGAATACCAGATAATTCGATGGCGGTTTCTGAAATCTCCATTATGAAATGTTATATACTGAATTTACTCAACAAAAATAATAGCGAATATTCATACTCATTCCTTCATTAATTCTCACCATGATAAAGTGAGATGTTATTTAAGTTTGTCAAATGAAGAGACATGTATGGCATGGACTTTTACGGCTCCAAGATAAAATACATAGGCAGCAACCGCCATCAATACATGAGCTATGTCATTGTAATTAAACCATCGATCAATTGAGAACTTCGAAAGATGTGCAATAGCAGGAAGAGCAGAAACCCCAACAGCAATTAATAGTAATTTACTTTCTTCATTTCGCTTCTTTATAAAAATGTAAAGTTCAAATGAAAACACAATTGCCAGCAATCCAAAAGCCGCATGTGCTTCTACTAAAAAGAAATTTAATGTTGATATGAGTGCCACAACCATGGTAATGAGTTCAATAATATTAAGGATTAAGAAAAAGCGAGTGGTACGTTTTGAGAGAAGTGGCCTTGCATGAATTATGGCAGCCCGTTCAATAAAGGTCATGGAGACCATGCTGATAATCCAGGTAGGCACTTTCCATCCAAAGCCAAGTGTATTCTGAAGTCCGTGCCCAATAATACCACCAGATGCAGTTGCCAGACACAGGGTAAGGAAGTAATAGGAAAATAGTTTTACTGCCGCTGACTGCGTCTTTAGCTTTCTTAATTTCCAATAGGCATACAAACAAACGATTGATACAAGAAGATCCGTAACCACAGTTACCGGTTCTAATATTTGAACGCCCCATAATTCTATAGATGTCTTTACATCCTCCATTGTTGTGGTTTTACAGTCCCTCTTTGTAATTAACGATAATAAGAAATGATATTCCTATTTCTTTTCTATAAGTAAATCGATCGAAAGGACTTTGTTATGTTATTCTTAACTTTCGCATTCTGTTAAGCGCTTTAAGAATTGCAAATGGTAAAGAAAATACTTTGGATCACCTTCATCATTTTAGTCATCGGTACGATTGCGTTTTTTAGTATTGCTCCGGGTATGATCGACAAGTCTATGAACAAAGTCATTCATACGGCTTCTCCATCCGATAAAGTAAGTTGGTACGATTCAATTCCCTTTATTGCCGACCTTCATTGTGATGCTTTGTTGTGGGACCGGAATTTTCTTGATCGCCATGACAATGGTCATGTTGATTTGCCAAGGATGCAGGAAGCCAATGCAGCATTTGAAGTGTTTACGGTTGTGAGCAAAACTCCACGAGGTATCAACTACGATAAAAACAGTGGTGACACCGATCAGATTGCATTGCTCAGTTTTGCTCAGTTAAAATCTCCCGCTGATTGGTTCAGCATCAAATCACGTGCGCTGCATCAATGTGAGCAATTGTATGAGTTTGCAGAGGATAGCAAAGGTGAATTTCGAGTCATCACGAACAAGAAGGAACTTCAACGATTTATTTCGGATCGCAAGACTAACCATCGCCTTACTTCCGGAATGCTGGGATTAGAAGGTGCTCAATGCCTAGAGAATGATCTTCAAAACCTGGAGGAATTCTATAAAGCAGGTGTACGCTACATTGGTCTCACACACTTCTTCGATAATGAATGGGCTGGGTCAGCACATGGTGTCAATAAGGGAGGTCTAACAGAAAAAGGAAAGGCACTCATTAAAAAGATGGATAGCCTGCATATCATTATTGACATCGCGCACGTTTCTCCTAAAGCGATGAACGATATTTTTGCTGCCACATCAGGACCTGTTATTCTTTCACATGGTGGTGTTAAGGGTACATGCAATAATATTCGGAATCTTTCAGAAGAGCAGATTATAGAAATTGGAAAACGCAATGGACTGATTGGAATCGGTATGTGGGAGACAGCGGTCTGCGGAACGGATATTGAAGCCACTGCTCGAGCGATTCAATATGTGGCGAATAAAATTGGAGTAGACAAAGTAGCGATGGGTTCTGATTTTGACGGAGCAACAATTACCAGCTATGACATTAACGGGTTTCCTTTAATCGTCAATGCCCTTATACAAAAAGGATTTAGCCGACAGGATATTGTGAAAATTATGGGTGGCAATGTTCGCGATTTCATGCTACGGAATCTTCCGGATTGAGGAGTAAAAATCTCCATTGAATATTCGTCTCAATTCATAAACACACCTTGAAACTGTTTCTGATTTCGCAATGCTGTTGAAATACCTTTGCTCACCGATAGAAGTGCATGTTCATCAATATGAACGGGTAGTGAGATGGAATTTTCTAATCTTTCTTTTATGCCGTGCAGAAGCGCTCCGCCTCCTGTAAGATAGATGCCGGAATCATAAATATCAGAAGCCAATTCAGGTGGACAATGTTGAAGGGTATGAATTATACCGGCTTCTACTTCATCAAAGAGTTTAGAAAGCACATTCACTATTTCATGATATGAAATCTTCTTGCTAACCGGAATACCTTCTTCCAACGATTTACCTCTTACTGAAATGGGATCGGGTACATTGTCTATTTCATGATAAACTCCACCTATGGTTTTCTTTACTTGTTCCGCTGTGCGAATGCCGATGAGAAGATTATGTTCTCTTCTGAAATAATCGCGAATCGCTTCATCAAAGGTATCACCTGCTACTTTCAGTGATTGAAAAGCAGCAACACCTGAAAGTGATATAATTACCACTTCTGTTATACCTCCACCAATGTCTACGATTAGTTTTCCTTCTGGCTCACGAATATTCAATCCCATGCCAATGGCCGCAGCCAATGGTTCATAGAGCATAAGGGTTTTGCGTGCATTGAACTGATCAAGTGCCTCGCGAAAGGCTCTTCGCTCAACTAACGTTGTGTGATACGGAACTCCGGTAATGATGGTATCAAAACCACTTTGCCAAAAGTGTTTTGTGTAGACTTTATCAACTAATGAACGTATCATTTTATCAGCCGATTGATAATCGGCAATAACGCCACCACGCAAGGGTTTAATGGGGTGAAGGGCTTCGTGACTTTTTTCAAAAATATTATAGGCTGCTTCTCCAACGGCATTTACAGAACTGTTCTCATTCAATACGATATAGGATGGCTCTGATAACAATAGTTTATCCTTGTCAGTCAATAAAGTATTGTTATTACCAAGATCGATGGCAAAACTTTTTGATTTGCTAAAGTTGAAATTCATCATCGTGTAAATGTGTGAAATGAATGAATGTTTAAAAAATTAAATTACACGGATTAAGTGACTGTGCAATATTTTAGGGCGAAGAGAATTTTATTCTCCAGTATGCATACTCAATGCTGCTTATTTCGCATCTTCTTAACATTATAAATTGCATCCAGCAATCCATCCTTTTCGCGATCCAACGAAAGCTCCCAAAACATAATACCATCAAGCTGATGATCAATCGCATAATTGGTCTTTAATTGGATCGATTGGATATTATCATAGGTAACAAAAAGCTTTTCTTTTGCATTGTATAAATAAGGCGCTTTTACTTTTTCATCCCAATACTTAATAAACCCATTTGCTTCCGTTAATTCTTGCAACTTGCTGTAGTCAATGAAAGATTTGAATTTTCCGGATTGATAGAGTCCATTGTTAATGTTTGCAACATTCTCCCACATTCTTCCATAGAAGGCAGATCCAATCACAAGTTTATTAGCTGGAATCCCTGACTTAATAAGGTAACTCACGGCATTGTCGGTAGACTCATGCTGTTCGGCTCTTGAGTATAATGCAGTATGATGTCCTGTTTGGACTGAGTACCCACTGATGAGATCGTAAGTCATTAAGTTAACGCGATCAACATCCTCTATGATAGTTTTCCAATCCACTGACTCATCAAGAAATTTCTGAAAACCACCTGCGGCAAAACTGATTTCATATTTTTCTCCTAACGTTTTTCGGAGGGATTTTATCAGTTCAGTAAAATTCTGTTTGTCATTCGGTGAATAGCTATGATCGGGAAATCCTTCGATGGATGGATATTCCCAATCCAGATCGATGCCATCGGTTTTAAAATATTGATTAAGCTGCAGAACAGATTCTGAAAATTCATTACGGCCATTTGCGGAGGAGAAAACAGGAGAGCATGTCTCGCAGCCACCCCAGCCACCAAGAGATAGAATTATTTTAAGATCAGGATTCCGTTTCTTTAGTTGAACAAGATTTTGAATAGTAGTTGAATCCCTTTTTGAATCTACCATTAGACGATTGCCTTTCAAATGACAAAAGCTGAAAATGATATGGGTTAATTTTTCCGCTTTAATAGTTTGCACTTTTTCAGGTCCGGCAGAGTAGTATGCAATAATGTTAAGCTCTTGTTTTTGCTGTGCGTAAATTGAATGTATGCAGATGATAAGAACTAGGAGGAGAAATATTTTCTTTACCATTGGCTTAAATTGATTGTGCAGTGATTATTTAAGTTGAAGCAGCCATCATCAAAGTAGGGGCTCAATTGTTTTGATTACGGTGTTCGCCACAATCTTATGTCCTTCAGCATTCGGATGAATACCATCAGCAATATTTAACTTCTCAATTCCTCCAACATCCTGAAGCAAGAAAGGTATGAGTGATGCATTGTTCTTCTTCGCCAGTGTAGGGAATACCTTTTTAAATTTGGTTGTATAATCTGGTCCCATGTTAGGCGGAACCATCATGCCGGCAATCACAATCTTTACTTTTGGATTCTTGACTTTAACTTTGTCGATGATCTTTTGAAGGTTGGTTTCGGTCTGGTCTAAAGGTAAACCTCTCAGTCCATCATTCGCGCCAAGCTCTAAAATGAAGATGTCAATCGGTTGGCGCAACACCCAGTCCAATCTGGACAAACCTCCAGCCGAGGTCTCTCCGCTTAACCCGGCATTTACTACTTTAACAGTCTTGCCTTTTTCTTTCAACTTCTTCTCTACCTGGTTTGGGAAGGCCTCTTCTGTGGAAAGTCCGTAGCCTGCCGTTAAGCTATCGCCATAAAAAAGAATTACTTTAGGAGTTGGAGCAACCTGAAAGATGGATAGGGATAGAATAATAAGTATACTTTTTACGACCATAGGTATAAACTCAGTTGTGTTTTCGTCTTTAGTGAAACAATTTTAGCATAATAACGCTTTACCAGCATAATTGATTTAACAAAAACCATGTCAACAATCGTACTTCAAGCCGAAAACCTCACGAAGATATATCGCTCGGCCGATAAAGCGCTTACCGTTTTAGATAATGTATCGTTTTCGATAGAACAAGGAAGTTCTGTTGCCATCATCGGGCCTTCAGGAAGTGGCAAGACAACCTTGCTGGGTCTTTGTGCCGGATTAGACACAGCCACCTCGGGTACAGTGTCGTTAATGAACTTCAAGTTGAATGCCATTGATGAAGATGATCGTGCCTATCTGCGCAATCAATTTGTGGGTTTTGTATTTCAGAACTTTCAATTGCTATCAACCCTGACAGCGCTGGAGAACGTAATGGTGCCACTCGAACTTCGGGGAGAAAAGAATGTAGCACCGAAAGCCAAAGAGCTATTGAATCGTGTAGGATTAGGCGATCGGATTCAACACTATCCTTCGCAGCTATCAGGTGGAGAACAGCAACGTGTGGCAATGGCCAGAGCCTTTATCACTAATCCGAAGATACTATTTGCTGATGAACCCACTGGTAATCTAGATGAGGAGAATGCAGTAAACCTGACCGAACTTCTATTTAACATGAACAAGGAACAAGGCACTACTCTAGTATTGGTTACACATAATCTTGAACTCGCTGAAAGGACTCAACGCATCTTGCGGATGAAAGGTGGAAAGCTGGTTGAGGAGAGATTGACTGTGGGTAACGCACAATATTGATTATCGATTTGTGATTTCTTAAACACCCACACACTTAAACACATTGAACTTCAACACTCCCCATGATTGAATATATCATTAAAATAAAACGCAACACACGATCCATATTTCAAGACCGTTGGATTTGGTTGATGGCATGGCGCGATGCCAGACATAATTTTTCGAGGCTTTTTCTTTTTGCAGCTTCACTTGTAACCGGAATTGCAGCGGTTGTTGCACTTGATTCCATTAACAATACATTACAAACTGATATCGATCGAAATGCTAAGGAGCTAATTGGTGCCGATCTTGTCATTAATGGTGATAAGAAATTTAATAAAGAACTCGTTGCCGCTTTCGATTCAACAAAACTTGAACAAGCAGGACAAGTAGACATGGCTTCCATGGTATTGTTCTTAAATAATGGGCAATCACGTCTAATTCGGTTGGTTGCAATCGCAGGACCTTTTCCATTTTACGGAAAAATTGAAACACAGCCTGCAGAAGCATTTTCACAAATCACAAAAGGAAAAATAGCCGTGATGGATGAAACGCTGGCTACACAGTATGAGGTAAGTTCAGATGATTCCATTCGTGTTGGTAAAAGTGTTTTCAAAGTAGCAGGGGTGGTTACCAAAATTCCGGGAGGTGGCGGCATTATGGCATCGTTCACACCTTCGGTTTATATTTCTATGAGTGAACTTGATTCAACGGGTCTTGTACAGTTTGGTAGTCGCGTGAACTACAAAAACTTCTTTAAGATTGATGATGAAAAACAACTCGACAAAACGATTAAAGAGCTTGATCCGCTCTTAAAGAAGTTTGGCCATTCGTACGATACGGTTCAGGAAAGAAAAGAAGGATTGGGCGAAGGCTTTCTTTCAATCTATCGTTTCTTCTCATTGCTCGCGTTTATCGCATTGATATTAGGATGTATTGGAGTAGCCAGCTCTGTTCATATATATGCGAGAGAGAAACGTGATGAAGTAGCCGTACTTCGATGTGTTGGTTCTTCGGGTTGGCAAGCGTTTAATATTTATTTCGTTCAGATTTTTGTTCTGGGCATTGCGGCCAGTGTTATAGGTTCATTGCTAGGCCTTGGTATTCAGCAAGTGCTTCCCATTTTTCTAAAGGGAATCATTCCATTTGAAATTGGTTTTTCTATTTCATGGTCATCCTTACTGTTAGGTTTATCACTGGGAACAATCATTTCGATTCTATTTTCTATTCTTCCTTTGATATCTGTCCGGTTTGTTCCACCACTTACTGTATTGCGTGCAGCAACAGAAACAAAA
Organism: Chryseolinea sp.; assembly: GCA_031412655.1. Lineage (GTDB taxonomy): Bacteria > Bacteroidota > Bacteroidia > Cytophagales > Cyclobacteriaceae > Chryseolinea. The sequence continues at coordinate 37,542 of JANODK010000268.1, forward strand.
TTGCCATTCTCTAAAACAAGACTCGTAACCATATTGCTCATTGCTATTTTTCCAATTGGATTTGCCTGGATCCAAACACATAGTTTTATAACCGGTGTGTTTTTCTTTTTGGGATTGGCAGCGGCACTTGGTTGTTTATCACTTGTAGCAATGGGGCTGTTGTATCTCGTAAGAAAATTCTTTCCTCATAATGCTGGCTTCATTGTCCGGCATTCTTTGTCGAGTTTATTCAGACCCAACAATCAAACTCGTGTGCTTTTGGTTACAGTAGGGTTAGGGGCATTCATCATTTCGATCCTGAATATTGTTGAGCAAAGTATGTTGGGTCAGGTGGAATTCACCGGACAAGAGAATCAATCGAATACCATTTTATTTGATATTCAGCCTAGCCAAAGAGAAGGCGTTATTCAATTGATGGAGGATAATAAATTAAAAGTGAATCAGGTTGTGCCCATTATTACGTGTCGATTGAAGGACCTGAAAGGTAAGTCTATTGAATCGTATGTAACAGATGAAGATGACAGTATTCCCGATTGGGCATTAACCCGCGAGTATCGTGTTACCTATCGCGATAGTCTGATTCATTCTGAAACGTTAACAAAAGGAGAATTACATCATAAGACAACAGGCAAAGATTCTATTTGGGTTACATTATCAGAGGGGATGGAAGAATCGTTGAATGTTACCATCGGTGATAGTTTAATTTTTGATGTACAAGGAGTACCCATGCGAGTTCGCATTTCCGGAATTCGAAAAGTTGAGTGGCAAAAAGATCCACCTAATTTCATTTTTGTTTTCCCGAAAGATGTGCTGGAAGAAGCGCCACAGATTTTTGTAACAACAACCCGCATCAACGATCAGAATGTTGCCAATCAATTCCAACAGAAACTGGTGATGTTGTTTCCAAACGTTTCGCTGATTGATTTACGATTGATTCTAAGCACGGTAAATGGGTTGTTCGACAAGCTTGGATTGGTAATTCGATTCCTGGCATTGTTCAGTATTATTACAGGGTTGGTTGTGTTGGCAGGTGCCGTGATCAACAGTAAGTTTGTTCGTATCAAAGAGAATGTATTGTTGAGAACAATAGGAGCGAGGACAAGACAAATCACCATGATTACCTTAATTGAATATGCGTGGCTTGGATTATTCTCCGCATTAACCGGATTGATCTTATCGCTCGGTGGTGGATTCTTACTTACCAAATTCTTCTTTGAAATTACATTTGCTTTCGATCCGATTGAATTAAGCGCCATTGGTTTGGGGGTAGTAATTCTTACAGTATTGATTGGGTGGTTTAATTCGCGAGAAGTGATTAACACGCCACCACTACAGATTTTGAGAAAGGAGACATAGGTGTATTTTTATAATATTGTTGATAGTGAAAATTTTTCCTTGAAAGAAAATTCACAATTCTCTTTATTCCTATTTTTAGAGTCTATGATTGTAATTTTTCAGTAACATGTCTCCATCAAACAATATCCTGGATGCCATTGGCAATACGCCATTGGTAAAGTTGAAAAAAATAGTTCCTGAAAATTGCGCTTCAGTTTATGTGAAGCTCGAGTACTTCAATCCAACCGGGTCATACAAAGATCGAATGGCCTTGGCCATCATTGAGTGCGCAGAGAAAAGAGGAACATTAAAACCGGGAATGACTGTGGTGGAATGTACTGGAGGAAGTACTGGTACATCGATGGCCTTTGTATGCGCCATAAAGAATTATGCTTTCCGTGTAGTTTCATCCGATGCATTCGCAAAAGAAAAGCTGATGTCCATGCGATTGTTTGGTGCCAATCTTGAATTGGTTCAAAGCGAAGGAGGGATGATTACCCCGAACCTCATTCCTAAGATGATTGAACGCGCAAAAGAAATCACGGCAGAGACAAATGGGTATTGGACCATGCAGTTTGAGAATAAAGACGCCTTAGAAGGTTATAAGAATTTGGGCTATGAGATAATAGAACAATTGAATTCACCCGTTGATTTGTTTTGCGCTGGTGTGGGAACGGCAGGAATGTTTATGGGTGTGGCGCAAGCCCTTCGATCAAAAAATAAACAAACGAAATTCGTAGCGTTAGAGCCTGCATCTGCTCCTCAATTATCAAAAGGTATTAAAGGAAGTCATAAAGTAGAAGGTATTGCAACCGGAATGGTTCCTCCATTATTGGACAAAGCATATTATGATTCAGTAGAAGCCATTGAAGAATCAGAAGCGCGCATCATGGCAAAGCGATTGGCTGCTGAGGAAGGGATATTAGCCGGTACTTCTTCCGGATTAAATGTTGCGGCAGCAATAAAACTTGCGAAAGAACTGGGGCCGGGTCACAACATCGTTACAGTAGCATGCGACTCCGGTATGAAATACTTTGCGAGTGGTTTGTTTAATTGATGAGAACGTGATGATCTATCGTACATTTGTATGAATTAATCTTTCATCATGTCCAAAACAAAAATCACAATCAACAATAACGGTTCGGTAAAATTAGATGGCGACTTTGAAATTGTTGACATGAATGGAAATGCATACGGACTTCAGGGAAGAACAGTTGTTTCGCTCTGTCGTTGCGGTCATTCAGCCAATAAACCCTTTTGCGATGGATCGCACAAGCAACAAAATTTCGAACATGCAGCTCAGGCTTTCGATTTGCCTCCCAAGAAAGTGCTCTAATCTTTGGAATAAGACCCCAAATAACGTCTGATTTCGCAGTATTGAAATTACCTTTTGCATTAGAGGAAGAAACCATCGCGAAAAAGACTACCTTTCGGCCGATTATGCCCGGAATTTGATTTTGTAACGACCCTTCACATATCATACTTCAGACAGATTCTATTTTTCAAACTTTTAAAAACCATGAACTTACGATCACAGTACCCAACCGAGCTTAATCTCTATACTTCGTTATGGAATAAATACCGCCCGGTAATTCTTAAACTAATGTCTGCTGCTGCCACTGAGCCTCAGCAATACAAGCTATTTGCACACGAGTTTAAGGCTGTTGGCGAAAAAGTGAAGAAAGGGTACACGTTTTCATTGCAAGCTGCCAACGGAAAAGCATTGAATAACATAAAAGGGTCTGCTGTGGCTCAGGATTTATTGCAGGTTTTGCAACAATCGAAGACTGCATCACAACTGATGACCGAAGCTACTTTTGAGTTGAGCATGGATAAACATTTTGTTCTTCAGGTGAATCGCAAGGAAACAGAAGTAGTAGCTGTAGTTGAAGAGGTAGGAGCCGAGTAATAATTTGATACGTGGCCATGTCTTACCTGGCCAATTTTACTTATAAGTTGTTCGTTTAACGGAATGACTTTCCTAATTTTATTTCCCTTAAAATACCATTGTCATGATTGAACCAGCTTCTTATTCGTTGGATGAGATTCTTAAGAATTTGTCCATTGCATCTCTTAACGATATGCAAAAGGAAATGCTGGATACCTATTCGAAGCGAGATGATATCCTTTTACTTTCACCAACGGGTAGTGGTAAGACGCTTGGATTCCTTCTATCTCTTCTCTCAAAACTCAAGACTGAAGAACCTAACACACAAGCACTTATTTTAGCTCCATCAAGAGAACTGGCACAGCAACTTGAAATGGTTTTTAAAAGTATGAAGACATCGTTCAAGGTGAGTTGTTGCTACGGAGGTCATTCTTTAAAAACAGAAAAGAATAATTTACTCGTTCCACCCGCAGTACTTATCGGTACACCTGGAAGAATTGCCGACCATATTGACAAGGGAACCTTCAGTACAAAGGCAATTCATACGTTGATATTTGATGAGTTTGATAAAGCCCTGGAGTTTGGCTTCACCGAACAGATGAGTTTCATAGTCAAGAATCTACCATCAATACAAAAGCGGATATTAACTTCAGCCACGCAAGCCATTGATATTCCAGCTTTTGTTGGTGTAAAGAGTTTGACTATTTTGGATCATCTCAAAACAGAGAATCGTTCTGAAGGGCTCACCATAAAGATTGTTGTTTCTGAAGATGTCGATAAGCTTGAAATATTTCTGAAGCTAATTGCCGCATGTGCCCCCGCTGAACAAGCTATTGTATTTTGTAACCACCGCGAATCGGTAGAGCGAATTAGTGCGCACTTAACTCAGTATGGAGTGGTGAGCGAATGTTTTCATGGTGGCCTTGATCAGGATCAGCGCGAGCGCACACTTGCCAAATTCAGAAACGGCAGCACCAATATTTTAGTGACAACTGATCTCGCTTCTCGCGGATTGGACATTACCAACATCAAGCATATAGTGCATTATCAAAAGCCCACAACAGAAGAAATTTTCATACACCGGAATGGACGCACTGCCCGAATGGGTGCTGCAGGCACTGCGTATGTGCTCTTAACGACAGAGGAAGAACGTCCTACTTACATACCGGCTGATACAGAAACGCTGGAAGTTCCAGATGTATCGGACTTACCAGAAAAGCCAAAGTGGGTAACCCTTTTTATTGGAAAGGGAAAGAAGGACAAGGTGAATAAAATGGATGTTGTTGGTTTCTTATCGAAGATTGGAAATCTCGGCAAGGAAGAAGTTGGCCTTATTGAAGTGAAGGATTACTTCTCATACGCAGCGGTTGTTCGTAGCAATGCAAAGGAGGTAATTAATTTAACAAGTGGTCAGAAGATAAAGAACAAAACAACCCGGATTGAAATTGCCTGACAAAAATAAAGTTTTGTAGTATTGAAAAATTTTTGATTCAGAATTGTTTAAATTTAAAGACTCAAGAATGAGTCAAAACATTGATTGAAATTTCTAGATTAAACGCTACCTTCACATCGAGAATTTTGGTTTCTGTTGTTAATATACTCTACTAAATTGAATGTTTAATTTTTCACTTTTTTTGTATCCACTTAATCAAAAGGTATTTGTTGATAACCTGCAAAATGGCTTTATTAGCTTAGTTAACACTTTCACTAAAGTCTCAAATTTCATATTGAATCGTGTATGCATAATACTATTTACATTATGCTCTATTCAATCCATTTCCCAAATAGCTGAATATGGTCAGCCAGAAAAGCTACCGGCATCAATTAACGCAGATGCAGATACAGGAATGCCGTTGTTATCTTCTGATGGAAAACTGCTATTTTTTACGAGGTTTATGCACAGTAAAAACATACGAGGCAAATATTCTGGTCACGATATTTGGACAAGCGTAAGAGCGGGAAAAGATTGGTTGCCGGCTGATAATCAAACATTTCAGTTTAACAATCAAAATAACAATGCTGTAATTGGTACCAATGCGTCAGGAGATGTTTTGTATTTAATGGATGCATCATCATCTAAAAAAGTTGATGGAGTATATTTTACTAAGTTGATGAATAATAGATGGTCAAAACCTGAGTTAATCAGAATTCCGGGTATTGAGAGTAACGGATTTATTAGCTTTTATATGTCACCCGATTTTGATGTTATTTTTATTTCGATGAAAGGTTTGGATAGCAAAGGGGAAGAAGATATTTATGTTAGTATTAAAGAGAATACAGGTGAATGGTCTAAGCCTAAAAATCTTGGATCGTCTATAAACACAAAAGGATTTGAAACATCTCCGTTCCTGACAAAAGACAAAAAGAAATTGTATTTCTCAAGTGATGGTCATGCGGGTTTTGGCGATGCTGATGTATTTGTAAGCGAAAGGCTTTATGGTTCTTGGGACGTTTGGTCAGTACCTCAAAATCTTGGGAAACCGATTAACTCAGAAAAATTTGATGCGTATTTCTCCATGTATGGCGATTCGATTTGTTTTTTTTCGAGCAATCGGGAAAACTCTTTTGCAAGCGTTTTCAAATCAAGAATAATAATTGATGATGGCAAGAAACAAAAAGAAAGAATTGACAGTATTTTAAATGAGACCAAAGGGATTTTAGAGGAGGTTAGAAAAAACTCCATAGCATCACATGATTTTGGTTCGGATAAAATTCTTATCTCATATGAAGATGGAACTTCCACTTTAGAGAGTGAATCGAATAAGGTGTTGAAAGGTTACTTGGAATATCTTAAGAATAATCCTGCTGCGAAATTAAAAATTGAGTTCGATGGGAAACTAGTTGAAACCTCAAAATCTTTACAGTTAACGAATCAAAATCGAGTGCGATTAATTAAACAAATGGTTAAATCATTGGGCATTACAGAAAGTCGAGTTCTGGTCTCTCCCACACTTTTTAGTACTGAATCCAGTCGATCTCGACTAAACAGTTTCCAGCTTTCTATCCAATAATCAAATAATTTTGGCGTAGGTATTTAAGGATAAGAATCCTATTGTCATTCCAACAATCAATCTAGGTACCCTCCATTTATCATCCTTGTTTAAATCAATGAACATAAAAAGCAAGAATGGTGCGGCTTGCACTACGTAACGACTACTAAATTGATGCGTCACCGTAGCTGCAGTTGCTAAAATTGATAAAGAAGATAAAACCGCCAACGTATATACTTTGTCCAAATTCTTTTCTTTTAACTTAACAAAGCAACAGAAAACGAAATATAATCCGAAAGCGGCAAGAATAGGTGATATCATTCTCTTGTACACAATCATAGTTTTATATCCTATAATTTTTTGAATGGTCACGCTCATAGGAGCAAACTCATACCCTAACCATAGAAAATTAATGAGAAAGAAAGCTGCCGCCATGCATACAAATATGATGGCAATTTTTTTACTGACCGTAAACCATTTTGGATTTATAATAATTCCAATAATTCCTGCATATGAACATGCCAATATTCCATGCCAGGGCTTAATCCAACCTTCGCTAACTTGTCTTACCTGAAGAGGAGGTATAAGACCACCCCAGATGAAAAAAACGGGTAAAGTTAAAGCCATTGTAAATATGATAAAGGGTATGTAAAGCCTTATATCTTGCTTGTAATAAAGAAGCGTTATTAAAAACGGAAACACAAGAAGAAGGTAAGGTGATCTTCCTAAAATCGCAAACGATAATGATACGCCAGCAATTATACTATAGATGATGTTTATGTTTTTAACTCTGTGATCATTACTTAAGATTAAGGTTAAAAAATAAAAGGAAATAACGGCAAAAACCATCGCGGGAATTTCGGTTAACGCAAGTCCTGTAACTTGCCAAATAGTAGGGATTGCTATTATGTTTAGTGCTGCAATCCAAGCTTTTTCTGTTTCGTATTGAAAGTTCTTTTTAAATATTTTAAACAAAACGAACATGATAATGAGAAGCAAAACTAAATTCACAATTCTAATTCCTGGAGGCTTTAACCCTGTAATACTTTTTAAAGGCAAGTGAATAAATTCATAAAGTGGACCGGGGGCTTGGTCTTTCATTAAGGTCAAAAATTTTCTTCCAAACCCAAGTCTTTCCATCAACTCAACATTGGGAGGAAAAAGAACCTCATCGAAAAGCAAAGGATTTAAATTGAAAATGGTTAACGCGGCCAGAGTCACTAGTCCAAGCGAGAGTATTAAAACGGTAAATCTATTTAACATAGTAATTTTCGAAGGATTGGAAGAGTTTCATTAAATAAGGAATTGGAATCGATTTCGTCATACATCCTTCAAAAATATAACTAAAATTGACTTTGGATTGACTATTAACCATTTAGACCTCCTATTTTTTTGTATTTTTGATTATGGATATACTATTCATTTTAAAAGTTTTGATGCGAAGAAAGTGGTACTTAATCGCCATCCCAATTTTAGCTGCTGTTTCAACCTATTTCTTCACCTCTAATATTCAGCCTGTCTACAAGTCAACAGCACGCCTTGGTACCAGCTTTACAACCGATGATCAAATTAAAATTGACAATGAACGCCTGAATTTAAGAGATGCCGGTGTAAAGTTTAATAATCTAATTCAAACAATGAATTCAGAGTTAGTTCTGAACATGCTCTCATATCGATTGATAATTAATGATCTTACTTCATCGAAACCATTTCGTTCAGTTAAGTCTGAAAATGAAGGCAAAGCTGTAATGCAATCGGATGAGATCACTCAATCAATTCGTATCTTCAGAAGCAAATATGACTCCATTCAATTACTATCATCCTTTGATCCTGTTGAGGCCAAACTCATAAAACTATTGAGTAATTACGGTTACGCAAGTTGGCAGTTAAAAGATAAAATCGAGATAAAGTGGATAAAAGATACTGATTTTATTACCGTTCAGGGAGTGTCAGAAGATCCTTTACTGTCGGCTTTTATTGTGAATTCAATTAGCGAGGAGTACATACGCTATGATAACTCATTGAAAGCAAATAGTTCGGATCAGTCGGTCACGTTTTTTGATGGACTTGTAAAAGAAAAGAAAAGAGTATTGGACGAAAACACCAAGCTTCTAAATGATTTTAAAGTTGCTAATGGAGTGGTGAATTTTCAAGTTGAAAGTTCTACAAAAATGAATCAAATCTCTGAGTACAGTCTCCGAAAAGAACAATTGGAAAGCGATATACAAAGGCTTGAGATTTCACTGGCCAGTGTAAAGAGAAAAATTAACGAATTTCAAAATGGAAATCCTGCTACAGATCAGGCTACTATAAACGCAAACATTGTTCGTATTCGTGAAAAAATTTCGCAATTAGATGAGGAGTATACCAGAACAGGATCAAACAATCAGGAGCTTTTAACTTCTGTAAAGGACTTGCGCTATCAATTGCAGGTAGAGATGAGCAAACTCTCGCAAACCAGTACTTCTACTGTTCGATTAACAAAACAAGATTTAGTGGATCAGAAGGAGAAGTTTGATCTAGAGTTAGAGATTACAAAGGCAAATCTTCAGAATGTTAATAACATGATTAATGTGCTGCGAGGAAACGTTACAGGTCAAGCTTCAAAAGAAGCCTCCATTGCAGAGCTTCAGCGTGAGGCAGATAAATCCTCCGAAGAATACCTTCAGGCTCTTGATCGTTTCAATACTGAACGAAGTAAATCGCTAGTGTCAAGTAGTGCTGTAAAAATCGTTATTAAGGGGCAACCAAACGGATCTCCCGAGTTCTCAAAACGATTTTTGTTAATCGCCTTATCATGGGTTTCATCGTTCGCAGTCTGTATTTTTGTGATTATATTCTTAGAATATATTGATGTTCGAATTAAAACACCTCAACAGTTTAAGAAATTTGTTAAAATTCATTTATCGGGTTCTGTAAACGATATTGATACCAAACAACTGAATTTAATTGAATTGTTTTCTTCTAGTGAAAACAAAAGTCAAGAAAAGGAAGTGTTTAAGCATTTCCTTAGAAAATTAAGGTACGAGGTGGAGTCTAGTAAATCAAAGGTGTTATTGGTAACAAGTACCAAACCTTCCGAAGGAAAGACCTTTATCATTCTGTGTATCGCCTATTTGTTAAGTCTTCTTCAAAAGAAGATTCTAATCATTGACTCGAATTTTAAGAATAACTCCTTAACCCAGATTATGCTTAAGAAGAATGAAAATTTTAAAAAACTGGAACAAGGCATTTTTGTGAAAGGAAGGATAGGCTCTGGTGAGAAACATGAAATGTCTGAGGATGATTTTGCAAGCACAATTATATATCCAACAATGTATAAAGGAATAAATATTATTGGTAACAGTGGAGGAAGCGAATCGCCATCTGAAATATTTGCTGGAAAGGATTTCGGTAAAATGATTGAAACGCTGTCAGAGAATTATGACTACATTATTATGGAAGGTCCTTCATTGAATAATTACTCAGATACAAAGGAGTTGATCGATTTTGTTGATAAAGTAATTGTGGTTTTTTCGGCTGATTCAAACTTAAAGCAACTTGATAGAGAATCCATTGATTACTTGCGAAACTTAAACGGTAAATTGATGGGAGCCGTATTGAATAAAATTAAAACAAAGGATTTAGCCATATAATATGATAGACGAACAAGAAGATCCTTTAGCTAGTAAGTTGAAGGATAGGATTATATTTAGAAATATTGTGGTTACTTTTATTATACTTATTTATTGCATTATTTTTATAATAACAGTTTTTACTCTTTAAACTATGGGAAGCAACCATTGCTAATGGAACCATCTTATTCATTTATTCAAAAGGCTTCCAAAGGTTTTCTTTTTGCTTTGTTAACTATTATCTCCGTTGTTTTATCATTTTTAATAGCTAAAAACGGAGCAGTCATTGCTTATTCAATTGTCTTTTTAATTTTTGGTGTTTCTATTGTGATATTAACAATCTCTAATTTTAGAAATGGTTTTTTGTTGATGATTATATATTCTTTCTTCCTGTTTGAGATAGGGAGACTGGTTGAAATTGAATTTCCTTTTGGAGCTTTCATTGAAGTGTTCTTGATCTTAATTTTTATTGGTGTAGTTGTTCAATCTTTTAATGTTAATAACGATGAAAGTGTTTTTAAAAACCCAATTGGATACGCGATATTATTGTATGTAGGGTATACACTGTTAGAAATGGTTAACCCCAATAGCTCATCCATTTCGGCCAGATTGCTTGCCATTCGGGAAATTGTAGCATTTGTGTTAACATTTTTTGTAGTGATGCACGTTTTTAAAACCTATCGCTACATTGTGTTCTTTACTAAATTCTGGCTCTTTTTCGCTTTGCTGGCTGCTCTCTATGGCATGTATCAAGAGTATTTTGGAATTCCTGATTTTGAAATGAGGTGGTTGTACGCAAGTCCTGAAAGATACAAGCTGGCGTTTATATGGGGGAGGTTGCGTAAATGGTCTTTCCTATCTGACATTAATGCGTTTGGTCTCTTTATGGCGTATAGTGGAATAATCTGTGCCATCCTTGCATTAGGTCCATATAAAATAAAAGCACGAATAGTATTGGCGGTAAGTGCGTTGATTATGTTTATATCAATGTCATACTCAGGCACGCGAACGGCCACTGCTATGGTTATAGTTGGTTTTGCGTTCTACGTATTTATGACAATCACCAACCGAAGAACACTTGTCTTTGCGGTGGTAGCGGTGATTGCTTTTTTAAGCATTTTATATGGCCCATTTTATGGTGCAACGTTTAGCCGAATACGGACAACCTTCAGAGGTTCTGAAGATGCCTCTATGAGCGTAAGAGATGTTAAAAGGGCTCGACTTCAACCCTATGTTCAATCTCATCCTTTTGGAGGTGGTATTAATACGGCAGGTAATGTAGGTTTGCGATATGAGCCAGGGCATCCAATATCAGGTTCGTTTGACCCTGATAGTGGCTATTTGCGTATGGCTTTAGAGCGCGGTTGGATCGGCTTGATTGTTAACCTAATACTGTATTCAACAATTTTAATTTATGCTGCGCATCAATATTATAAAGCCCACGATCCGAAAATTAAAATCCTATATGCAGCGTATATGGCAGGATTTTTTAGTTTGTCGATTGCACATTTTACTCAGGACGCCATGGATCAAAAACCTGTTACTTTAATATTAATATCATCGTATGCATTTATGATAAAATTGATAAAGTTTGATTCATCGACTAAACTTAATACTTCATCTGAAACATAACTCAACTTGAATATATATGAAAAAACTCCTATTTTTAATTCTATTGATAAGCCTTCGCATGGCTTACGGACAGGAAATAAATTATAATACAATTATACTTCCTGCAAATGCAACCAATATTAGTATTGAAGAAAAATTGGTTCAATTAGCCTGGCGAAACAATCCGGAAAATCGTATTGTAAATTACAATACTGAAATAGCTGATTTCGAATTAAAAAAAGCGCAATGGAATTGGCTTGATCCCCTTGGATTTCGAGGTAACTTAAATGAGTTTACCCTGAATCCAGATACTAGTGATCCAGATGATCGTTCTCAATTCTATCCTAGATACAATATTAGCTTAATATTTACCCTTAACTTTTTTGCTCAAACACCAATCGAAATAAAAAAGAGAAAATTACTCGTTGATGTTGCTGAGGAGAATGTAAATGCAAAAAAGCTGGATGTAAGGGCACAGGTTTTAACTCTTTATCAACGCTATTTATTAGCTAAGGCAAAGTTAGAATTACAACGCAACACTGAGCAGGAGTCTTTTGCAAACAAGAAATTTATTGAAGATAAGTTCAAAAATGGTCAGGAGGATGTTCAATCTTATAATAACATATTAGAGCGATATTCAAATCAGAAACTGCGTTTGCTTGAGGTTGAAACTGAATTTAAATTAGCTAAAATTAGTTTGGAGCAGATTATAGGTGTTAGGCTCGAAGACGTTATCTCGCTGTAGAATCATGGACTTATTTAAAACCATACGAAAAATTCGTTCGAGATTAATGACGGAATCAAAAAATGAACTTCGTGTTCATTGGTTTAAAAAAAGCAAAGATAGTTTTCTGGTGAGTTTGTTTTTGAGTGATACTAGTATTGCAAATTTGCCTGCTCCACCATTGTCTAAATTAATTGAAGATCAGGCATTAAAAGCTTCTCAACTCGGAGATCAACCGCTATGGGAAGGATTTGAAAAACTTCAAGACTACCCTTTTCCGGTTGAGAAAGCTACGCGAAATGCTAATCAAGTTCGGATTGATAAAAAGATTGGAGATTTTTTTTACCATTTAGTATGTTGTAAAAAGCCGGAAATAATTGTAGAGATTGGAACTGCTTTTGGCGTTTCTGGAATGTATTGGTTAAGTGGTTTAATAAACAATGGCAAGGGAAAACTGTATACTTTTGAACCGAATACGATATGGGCTAAGGTCGCTTCGGTTAATCTGGATAAAATCAGTTCTAATTATAGTTTAACGGTTTCTACTTTTGAGCAAGAGCATAGGAATGTGATTGATGCCTCAAAAGGAATTGATATTGCGTTTATAGATGCAATTCATCAGAGTAAGATAGTAAACAATCAGTTTGATCTTATCCTTCAATATTCTAAGCCCGGTACTCTTGTTCTGTTTGATGACATCGATTTTTCGGGTGATATGTGGAAATGCTGGAAGGCAATAGCGCTGTCGGATAAAGTAAAATCCAGTTGCTCAGTGTCAGGTAGACTTGGCATTGTTGAATTAATTGGACCAGTATGATGAACTGGTATTTTAAGGCATCAGATAAGATTAACAAATCGTATTGGCTGAAATCGGGTAGTTATTCATTTCTAAGTAGAGTGTCTACTACGTTATTCGGATTTGTAAATTTCTACATCCTAATTCGCATACTTAGTAAGGATGACTTTGGGGTGTATGTATTGTTTTTCTCAGTAGCCAACTTCATGGAATTAATCAAACATGGTTTTGTAAGAAATCCACTAATTCGATTTTTAGCCAGTTCAAATGAAGATGATGCTCCCAAAATTCAATTGGCTTCTCTTTATCTAAATGCTTTAATTGGCTTAGGTGAAGTCTTGTTGCTGGTTTTATGTTCCTTCTATCTTAGCGAATTCTGGGCCGCCCCGCAGCTCAAATCTTTATTTTTAATTTATATACTTTCAACTATTGCATTAATACCCATCAATCATTTTGATATTGTTCAGCAAGCTAAAATGCAGTTCAAAGGCACCTTCTTCAGTAACTTTACCAGGCAATTAGGGTTATTCTTATACATTACGTTAGTTTTTGCTTTAGGCTGGAAAATCAAACTCGATTACCTTATTTATGCTCAATTTATCACAATTGTTTTTTCCGGATTAATCTCATACTCCTATGCGCAAAAGTATATTCAGATATCTGGTGTTTTGGATCGCAAATGGATTTTGGAGTTATATCATTATGGAAAATATACCTTTGGCACTAATGTGAGCTCTACAATTCTAAAAAATGTTGATAGTTGGATGCTCGGTAAAATCTTATCACCAGCTGCGGTTACCATATTTAATCCAGCAATTCGTGTTTCAAATTTAGTTGAGGTTCCAACAGACACATTAACATCAATACTTTTTCCACAACTATCTAAACGCATTGCATCTGAAGGTAAAGGAATCGCGAAGCATTTATACGAAAAATCAGTCGGTACGCTAACGGCTATCATGCTGCCTATGGTAATTGCTATAATAGTTTTGGCAAAACCTATTGTTTTTTTTATCGCTGGTCCTGGCTTTGACGAAACAGTTCCAATTTTGCAAATCACTATGTTATACGGATTAATTATTCCCTTCAATCGATTGATGGGCATAACACTCGATGCTATTGGGAAGGCTAAAACAAACTTTAACTTTGTATTTCGCAATGCAATGATCAATGTGGTTTCGAACCTATTCTTTATATATCATTTTGGTATAATTGGCGCTGCTTATGGAACCCTTACAACCTATATACTGGTTTTAATTTATGGCCAATTCTATCTTCATAGAAATTTAAATGTTCGGGTGGTAGGTATCTTGAGTCATTTTTTAGGTTTTTATGTTAAAGTGTTTTCAATGAGCATGAAATTTGCAAAGAAAGCATATTCAAAAAGTTGAGAGAATAAAAAGATGAATAAGCATTACGATATAATTATGCTAGCGCTACCTCGGTGGGATGGAGCCTATTCGTCAACCGCTTTTTCACTTGCGAAGGAATTCTCTAAACACAACAGAGTATTTTACATCGACAATCCATTTACGGTTAAAGATTTTATAGTTGGTTTACGATCAGAACAAATAATTTCTAGAAAAAAAGCCTTACTATTTGGCAATAGTGTCTATACTACAATAGAAAATCATTCTGAGAATTTAATTGCCGTCACAACAAAGCTTACTTTTCCAATTAACTTTTTACCGAACGGATTTTTGTACCGAAAAATTTCTTTTTTAAACGATAAAATTGTTTTTAACACCATCCGGAATCTTCTACGTGACTACTCTATTAAGGATTTTATATTTATTAACTCCTTTAATCCATTTTACCTTCAGAATTTTCCATCCTTTTTTAAACCAGCGCTCTATGTTTATCATACCGTTGATGATATTAGTCACTCAAAATACATAAATAAGCACGGTCCAAGATTAGAGAATGCTGCCATACGTATGGCTGATATGACCTTTACAACTTCAAGGGAATTGAAACGATTGAAGTCATCCTTATCTGAAAATATTTATTACCTACCCAATGCAGCGGATGCTGAACTTTTTAGAACAAGTATTACTGAAAAGTTCTCAGTGCCTAAAGAACTAGTAGCGATTGATAAACCAATTGTTATTTACACAGGTCACATTGATTTACGGCTTGATTATGAGTTGCTCAAATATATACTTCAGGCTCATCCTGATAAGTTTTTTTTAATGGTAGGACCTATATCCTTAAGTAAAGAACTATTTGATGAAATAGCTTCATTTAATAATGTTTGCTTTACAGGTAAGAAGGACATTGCAAGTCTTCCTGGATATTTGCACTATGCTCATTGCGCTATAATTCCTTTTAAATGTAACGTCTTAACCAGGAGTATATATCCATTGAAAGTAAACGAATATCTAGCTGCAGGTAAACCAGTAATTTCAACTGCATTTTCTGAAGATATAATTGACTTTAAAGGTGTAATTGAAGTTGCTACAGGCTATGACGATTTTTCTAACGCTATTACGCTTGCTGTGGATTCAGATTCTGCTGAAAAAATTAATGCTAGATTACTAGTGGCCAAAGGTAACACCTGGGATGCCCGAGTTAAGTCCTTTTGGGGAATAGTTAACAATCATCTACCATAACATTTGGATTTTGATATGGGTTAAATTTGGTATTTTAATCGTAAGTAATCGATCCTATCTCTAAGATGATTCACTTTACTATGTAGAACTCCATCATCACTTAAAAACTGCTTTTTCCATTTAGTTTCCTCCAACATCTTATATGCTAATGGTAAATCTGAAATTCTTTGATACAATTCAAATGCTTTCAGACCCAGGCCATAAACCTCGCTAGGAACTCCTTTAAATATTTTTTTTTTGCAAATGTCACGAACAAATTGAGTGTTGCAAAATAATGATGGGATTCGATTAGGAGTGTAGGGCAAGTCCAGAGACGATGTCCAATCAGACCATTTGAAATCATTTATTCCCTGATAAGCCTTTACCGGTATCCACGGCACCCTTAACGAATCAGCTACAATTGCAGCGTGCATAGCCTCCGCAATAACAACTTTTGATTTCTGAATTTCTTGAATCGTTTGTTGATAGCCCTGCATTGGGCTTATATAGTGAATACCTGTTTTTACACAAATGCTTTTCCAGTCAAACTTTAATTCACTTTCCCAATGTGGCATAAACGAATAATCATATTTTTTTTCCTGCTTTGGTATTGGAAAGCAATTTAAAAGCATAGCACCATCGACAATAGCAAGTTTAGAATCAAGGTTTAAAGCCTTTGCAGTAAGTGGCCCACGCACACAGATAATATCATACGAATCATTAATTTTTGGTTTTGTGCCGTAAGCAAAGCCGCTGCTAAAAACAACTTTTCGTCTGGCATTAGCAACCATATCAAAACCTAGAATAGATCCAATTCCAAAAAAGTCAATAGTGGGATCATTGTCAAAAAAGTCAGGAAGGAGAGTGTTAAAAATGAAAGGATTTAAAGCATCTCCAAAATTCTTTGATTCAAAGTAGCGTAGTCGCATAAACAAGCCGGAAGATTAGATTTTTTCTATATCTTTATTTAAGATAAGGTAAAACAAGTTTACTTGAAATTTACCATTATAAAGTTTGAGTTCGTAAATATTTTGTTGTTCTATGGTTAAACAAAAACCTACTCATGTTTTTTTTTAGAAACCCTTACTGGATTGATAAGGATTTATTGCACTATAAATCCTTAGACGCAATACCGCACTCCACTATTCTTAGAATTAGGGATCAACTTCAAGTAAAAATAAGTAAATCTCCATTAGTTACTGTAATTATTGCTGCTTGGAATGAAGAGGTTAATATAATACGATGTTTAGATTCTCTTTCAAAGAACGTAACGAACATACCATTTGATATTATTGTTGTAAACAACAATTCTCAAGACAGAACTCAGGAGGTTCTTGATAAACTTGGTGTTCAATCCTATTTTCAACCAGTGCAAGGCTGTGGACCCGCTCGCGATCTGGGCCAACAAAAAGCTAATGGAAAATATATTCTAATTGCAGATGCAGATTGCTTATATCCAAAGAAGTGGATTGATATAATGTCCAAAGGTTTGCAAGAAAAAGGCATTGCGTTTGTTTATGGCCGATTTTCATTTTTAGGTGAACCGTTGAATCCACGGTGGCAATTTTCAATTTATGATATCATCCGAGATGTTATGGTTGAAATAAGACATATTCGAAGACCATATCTAAATGCTTATGGTATTAGTATGGGATATCAAAGAGAAAACGGTATCAAAGAAGGTTATCTTGGAAGAAATATAAGAGGTGATGATGGAAGACTGGCGTTTGATTTAATGAAGTATGGTAAGATCAAGATAATTCGATCAATTAATGCAAGAGTATGGACAAGTAATAGAACTTTAAAGAAAGAAGGTAGCTTATTTAAGTCAATAAAAAGACGAACATTAAGAGAGTTAGCACGGTTCGACAAATACTTTACGAAACCAATTCCACACAATACCAAAACATCAGAGAATGAAGACTACACAATAGAAGAGAGTATTCGAATAATCAAAACCAAGTACAACCCTTTTCGGATTTTTAAGAAGAAAGATTAATAACTTTTACAAATTACAAGCATGTCGAAGTTGACACTTTTTTTTAGTGAACTATTTCCAGAGAAATTAGAGAGAGGTCTTCGTGATTTTCGCGATTTGCATCTTCGGAAGTATCATTTCGAAAAACTTTCAGATGAAATATTTGATCCTAAAGTAGATAAGAAATCAATTTCATTTTGCACAACCTGCATGAATCGTTTTTTTCACCTTCGTCAAACGATCATTCAAAACATTGAAGATAACAAGAGTTATCCAGGAGTAGAGTTTGTGTTGATTAACTATAATTCGCAAGATGGATTGCATGAATGGGTAAGATCGAACTTGCGTAAGTATATAGATATTGGTTTATTAAATTATTATTATACACAGGAGCCTGAATTTTTTCATGTTTGTAAAGCGAAGAATTTAGCACATAGAGCTGCAAATGGAAACATTGTTTGTAATGTAGACGGTGATAATTTTACAGGAAAGGACTTTGCTTACTTTATCAATTTTCTTTTTAATAAGCATGGCGATGATTCTATTTTGCATTTCAGAAAGAAACCGCTTTGGGGCACAGAAGGCAGAATAGCATTATTAAAGACTAAGTTTCTAGAACTGGGTGGTTATGATGAAAGTTTTTTGCCAACAGGGCATGAAGATCATGACTTGTTGAACAGGGCTAAGGCAATGGGAATGAATTATTCTAATTATGAGATAGAGAATTTTCTGCGTTATTTAAGTAACACAACAAAGGAGAAGTCAAGAAACTTTCAGGATGACAATGCCTACTATTATGATTACGAATCGGCCAATAGAAAATCATCTAATCTTAATATTGCAAATAATAAATTAATAGCAAATTCAAATGGTTGGGAGAAGATTCCACTTTATAAGAATTTTTCTGATCAAATTTCCTATCTCTAGCGCGCTCGATCCCAGAACTTAATACTCAAAGGCGCCAATATCAAATTTTTCTCCATTGGGTCTTTTGTTTTTTCCAAAATCATGTGTTATACCAAAACCTGAAACATCACGTCCGGCATTAATTGCAGGCGAAGAAGCCGTTAAAGAAAAGTCAAACTCCTTATAGTTGGTGAACTTCAATAAATCAATATCAAGTGTAAAGTAGTTATTCGAAAGATCAACCTTCACATCATCACTTAGTTTATAAACATAAGCATCATCACCACTTCTCAAAAATGTTCTGCGATAGGTTTTGTAATTGCCAGGATTTACAATAATGTTGTTTGCAATTACATTCATTTTCAATTGCTCTGCATAAATCCTAATTCCATCCATGCTTGGATTAATAATTGTGTTATTAATAAACTTAAAACCAGAGCCTTTACTAAAACGCTCATCACAAAATATCCCATTTAGACCCGCATTAATAATGATATTATTAAAAATAAGATTGTCGCCATAACCCAAAACAGTCATGCCGTTTCCATTTCCTTTTATAATAAAATTATTATAACAGAGTCCTCCTGTTCCTTCGCCTATTTGAATACCACCACGTTGATTTGGTTTATCTTTTGTTCCGTAATTTTCAATTCTGTTATCATAGATAGCAGCATTTTGAATCGCAGATCCAACCTGAATAGATTCCCATCCTGAATTTTTAATAATATTGTTATAAACTTTAACACCCTGTATTTCATGTGGCATTCTTATTCCACACTCTCTTTTCATCCCATTACTAAAAAAAGAATTACCAATATAAAATCCTTCACCTCCAGTATCGTGAACATAATTATCATGTAACGAAATATTACGCATAACGAAATTACCTCGTATCGTGGCATCATCACATGTTGGATCTGTTTTCGCCATTATACCTGCAAATCCTATATCAAAAACTTCTATATGATCAATCTCAAAGTCACTGCTCAAATAGTCTAGCGTTAAACCCAAACCTTTGGCGCCAGACAATTTGATGCCGTAGCTTGATCCATTTGTACCCACACTAGTAATCCTAAAATGTTTACAATTTTCTGTTTTTATAACAAAAGACTTATCTGAATCTACGCTGATGTTTACATCACCGCCACAATTAACTATTGTGATTGGTTTTTTTTCAGTCCCTTTAAGATTAATAAACTTAAGTGATTTATATCGAATAGAAGCATCTAAGCAAATTACTGCTCCAGGCTTAAGACCAAGAGCGACACCATCTGTTAAATGTGTTTTCTCCGGAACCACATACGTACACTTGTAGCACTTTTTTTGTTTTTTATTTGATATTGTTGGTTCGGAAAATTTATTTGCTTTCGATAAAGTTGGCGATTCATGTTTCGATAATTTTGTTCTCTCGGGTGAACATTGCGAGAGGACTGATGAAAACACCAGAAATAGAAAAAGTAAGCGCATGTTGTCTTTTTATTGATGCAAAATTAAGGGATTTTACAGATGGGTAGGTTCGTGTTTTCTAATTAAAGGCCAGAATCAATTCGAATATATTTTACTGGTTTAAAATCCTTACGTCTCGTAAATATATATTAAACTCATTCTTTTAGCCATGCTGATAGATCGTTTGGAATTATTGATTGTAGCTTGACAATATCATCTCGAAAGGTGTTTAACAGCATTTTCCTTGTATCCGCATTTATCTTCAGTTGAGTAAGATTTTTCTCTTGAATTTTGTACGATATTTTTTTTCTGGTTTCATGAGAAAAGAAATAACGAATAACAGGCCTAACAAATTCTCTCATTTTATTTCCTTCAAATAGAAACTGATGAAGCCATTGTGATTTCGGTTTGCCGGAAACATTGTAGCGGAGTTCTGAATTGATAACGAAATCCGGGTCAATATCCAGAAACCGAAAAATATCTTTTAGCACTTCTTGTGGCTTCGTTTCCATATCTTCATTTAATACAATTTTAACGGAGGTGAAATTGTCTTTAAAGGCTTTTACAGATTCAAAATATTTACTCACAGACGTGTAATGGTAAATCAACTCCCAATTATTCTTTATTCTATTCGCCTCTTCCTTAAGCCCCTCTTCAAAGGTGAGTTTTTCTCTTTCATCGCGAAGTAAGTGTTGGTATGCTGAGAATGCTCTTTTTATTGGATTTCTAAGTACAATGATAATTTTAGGATTGTTTAGATACTCTTTTATAACAGGTATACTTTTTTTATAGAAATAAATTGTATCGGCACTTGATTCACCAATGGCCTTAAAACCTTGAGAAGCGGTAAATAACTTCACATAATTCTCATAATCTTTAACATACCAACTTTCAACTCTATGATCTTTTGGGCCATTTAAAGGGAAACTGGAAAATTGACTTGAAATGAAGCGAGGCTCTTTAACTTTACTCATAAAAACCTGAGGATGTTGAGCCAGATAATTATGCAATGATGATGTGCCACATTTTGCAGCGCCAACGATAAGAAAATTTGGAAGTTGTGTTGTCATATTGAATTACGAGATTGAATCAAATTAAAATGTCTGAAATTTAGAATAGCAGAAAAAATAGTTTACCAATTCATACCTGTTCTAAATAGTTTTGTGGTCTGCTTTAAATCACTCTTTTTTTACGTAGACTTCAATAAAATCGGTTTGATATCCAGTGGGTGAAATAAAGGAATCTACTAATTTGTAGTTTGAATTCAGACATTCTCTTACGGCAAATGGAAAGAAGTTGTCGACATTCGGCATTACTTCAAAGAGAACTAAATCAAATTCCGACTTCGCGATTTTACCACACAGTAAATCAACCTCTCTATCAAACGATGCTACACCTTGATGATACCAAAGCGGAAAATCCTGACCCCTTGAAGGCTTGTAATTCAATTCATAAGCCAATGGGGTAAGGTTTGTTAAATTAAGACATTGCAGATCTTTGCTTGCCTTTACCACATTGAGAGACTTAATTCTTTCAATTCCTTCAATTGTTTCAGTGGGTAATTTGATTTTATTAAACACTTTATGATTTGAAAGACTCCATTCTACTGATTTTATTTTGACAGAATCGGATTTAGATGACCATGTGTTTTTTGATACGACACTAGGAGGAGGCGGACTAAAGGCAGATGGTACGAACTTACTTATCAACCTCATTGAATATTTCCAATAGTTTTCAGATCTCCAAAGGAAGATAGCCATAATCATCAAAAGAGTTATCCAACGTTTTTCAAAAGTAACAACAGCCTTAAGGTTAAAAAGTAAAAACGCAATCGCAAAGCTGTGAAAGTAATAATTAGTAGTTGGCGGACTAAAGCTGGTTACTTGTATAATCATCGCTTGTACTAAAATTCCAAATGTGAAAACAGTAAATAGAAATGTTGTTTTATCCACTACAATACTTTTAAAATCTTCAAATCGAACAATACAGATTATTACTAATCCAACAAGGTAAAATTTAATCCATAGCGACTCTTCAAAAAATGCGCTTATAAAATCATACGCATTTATTCTGGAAAAATGAGGAGCTTGTCCATAATTGAACCAATACAGAAAATCATATTGCAGCAAAGGTAAAATTAGCATGGCTACTATAACACAATAGAAAAGTATGAAGAGAAATATGGGTT
The DNA here is from genome assembly GCA_031412655.1 of Chryseolinea sp. Lineage (GTDB taxonomy): Bacteria > Bacteroidota > Bacteroidia > Cytophagales > Cyclobacteriaceae > Chryseolinea. Next base: position 59,609 of record JANODK010000268.1, read on the forward strand.
TGGTTTTTCTTTCTGATAACCAATTTGCAAATAGCAAAGCAAGTGATAGAATTAGACTAAGACCACCAGCATCTTGCTTCGTAAAAAAACAAAGAGCAATAAACAGCGCACTCAGGGCCAGAAATATCCAACGTCTTGATTTTAGAATATAATGAATTAAAAAGTATATGCCAACCAACTCATATACAAATACAGTATGATTATACCAAGGCCAGAAATTGATTAATACAAAAGACAAGCAAAAAGTTAGGACAGATAAAAGAACCTGAACAGAGTTAAGATTGAATAGTTTAAGTATTCCTCTAAATGCAAATATTGAGGCTAGGTTTACAAAACATTGAGCAATGACTAAAGTAAAGACGTACGGTCCGAATATTTTAAAAAACACGTAAGGAATCAACCAAAATCCATACCCAAGAGGCATTCCGAAATCACGGAAAGGAATTTGTCCGGAAAACATTCTATAGGCACCTTCCCATGTAACAAAAATATTTACGCGATAGGGCAGGTCAATAAAGAGTGGTGAGAAAGAGAAAATTGCTATAAAGATGAACTCAATTACGAGCACTTGTTTTCTTGAGAAATTGGTATTTAAATTCATAAATAATTATCGCGTATTTCTTTACATATTCCTTATAAAGCTACCCTTATTATTCCCATATTTAAAAGTTGATCACTTAATTATTGATTTTTGATTATGAAGCATATTTTACAATTAATCCGAGTTAAACATTGGGTTAAAAATCTTTTTATATTTATTCCTGGTTTTTTCGCTGGAGTTCTCTTCGATTTTGAAAACCTAAAAATATTGATAGCCAGCTTTTTCTGCTTTTCACTCGTTGCCAGTGCAATTTATGTGGTTAACGACTATAAGGATATTGAGTCAGACCTTAATCATCCAACAAAAAGGAGCAGACCATTAGCTTCTGGCTTGGTGTCGTTACCTACTGCTTTTACAATTTCTATTTCATTCATTCTTTTAGGTTTGGGAATCTCCTATTTCGTAAATATTTACTTCTTCTACGTAATCTTAATTTATTTAATTGTAAACATAGGATATTCGCTTGGATTGAAGAATATCTCGATTTTGGATATAATGCTCGTAGCCTCGGGATTTTTACTTCGAACAATAGCAGGTGGAATTATTATTCATGTGCCCATTTCAAAATGGTTATTGATAATGGTGTATTTGCTTGCTCTTTTTATGGCAATGGCAAAGCGACTTGATGATTTTCTTGTGTCTGAGTCGGAAGGTACCGTGAGCAGAAAAACCGTGAAGAATTATAATTTGAATTTTATTCATAGTGGAATCACCATGCTTTCGGCTATAATCTCGGTTTCATATCTTATGTATACTATTTCAGACGAGGTAATGATTCGTATGCATACAGAATATCTGTACTTTACATCCATTTTTGTAATTGCCGGTATTTTAAGGTATCTCCAAATTACTCTCGTAGAAAACAAAAGTGGATCACCAACAAAAATCTTGTTGAATGATAAATTTATTTTCTTCACGTTGGTAGGGTGGGTTCTTAGTTTTGTTATTCTAATTTACCTTTAAAACATAACATTCATTTTATTGACGTACTCTACCATGTCTATAAAAATGCCAGCCTTTCCTTCAGTTTTAATGTTTATACCATTCAAAAATTAGCATGAAAAATATTTTAATTCTTGGTGGCAATTCTGATATAGCAAAAGCTGTTGCCAGGTTGTACGCTTCAAAAAAATGCAGAATTATTCTGGCAGGTAGATCAATATCAAGTATGGAGAATTTCGCTCAAGATTTACGATTGCGATTTGAGATTGAAGTGCTTGTTTATTCATTCGATGCTACACACTTTTCTACTCATTCTGATTTCTACAGAAATCTCTCCATAGCGCCAGATATTGTTATTTGCGCTTTTGGTTATTTAGGCGACCAGGCGTTGGCTCAAACCAATTGGGACATGTTCAACCAAATTCTTAACTCAAATTATAATGGAGCCGTTTCAATTCTAAGTGTGGTTTCCAATGACATGGAAGCTAGAAAAGCAGGGGTAATTGTTGGTATTAGTTCAGTTGCAGGCGATAGAGGAAGACAAAGTAATTACTATTATGGAAGTGCAAAGGCAGGATTTACCACATTTTTATCAGGTCTAAGAAATAGGCTTTATCCAGCAGGCGTTCACGTTATTACAGTAAAACCTGGCTTTGTGGCAACGAAAATGACTGAAGGATTAAATCTTCCTTCCATCCTTACCGCTACTGATGAGCAAGTGGCTAAGGGTATTGTGCGATCAATTGAAAAACGAAAGGACATAGTTTACATATTACCGATCTGGCAATTAATTATGATTATCATAAAGCTAATTCCTGAATTTGTGTTTAAAAAATTAAGACTGTGAGGAATCTTGCATTATTCGATTTTGATGGAACAATAACGCGTAAAGACACATTTATAGAAATTATAAAGTTTGCAAAAGGGTCTTTGCACTTTTATATTGGTTTCATCTTATTATCCCCGGTTTTAATATTCTACAAGGTGAAACTCATACCCAATTGGAGGGCCAAAGAAATTGTTTTCTCCTATTTTTTTAAAAACCTTTCAGTAGAACTCTTTCATAAAATTTGTAATGATTTCGTTGAAAGGAAGCTTCCAGAACTCATACGACCCTCGGCATGGAAAAAAATTGAGCAACACTTAATTGCATCCGATCGTGTTGTTATCGTAACAGCCTCATCTGGCGATTGGATTTTGCCGTGGACTAAGAAGCATGGTATTGAGTTAATTGGAACAAAATGGGAATTTAAAGATGGAAGAATTACCGGAAAAATTAAGGGCCGTAATTGCTACGGCCCTGTTAAAAAAGAGATGATATTACAGCTTCTTAATCCTTCTGACTACAAATCTATTTCAGTCTACGGTGACACATCGGGTGATAAAGAAATGTTAACCTTGGGAACATCTGTTTATTACAAGTATTTCAATGGTTAGTATTCTTTTTTAAATCTTCGATACGAAGTTCTTCCTGAATGTTCAATCAGGATGATGTAATACCCTAAAACAAATTCGTTTGTATTCACTTCAATTCCGTCACTGTAATCGGCTGATGTTTGCTTTGTTATTAATTGTCCTTGTAAATTATAAATTGAGATATTTAAAGGCTTATCATTTTCAATTCCAGATGATAATTTGATCATCAATCTATCTTTTACCGGATTTGGGTATACCTCAAATTCAGGCTCAATTCTATCAGAGATTTCTATATTTTCTTCCTGTGGATCAGAATTTTTAAGCCTTGCAATGCTTGATCCTCCTCCACCAAAAGCAATATCCAATGGTGTATATGAATTTACGATAAGAGAATTCCAAACTCCGGCAGACGCGCCCGCTCCACACGCTATTCGAAAAGCAAGAGTGCCATCCGTCTCGGGTCGGTTATCCTGAATAGTTACAGTTTGTGTCGTGTTTTTTCCGTTGAATAAAGAACCTGTTTTTGAACCAACACTATAATCTGAACCTATAGACCAACCAAGGCCAACGGTATACGACCACTCATTACCAAAGAATGTTAAGTCATACGCTTTGGTTTGATCTAAACCAGTAAGCGAAAATTCTGTGGTAGGATCGCCAGCAACGAAGTAATAATAGTTTTCTAAAACGGCATCAGGGTAAACTCCTGAATTGTTCCCGGTTACATATCCTGTATTATTTTCTGCCCCAGTATACCAATTTGAAAACTGAAGCCCTACGGTAGTTGTGTTGCCTAAATCATTTTTGAAGTTTGAAAAAAATAAGTCTGAAATCGGTTGAGCAGAGGTATTATTCCAAGGTGGCAATGCCTGAAGATGGGTAGACGAGTTGATGTTAATTTGAACCGTTTCAGCGAATGTACTTGCTGCTGCGTCATTTGAGTAAAGAGAGTTGCCGGAAGTTTTTATTGCCCTTACTTTGTAAACATAAGCATTGTTACTTGGTAAGCTACTGTCTATGTACTGCTCATTATTAGCGCCTATTGTTTGCAAAAGAGTAAAAGGTCCTGAAGGATTAGAAGCCCTATAAATTTCGAAACCTGATTCATCTGCAGAATTATCAAACCACGTTAATTTAATTTCATTTTTTGATACTCCTTTCGTTATTAAATTAGTAGGTCGTCTTGGATTTGTACCAATCGTGTAACGTTCAACGGTTAATGCATTAAGTAATCCATCGCGTTCCGTTAAAGGTGTAACATTTAACCCTGTACCTTTTTTAACATTAATTACAATAGAACCTCCCGTTGGTTGTATTCCGGTAAAGCGTGCCAAGTTAGATGAATTTTTAGTTGCGCTTAATACTTTGGAAGATCCATTAATTGTATAGGTAGTGTTTGCAAACCAATACTCATTCAGACTTCCTAGAAAAGCCAAATTATAAACTTTAGTATTATCCAGTCCGCTTAACGTTAAGGTAGCACCATCAACTGAATTGTTGGTTGACCAAAAGCTTTTAACAACATTTTCCGGATAGACTGTTTGGCCAGACGCAGAGTTGTATCCGCCATTGTCAGAAGAGCCTGTCCAATTTGAACCAACAAACAATTGAAAGTTAGAAGTTGGTTGCCCTGTGCTGTTCATTAAAGCAGGATTACTAACAAAAGCTTGTAGGTTGTTCCAAGGGTTTTGTGCATCGGTAGTATTGCCTTTAAAATTCAACCACAATGCTTCATCATATTCTGAATCTAAAACCACCAGCGTTACACGCATTTCAGAAATTGCTGTAAAATTATCCGTTGCTTTTATGGTTAGATCGTACGATCCCACATCACCTAATTGGGGAGTAAACTGTAAACTACCAGTACCATTTGTGTTATCCACAAAATTTCCAAAAGAAGGTAGGTTTAAAGTAGAGAGTACAATAGGATCATTCTCAGGATCGATGGCCGCAATATTTTGTTGGATAACGTGTCCTGCTTTTACAATAATAACAGGTACAATCGCCAGATTAGGTAAGCCATTGGGTGTTAGAATCAACTTCGGTTGGGAATCGGATCTTCCAGTAGTATTAACAGCACTTATTTTGTAATAATACGAACTGCGACCCACTGTAGTGTTGTCTGAATAATTTATAGTGTTAGGTCCAGTAGATCCTACTATTGTGAAGGGACCAGACGCTGATGCTGATCTAAGTATATCAAAACGGGTTTCATTAGCACTGTTATCTTGCCAGCTAAGATCAACCTTATTATGTGCAGGCGATACAATTGTTAAATTAGACGGTGCAACAGGGGGAACGCCTTCATCAAAGAAAGCCGTTAGAATAACAGAATTTATATAGTAAAACTGCGGGTTTCCCGTTCCTCTTGAAACTCCAATAACCAATTCTCCATTTGCGTTTGGAAAGGTATAACTAGAGGTTCTGGTAGTGGTTGTGTTGTTTACCGTGTTAATCTCAAAAACTTCGCTTGGGCTAGCACCGGTAATTGTATATTTTGTATTTCGGGTAGTCACAGCGGTTTCAGGATAGGCACCATACACCGTTGCTTTATATTTTAATGCTGGATTCAAATTTTTGAACTTCACTAATGTAGTGGAGGAAGTGCTTCTTTTATAAAAGGATTCCCTTACCTTTTTTGTGTAAACGGAGTTTGGATCAATCGGTAATACACCTGTTCTTGGGTTAGAGTTTGTCCAGCCGGTGGCAGAGTTGAAGGTTACAAGCCGAACCGTATTTCCCTGGTCATCTTTAAGATTGGTTAAGTCCGCACCTACAGTTGTTGTATTGTTCCAAGGAGAACCTTCATAGTTAGAACTGAGATACGCAAAATTGACCGATATTGAATAGGACTTATCCAATGGAACAACGATCAATGTAAATGTTTTAGAATCTATTCCTGCCGGAATCTGATTGTCCTTTACAGTAACCGTTATATTCTCGTAGATGCCAGCGCTTCCATAAGAAGGGTTAAAACTAATTACGCGTGTTACGGAATTAAAGGAAGCAAAAGGAGGTAAGCCAACAACGGAATACGTTAATGGGTTGGTGTCTGCATCAGTAGCAGAAAGCGCAAGAGGTGTAATGCGTCCTTCTTCTGAAGTTTGATTGTCAATAGTTGATAGTATCGGTTGATGATTACTATTTACCGTAATAACAAATTCATCAGACACGGTAGCGTTTCCATCAGAGCCTTGAATTCTGATAGTATAGACACCGATAACAGCAGATGTGAAAGTAAGTACACCGCGACCAAAACCATCACTTTGAAAACTAGCAAAACCGGGTAGTCCATTTGGAAAAGTAAAGCTAATTGCATCATTGTCAATATCAGAAACAACAACATTAATTGAATAGGTGCTGGTACTAAAAACGGAACGGTCTTCTATAGCCATTATAGATGGCGGGGTGTTGATTGTAGTGCAGGATACGGGGCTTGAAAAAGCAGAAGCGGTTCCGCCTTCGCCTAAGGCACGTATGCGATAATACACGATTGAATTACCTCCAAGTTGATTATCTGTAAATTGAATTACGTTTGCGGAGGTTACATGAATAGTTGTAAACCCGGCAACCGGAGACGATGATTTCTGAATTTCAAAACCTGTTTCATTTGCAGCATTATCGACCCAGCTAATGGTAGTCTGCGTGGCAGTCTGAGCCGTTACTGTTAAAGACGAAATCGGATTTGGAGCAGCAGGAGAAGCTAGCGTTGTAGAATTTATAGGACCTATTTGCGAAGATGCACTCGAAGCATTTATAGCTCTTACTTTGTAGTAATAAGTTGATAATGCGGTAAGGGAGTTATCAGTCCATGTAATTGAGTTTGCAGCAGCTACAGTAACCACTTGGTAAGTCCCAGTTAAGCTACTGGATCTCGAAATTTCAAACCCTGTTTCGTTTGTACTGTTGTCGTTCCAATTTAATTGAATGCTATTAAAACTCACAGCAGATGAAACAAAGCCGCCTGGAGAAACCAATGCAATTGGAGGCGTAAAACTGTCGCTCAATACACTGCTTGGAATAATATCTTTTGAAACACCTGGCCCTTGCCATTTAACATTCAGACACTCTCCACCGCCATTCTCAAAAAATAAAACCTTTATTGGATATGTTCCAACGGAAAGAGTAATGGCAGTTCCAGATCGTTCTGTGCATCCATGTGTCCCATCAAAGCTTACGGCAAGTGTGTTGTTTACATACAGTTGGCTTCCATCATCAGATTGTAAATAGAAAGAATAACTCCCGGCTGTCGATATATTTATATAACCTTCATAAATAAACGCAAACCCATCGTTTCTTGAACGAGGCGATATTTGAAAATTAGGAAAAACCCCGGTAGTGATTAGCGTTCCGTTTCTCTCAATATCATTTACAGTTGTTAAATTGTTGTGATGGTAGTACCGATAGAATAAGCCAGTGTTAACAGCCGAAGGCGTAACTTGATTACTTGGGGCAGAAATGTTTCCAGCGGCATCGCGCGCCTTTACAACAAAATTATACGTTGACAATGCTATCAGCCCGGTTGCTTTAAAATTTGAATTTGAAGTAGTTGCAATGAGCAGACCATTTTGAAAAACATCATATTCTAAAACAGCCGTGTTATCGGAAGCTCCTGACCATACAAGATTGATCTCGGTACGGGAAGCGGGGCCAACCGTGAGAACTGGGGAGGAGGGAGGAATTACATCTTGAAAGGTTGACGTTGAAACCTCAGGGGTATAAGCTGATCCTCCTGAAGTATTAACCGCTCTCATCTTATAGTAATAGGTTTTATTTGCAACCAAATTATTGTCGGTATAAGTCTGAGGGTTTGAAGTAGCGGAAGGAGGTAAGATAGTAATCAGTTTGTAACCGCTGCCTGAACTAATGGAACGGTACACTTCAAAACCTGTCTCATTGGTTGATCTATCGTTCCAGTTCAGAATTACACTTCCGGTAGAACTTCCGTTGCTAAAGAAACTTGTAGGAGCGGCAGGAACTGAGAGTCCATTCTGAGTGGTAACCGTCACAGCAGATGAAAACGGACTAATGCATCCAATTGAAAGAGCCCTGAATTCAGTTGGCGTTACGCCATCTGATCTAAATCCCGTTTCTGCAGGATCTTTCGATGCTAACGTATACAAACCAGCCGTAGAAGTAGTTAGCGTTTGTGAGGTATTGCTTAATGTAATACCATCCCTTTTCCACAGGTAGAATCCTTTATTTCCTGAACCTGAAAGTAAAACATCAGGGCTACCGTCTAAAGGAGGTAAGTTTAAACTTTGACCATTAGAGGAGATAGCAGGTATTGATGACGGGAGTTTATTGGTGTTGATATCTACCGCAGAAGACCACTTAGTCCAAACACCATTTACTCGCTGAAAACGTGCATAATATTTACCAACGGATGTTGCTGTATATTCATTTAAAGTTGCTGTAGGAAGAACACCACTAATGGTATCATTAGCGGCCCATTGATATGCGAGAAAACCTGCGGTAAGTCCCATTCTTACACTTATAACGTCACCTGCACAAAACGAAGTTTGTTCATTAAATACGTGAATGTTATTTTTCCTTTTGCTTAAGAACCATGAAAAGAAATCAGGTTTTGCATATTCTGAATTCCATACTCCATGACCTATTTCATAATAATAAGAGTATCGAACGCTGCCACCAATGCTTCTGATCTGCTGCACTTGATCATTGCCTTGCTGTGGTGACGGTGCAGTGTCAAGTGCTCCTTGAGCTTGGCGCATAGGGATATGAACATATTTTTGCATCAATCCATTTGCCCAAAATATAGAACCCGCAGCGGACATAGGATGAGCCGCAGCAATGTATTGAGGATATAACGCCATAAAGCGTAATGCTCCTTCTCCACCAAGCGAAAGCCCATGAATGTAAATTCGATCAGGATCAACTTTGTAATCTAAGATGAGTTTATCGACAATTCGTTTAACACCCTTTAAATTCGTGTTACCCCAGGTTGCGCCTATTCCTAATGCAGGATCTGGTCTGCGAATTTGGGGGTAAACCACAATGCCTGGAAAATTATTGTTTAAAACAGCGTTCATGTGAGTTTGACCACCGTGTACTAATTGCTTCTCGTTGTCTTGCGAATTAATGGCATCATTCGGATTTGAATCGTAAGGGCCGGCTTCTCCGCTGCCATGCAAAAAAATAATCAATGGATACTTTTTGCCGTCACTTACACTCCTATTAAATCCATTAGGAGTAATCAATCTAAACCTCATGGGGCTTTCAACCCCACCGCCAGAGAATGGATATTGAAACGATTGGTAAGGTGCTGTGTTCCAGGAATAGAGGTTTGATTTGGTATAGGGGGTAAATTCAGGCATTGTTTGAGCCTGAATAATCGATGTACTTAGAGTCAAAAGGACACATACCAAGAGTGTCCAAGAGCGAGAGTAATTTTTTTTCATAAAGAAGAACGATAGATTAAAGCGCCACAATTTCAGTTACATCCATACCGATGTCAGGAAGTAACCAAATAAAACATATTTTGTAATTGGTGAACTAGTGAAAATAACTAAAGACCTTCAAATCTACTGAAGAAACCAATATCTTAAACGGATTATTTTTGTTCTCGCGCGTTTAATTCCATCTTTTTAAGATGTACTAAAAGTAATGGATTAGTCTAATTTTTACTTAAATTCATCATTTTACGACTGCTCATTAACCAAAAGAGGGGAGAGATAGCTTGAATCTTATAAAATTTCAATAAAATTTGATGTGGGCAAAAATGCTGAAGTGGTCATGCTCCAGAAAATTAACATCCCAAATGCCGATTACACTGGTAGACACTTTTGATTTTCAAGTTCTAAACCTTAATCAAATTAACAGAACTACGTCAGTTAGCATCCCTATCGCTCCATAGAGGGAAAGAAGAGTAAGGCCTTGCACAGGTTCATTGGTTGAAGGTCTCAATTAAGTGAAATTTGCTTGCCTAATTAGTTCAATGGTAGAGGAAGAGGAACGAGGATGCCTGAAGTCTTCAATAGGGAAGATTATTAGCTGAATAATTTTGTTTCATCAGAATAATTTAGTTTTAACCTGGATTATGCAATAGCCCCGACATTTATGTCGGGGGAGATAAATTGAAAAAATATTTGGCTTTAGCCAAAATTATATTGGGCTAAAGCCCTTTTAGTTTGTTTCCATTTGTTCCCCGACATAAATGTCGGGGCTATTTTTTCTAATGCATAATCTGGGTTTAATAGACCGTTAAATACAACGGGGCTGCATTTTTAATGCAGCCCCGTTGTATTTAAGCATTCAGTTTTTGATAAAAATCTCTTTACTCTTTAATAAACCTTCTTTCAATGATCTGCCCGATTACCTGCATACGGAGCAGGTAGAGTCCGGCAGAAATATCAGAGGTATTGACTTCAATCTTATTTTCTTTACATGATTTCGTTATTGTTTCAACAATCAATCCTTGTGCATTGTAAATGAAAATATCAACATCAGTTCCGTTTTTCATATGAGATGAAGGCAGCGTTATGATTAACTGATCTTTTACCGGATTTGGATAAATTGAAAAATGATCGCGTTCATCTTCTTCTGCTTCGGTAATTACAAATTCGATTGGCGCTGAGGTTGCACTGCAAGAACCTTCAGAAACTGTTACGGAATAGAATCCGGGAACGGTTGGTTGATAAATTATACTCGTACCGCCAACAATTGGCATGTTGTCCAAATTCCACTGGTTGCCTGTTTTACTACTGGATATTAATTGTTCTCCTTCTTTTATCACGGTAGGTATAGTTACTTTTTTGTCAACTTCAACAATCACATCTGTACGCTCAGCACTTTCGCATTCTTCTTTAACAATGGTAACAAAATAATGAGTTGTAGTATTTAAAACAGGAGTCGTGAAACTAGCGGATTCCGTGATCAAAAGAGAGTCTGTGCTTGCGTTACTTTCATACCATTTATAACGACCACCATCGGGTGCTCCTACTGCAGTAAGTACTGCAGTTTCGCCTTCGCATATTTTAACCGGAGCAACAGAAGGTTTGTAGGTTTGTATGTAATTAAGTTCAAGTTGAGAAGGCACTGAAACGCGGTCGCATCCTGTAAAGCCAGCGTTCAATTCAAAACGATTAGCACCATACTGCAATGCGTTCTCAATAATTGTGGCTTGCTGTTCACTACCGTTTCCGATGAATGTGCTGAGTACCGTTTCGTCTTTCAGTATTGAATACGTAACTCCATGCTGAGTATTAAGAAGATTGATTTTAACACTACCAATACCTTCGCACAGGGTTTGAGTTTGCAGTGAAGACGTTACATCCAGCCTGACTTCAGGTTTGCTTACCTCTAACTCGAAACGTGTATTGCCAAACGAAGCTTTATCGGACGTTATGCTGAAGGTATAATTCGAAACTTCTTTTAAAATTGTTTCTGTACCGGTAAAATGATCTTTTAGTTTTACGACAACTTCATAGTCGAAGCTATTCAGGTTTGTTATTGAGAATGTATAGTTGCCAGGGTTTGTCTTCGCCAAATCAAGCCAGATATTAGTGGTGCAAAATACTTCGGGCAAACTATTGATGGCTAGCGAACTGCTGCCAGAACGCGTGGATAAATTAAACTGTGATGCCATTAACTTAATGGCATCTACCTCACGATCAATTCCAGTCGTTCCCCTAGGAGAAAAATGAACATACGTTTCATCTTTTAAAGTGCCGTTGGTAAGGCTAAGGGTAAAATGATTTCGAGGTTTTACTGATCTAAAGAAGCCCGCGCGGATTGAATCATATTTTACATTTTCATTTATTTGCAAACTTGGCACAGACACTAAATTATTCGAATGCACCCAGAATGCCTGGCCTTGCGAAATTATCCCTTTAAAATCTTCTGATCCTATACCATCCTTATTCCATGTCTGAAAAGGTCCATCAATATGGCCAGGGCTTCGAACCTGAACAATACCATCAATACCCAATGCATTCCAATTAACATTCGCCCATTCAATGGGTGAGGGGTAGGGATTACCCAATAAACTCCATCCCGTACTATCGGTATTATCAGGATTTGGCGCTATAATGGAATAGGTGTAATTACCTTGCTGCGTTGCTCCTGTAAGTTTAAGTTTTCTAGCAGGGCCAGGATTAGTGGACTGAAATTGAAACAGTGAATATCCTCTTCCAACTTCAAATACTTCTTGGTTAGTAGAAGAAGGAAACGGAACATAAAACTTGAGCTGATCATACGCTCCATTTACTTCATCGTAATAAAAAAGCGAGGGGTTGATGGTACCTGTTGATCTGCCTGTAAAATTACCCGTAATCGTTAAACCTGAATTTTGCCAATCTTCTACTTTTGAGGCAAATACAGGAGTGCTCAGATAACGATACACGCGCCCTTTCGGATCGATGTATCGTTGAAATTCAATAGCGCCTATAACTAATCCTGAATTTTGAATGGCCGAAATTCGGGCTGTTCCATTGGCATCAGAAAAGAGAACAAGGTTGCCAGGTGCAGATGAGTTTAATTTTCCGTTGTTGATGTCTACTTTGTCTAGTATAAAAGTAGGGGTGCGTAAATTGACCTGACCTGTTGGGTTTGCATCAAGGTTAAGGCTGTTAAGTATATTGCTACCGGTAACAAAGTAAAGATTCGAGACTTGATCTCCCGTTGACTTAATAAAAATGTCGGCTTGCGCTACGCTGAGTTTACCCAATTCATTATTTAGGTTTATACCGCCCGCGCCTTCAATGCTTAGCGTATTTTTTCCTAGTGTGAAAACAGAACTATCCGCAATACTTAATCCCCCTCCATTAGCAGATCCCAGATTTATAGTAATGGGTAAAGTTCCACTGTTTACTAAACTTAGCTGCGAACGGTTCGATACATTTAGTTCGTAGAAATTCATATTGAGTGCATTGGCGGTAATGGTTTGATTTGCACCGGAAGTAAAATGTAGGGCAATTCGTTCATCCGATATCGGCATGGTTGGCGTTCCTAATAAAGTTAAATTACCCGTTAGATTAATAGTGGTTGCATTGGCTGCAGCGCCTTTCAGCACCACACCGTTGCCAATGGTAAGATCTCCATTTACAAAATAGGTTCCGGTACTTAAATTTTTGGTAGAACCTGCGCCTGTTAAATTCAGATTCCCATAAATAGCACCAGGGACAGCGTTTTGAATGCTGATAAAGTTAATGGTGGAAGTCAAATTGAGATTGCCGAACTGGGGTGTTACGTTCGAATCTACATTAATAACAGCACCACTACCCGCATCGACTATAGCATTTAAGGCATCGTTAATGTTTAGCGTTACGCCAGGGTTTACAACAAGCTTGGCGTTTACTCCGCTAATGGTTAACGGTGCATCTATAGCCGCATCGCGGTCTAGGATAAACTGCTGGTTGGCAAAAGTAAAACTATTAGGAGGGGTGCCGCTGGCAGTGGGTGTCCCCCAATTACCGGTTAAGGTAATATCACCGCTACTTTTTGGGTAATATAAAGTTGCTGCGGTGGTAGAGGGATTAGTAATGATTTGAAACGGATCGCTAAACTCCGATCTATTTCCTTTCTGATCGAATGCCCGAACAGTAAAGATGTAAAGGGTTGACGGTTGAAGATTCAATATCAGAGCCGAAGTATCCGCCACGGTGGCAACTAGCGTAGAACCTTGAAACACTTCATACCCTACTACTGAAACATTATCGGAGGATGGATTCCAAGCCAAGGTTACACTAACATCGGTTGTATCAATGGCAGCAACACCGAGTGGTTTTGTTGGTGCTTCTGTATCGAAGGTGGTTGTTAAAGGGGTGTAGGCATAGATTACTAAAGAATTCAAAACCCCGTTCAAAGCTTCGATATTCGTTTTAAATTGTATTCCTATCGTGCTATCAGCCGCAGGTTGTATTTGATTGATGGATACCGTCTCGGTTGAGTTTCTTCCATTAAATAGCGAAACTGTCGTTGTCCCTATAGAGTAGTCTGATGCTACAATTCCTCCAGCTTGGGTCACCGTGCTCCATTCGTTTCCTAAAAAAGTCAAATCGTAGGCGAAATTTTTATTGAGACCTTTTAAAGTATACTGTGCTGGTGCATCGAATGGAATAGTGTAATAATAATTTTCCAAAACCGCATCAGGATAAATACCAGAATTATTTCCGGTAAGGTATCCTGTGTTATTAACCCCACCTGATACAATGGGTGCAATTTCAAAATCCACTAGGGTGTTGACGCCTATATCATCTTTAAGATTATTGATTGTGATACTCGGAGATGGCGCAGTGGGTGGAACTGTCGCGGTATTATTCCATGGTGCTATAGCTTGCAGATGTCCGCCTGCGGCACTTGAATTTATATTGAGGTATATAATTTGACTAAAAGTTGAAGCAATGGCATCATTTGTATAAACAGTAAATGCGCTAGGTAATTTTTTGGCACGTACTCTATAAATATGAGCTGAGTTTTGAGCCAGGCCTATGTCTGTAAACGTCTCAACATTTGGAAGGGTAGTGGTAATTAGATTAAATGGACCTTGCAGAGATTCGGCTCTATAAATTTCAAAACCATCTTCATCTGCCGAGTTGTCAAACCATGTCAGCTTAATTGCAGTTTTTGAAACTCCCTTGGCAACCAAAGTAGTAGGTCTTCTGGGTGTAGTACCTATTGTATAGGCTTCCACAACCATAGCATTTAAAACGGCATCGCGTTGAACCATAGTTGCAAGTGGGTCAACTATATTTGAACCCTTTTTCACAGTTACAGTTATCAGTCCACCAGTAGGTTGCAATCCGTTAAAATGAACAGTATTATTCGTGTTTTTAGATGTATTTAGGGTTATTGGCAAGGCAACGCCACTTACACTATAAAGCGTATTAGCAAACCAAAATTCGTTGCGGCTTCCAAATAAGGTTATGTTGTATCGCTTGCTATTATCCAAGCCATTTAAAGTAATTGTTGCTACGGTTGAAGTAGAGGTAGTTGACCAGAAACTTTGCATTACTTTATCAGGATAAGCACCGCTGTTAGAGCCGGTTGAAACTCCGCCAATATCGGAAGGAGAACTTCCATCGTTTATCCAAGCACCACCAACAAATAATTCCATTGTGGTGGAATC
>JANODK010000269.1:0-159804 GCA_031412655.1 Chryseolinea sp.
ATGCTTTTGCTTCACTGGCAATACGTTCACTGATATGCGTTGTTGTAGATTTTCCTGTTGTTTCCTTAACGGCTCTGTTCAGGTAGTTGACATGCAAATTCAGATTACTGCCATAGTCCTGAGCGGTGCGTAGTTGAAGCGGACGATCTTTACTCTCGATCGGGAATTGTCTTTCGAGTAGCTCAAGGAAAACATTTGTGATCCGATGCGAGGCATTCTTGACCTGGTCAAAATCCTGAGCTGGCTGAAGTTTCAAAGCTTCATGTATTATTAGATTCACATAGTTTCGAATCAGATCATCTTTGAACGCATAGCTGGTACTTTGTTCTGTGATCATGTTTCGAAAGATTCCATTAAGAAATTCACGCTTCTCCTCAGAAATCTGGAAGATTGGTGTTCCTCCAATTTTGAACAGTGATGAATGCTGCAAACTTTCAGTACGGTCTGAGGGTTTGTAAAAATCTTCAGAAAACAAACACGTATACCCTACATAACTCCTTGAAATTGTCTCCCATGAATATGGAACGTTGGGATTCGCAAAGAACAAGATCGTTCCCTTCATACCGTAGCTCCGATCAGCGTAGTTAATAATACTTTCTCCGGTCGTTAGGCAGATCTTATAAAAATCTTTTCGACTATATTCTCTGACACCATTTGAGTCATCCCCAATCTGGAAGGCGTTAAAGCCTTTGAGTTTAAGCTCGCTGTTAAAAGTCGAGACTGATCTTTCATTACCTTTCTCCATAACAATGCCTTTAGTTGGGTATCAATTTCATTTCTGAAAATCTGGAAACGAATCCTGATTGCAAATCTATTCACATGCCTTTTTTATCGCTCTGAAAATCATTCTCACCTTACTTTAATTCTAGAGCACAAATCTCTTGCTTCTAACACGATCGGAACATAAGAAATTCAATCTTTCTATTAAGATTATCAAACTTACGAAAATTCGACTGAGCCTTATTTTCAGTCTGGATACTGCAAATCGAAATTCGGCACATTTCGAGCGAGCGTATAGAAAAAATATCCAGCGATCCACAAAAACTCTTTTTTAGCGGTTAAAACGCGGTATTCTGTTTTTAGCCTTTGGATTAATAGTTTGAAAATCTTAATGATTAGTTTGATTTTCTTTAACCAAAGGCGCTCCAGCCACACCAAATTTGTATAAGTAAATCAAATCAAAAAAGCATGAAAGCAATAGCCACTTTAGCGACTTTGTCACTACTGATTATAGGACAAGCCCACTCACAAAATCGAAGCGCAGTTTCAAATCAAAAGAAAGAAACTATGAATAAGGAAAATCAAGGAGAGCAGTATACTTTCCAACTAAGCGACAAGGTTACTCGCCAAAAAGTAATGTTTAAAAACCGTTATGGAATTTTGTTAGCCGGAGATTTATATCTTCCTAAAAATGCTGGAGGAAAGTCTTTGGCCGCTCTTGCTATTTGTGGGCCGTTTGGCGCGGTCAAGGAACAATCGTCTGGGCTCTATGCGCAAAACATGGCAAAGCGAGGTTTTGCCGCACTTGCGTTTGATCCTTCGTACACAGGCGAAAGCAGTGGCGAACCACGAAATGTCGCATCACCTGATATTAATACAGAAGATTTCAGTGCAGCAGTAGATTTTCTAGGACTGCAAAATAATATTGACAGAAACAGAATTGGTATCATTGGTATCTGCGGATTTGCCGGGATGGGATTGAATGCTGCCGCAATTGACAAACGGATAAAAGCTGTTGCTGTTACCAGCATGTACAATATGAGTCGCGTAATGGCGAATGGCTATTATGATGCACTTACACCAGAGCAACGTACGCAAACTCTTGAGCAGCTTGGAGAGCAGCGTTGGAAAGATGCCGAGAAGGGATCGTATGCCGCCAGCTCAAGCAATCTACCCGAAAAACTTACTGGTAATGAGCCGCAATTTGTAGTCGACTACTTTAACTATTACAAAACACCGCGTGGGTTTCATCCCCGTTCTATTAATTCAAATAGTTCCTGGACCGCAACCAATCCGTGGTCATTCATGAATATGCCTCTCCTCACGTATATCAAAGAAATCTCTCCGCGCCCCGTCTTGATCATCGCTGGCGAAAATGCTCATTCACGCTACTTCAGCGAAGACGCGTACAAGGCAGCAGCGGAGCCAAAAGAGTTGGTTATCATTCCCAAAGCAGTGCATGTTGATCTGTATGACAAAGTAGATATCATCCCTTTCAAAAAGCTCGAGGAATTCTTCAAGGCTAACTTAAATGATGTGTCGGCAAAAAAAACTGCGGTAATGGAAGAAAGTCGATAGTCCGTTCGAGTGTTCTTGAGCAGTAAAAAAAATAATACCAATAAAATTAAAAATGGAAATGGAAAATAATATAAAAGGTAAAGTAATTGTAATCACAGGCGCAAGCAGTGGTATGGGCGAAGCTGCAGCAAAGCACTTGTCACAACTTGGTGCAGCGGTGGTACTGGGCGCAAGAAGAGCTGACAGAATTGAAAAGCTCGCCAAGGAGATTCGTGACAAAGGGGGAAAAGCACTTTCCATCGCTGCGGATGTAACACAGCGGGATCAGGTAAAGAATCTTGTCGACTCAGCTGTTAAACAATTCGGGCGCGTTGACGTGATCCTTAATAACGCTGGCATCATGCCGTTATCACCAATGGACAGGCTTAATGTTGACGAATGGGATACAATGATCGATGTCAATATCAAAGGGGTACTCAATGGAATTGCCGCAGCTCTGCCTTACATGAAAGCGCAGAAATCAGGTCAGATTATCAACACATCCTCAGTGGCAGGTCACAAAATATTTAACGGCTCCGCGGTTTATTCAGCTACGAAATTTGCCGTGCGTGCATTGACTGAAGGCTTACGCATGGAAGTGAAGCCTTATAATATCCGTACCACTATAGTTTGTCCCGGAGCTGTAAAAACAGAGTTGCTTGAGCATATTACCGAGGCAGATATTCAGCAGGCAAACAAAGACTATGTGGGAGCGGTTGGAATTAGTCCAGATAGTTTCGCGCGTGTGGTCGCGTTTGCTATCAGTCAGCCGGAAGATGTTGATGTCAATGAAATTATCTTCCGTCCGACATCGCAGGAACTATAAAATAAGCAAAGCACAACTCAGACGATGTCGTACCAGGGTTCAACATTAACAAAGATTGAAATGACAAAGATCATGAAGTTATCCGCGAGTATCCTTATATTCATCTTGCCTTTGATAGTTTCGGCCAGCTGCACGACCGAAGAAGCCGCGTTGCTTGAAAACAATGTTCCAGATTCTGCTCCCAAAACTTCAGAACTTATGATGGATACAATTGAGATAATCATTGGCAACGCTCATTTTACAGCAATACTTGAATCAAACGCTGCAGCTACCGAATTTAAAAAAATGTTACCGCTAACAGTCAACATGAAGGATCTCAACAGCAATGAGAAGTTTTTCGATTTGTCCAATAGCCTACCGGCTAATGCTTCTAACCCCCGCACCACTAACGCAGGAGATATGATGCTTTGGGGTTCCAATACGCTGGTATTGTTTTATAAAACATTCAACACGTCATATAGCTACACAAGGCTTGGAAAAATTGAAAACCCAAGCGGCCTCTCACAGGAACTAGGTTCAGGTAACGCGACAGTCACGTTTGAACTGCTCAGCAAATGATAAACTTAAAAACACAACGATGAAACTCAAACTTATTAATTCCATCACTGTCTTGTTATTACTGGTCACCCTAATTAGCTGTGATCGCGACAACAATCAAAGTCAGCAATCAGAATCTGATTCTTCGAAAGAAGCAATTTTTCCAAAAGGTGAACTAGGTCCCGCAACAAACTTCACAGGCAACGCCTACAATTTTGGCTTAGTCGCAAATGACTCCATCTACAACACACTTGTGGGAAATGTTTATTTCGAAAAAAGTGCAAGATCAAACTGGCACTTACATCCAAGCGGGCAAATTCTAATTGTACTTGATGGTGAAGGATATCATCAACTGGAAGGACAACCAAGGCAAACGATGAAAAAGGGTGAAGTCATCAAGGTTCCGGCAAATACAAGGCACTGGCATGGTGCAACTGAATATAACAGTCTTACGCAAATGTATATTTTGCCAAAGACAGAAAACGGGTTTGTCACATGGATGGAGCCCGTTACAGATGAGCAGTATAAATCCAACAACTAGAACGAAATGGAAATTATAAAATTAGGTTCTCAACCATCAGTCAAGGGCCCGGAAGATTGGTTCACGGGATCAGTGCGCATTAATTATTTATTTCAACCAAACGGACACAGACGCGCAGGTGCGGCAGAGGTAACATTTGAACCTGGGGCAAGAACAGCATGGCACACGCATCCTCTTGGTCAAACGTTGATTGTGTTGTCAGGGGTAGGATTAGTGCAACGCGAAGGTGGCGCCATAGAAGAAATCAGGCCAGGTGATATAGTCTGGATTGCTCCAGGTGAAAAGCATTGGCATGGAGCATCGGCAACAATGGCAATGACGCATATCGCTACGCAAGAAGAACTGAACGGGAAAGTTGTAGATTGGATGGAGAAAGTGAGTGATGAGCAGTATCAAATCAATACAGCAAAGTGAACATCAAAAACTGACCTTATTCATTTTAAAATCCAGCACATATGATAAACAGAATTGTTTACTCCATCGTTTTTCTTTCCTTGACATTATCAAATGTCGCTTTCTCTCAAACCAACCCTGTCATCGATGCATTTCCAAAGGGGACTATTTTACATGGCAACATACCTTATAATAACGATAGCTTGCCAAAACACTTACTGGACATTTACCTACCAGCGGATGCAAAGGGTAAAGTGCCATTAGTAATCTTCGTACATGGCGGTGGCTGGTTAGGCAATGATAAGTATGCGGACATCGGCTATATGAAGAAAACTGTTGGGGAAATAGTTAGCAGTGGTTTTGCGCTCGCCTCTATCGATTACCGGTTTGCAACGCAAGCAATTTTTCCTGCACAGATACAAGACTGCAATCGTGCGATTTCATTTCTATTTGACAACGCAGATAAATATGGCCTTGACAAAAAACGAATTGCTGTCATGGGCTTTTCAGCAGGTGGACATCTGGCCTCATTGATAGGTTTGTCAAAGAATAATAATGTTGAAAATTTTTTCATGCCAGGAACAAATAAATCATTCACCTTCAAAGCTGTTATTGATTTTTATGGCCCTGCTGAATTAATATTATTTCCTGGAAGCAATGATCCTAAATCTCCCGAAAGCCTGTTGATCGGTGCGACACCGTTGTCACGTCCTGATCTTGCAAAGGCAGCAAGCCCTATTACTTATGTCGATAAAAATGATCCGCCATTCCTGATTATTCATGGCGAAAAAGATGACATTGTTTCAAATAAACACTCTCAGTTACTGAGTTCATGGCTAAACGTGGTGGGCGTTCAAAACGAACTTGTCATTGTCAAAGATGCGCCTCACTTTGGTGTGATGTTCGATGCAGACGATATTCGGAATAAAGTTATAGCCTTCCTTAAGAAACAAATGAATTAAGAGGCGGCTTGTGGAAGTGCGAATAGTTATCTGAACTTCTGAAATAATAAATATCAAAAAGTTCGTGGTAATACTTCTCGAATTTTAACACCGTTTTAACACCGGAATGAGTATTTATCAGTGTCACATGATATTGATTTGGTACTAAAAAGGCTTTTCCTATTTAAAATGGGTATCATTTGATAATGATTGACCCTAATGTCCTTGTTCCAGCGGGATCACACACTTTGCGAAATGCCTCTGAAAAGAGGCTTTTTTATTTTCGGTGTATGAAAAATAGAGGCGTAAAATATTAAAGCGTTTTAAGGCATCACTAAGCATCTTGAAAATGGAGTTCACCACCTTAGGAAGTTACCAATAGTAATCCTCATCATTTCACTATTCTCCATTCTTGTGGAGTTAGACCGTACTCCTGTTTAAACACCCGGGCAAAATATCCGGGATCAATATACCCGCAATCCAAAGCAATGATACCAACAGGTAGTGCAGGGTTGGCTAATAATGTTTTGGCTTTTTGTAAACGAACCAATTTTATAAACTTATTAGGCGAACAATTTGTAAGGGCTTCTAATTTACGATGCAACTGCGAGTGGCTCATAAACACCTGCTGACACAACTGCTCTACGCTGAACTCGTAATTGGTAAAATTGGCTTCCACAATTTCTCTCACCTTTTTTACAAACTCATGTTCTTTTCCTTCTTCAATATTGCGCTGTCCAGGAGCAGGTGTTGTTTCTGTATCAGCAATTAGGCCCATTTGTTTGCTATAGTATTGCTGTAAATGTTTTCTTAGTTCTATTAATTTTCTGATGTGTAGCAGCAGTTCTTCTTTATTGAACGGTTTTTCCAAATACACGTCTGCACCCTGTTCCAAACCTTCCAATTTACTTTGCATATCGGCCTTTGCCGTAAGCATGATGATGGGTATGTGGCT
Organism: Chryseolinea sp.; assembly: GCA_031412655.1. Classification (GTDB taxonomy): domain Bacteria; phylum Bacteroidota; class Bacteroidia; order Cytophagales; family Cyclobacteriaceae; genus Chryseolinea. Next base: position 6,471 of record JANODK010000269.1, read on the forward strand.
GGTGCGTTCGTCCTGACGGAGCTTCCGGCACATTTCAAAACCATCAATAAAGGGCATCATGACATCGGTAATAATCAAGTCCGGTACTATTTCCACTGCAATATCAAATCCTTCCTGGCCATCTTTTCCAACACTTAATTTATAATCGGGCAAACAACTTGCTGTATACGCCACAACATCAACGTTATCTTCTACCAATAACAATAAGGGTACACTTTTGTCTTTCGTGGCATTGTCGTCTACATATTCAGTTGTCTGTTTTTGCAAAGGTGCAACTACATCATTTTTATTTGCCGGTGTAGTGGGTACGTTTACGCTTATTCCATTACGCACTTTGGTTAATGGAAGAGTAATAATAAATTCAGTTCCTCTTGTGGCGCCAACCGGTGGGCTTTTTACAGCAATGGTTCCGCTCATGAGTTTTACTAATTCTTTGGTGAGCGCCAGGCCGATACCTGTGCCTTCTGCTTTGCGGGTATGACTGTTATCTAACTGGTAAAAACGGTCGAATATATGCTGGACCTGGTTTTCAGGAATACCGATGCCGGTATCTTTTACCTTTATAACCATGATGGCATGGTCGGCATCTGCAGCTTCTTCCTGCGAAATGCTAACATACACATTACCTTTTGCCGGTGTAAACTTTAAGGCATTGGATAAAAGATTGGCGATAATCTGCCTTAGTTTTTCTGCATCATAAGCTACCGTTAATTCATCCGTATCGGATAAAAAGTGAAATTGTTTTTGCTGGCCGGCTGCCAATGATTGAAACGATTCTACAATGTATCTCAAAAAATTAACCACATCGCCATTTATCAAGTGCAGCGTCATCTTTCCATCTTCCAGTTTTGATAAATCGAGCATTTCATTTACAAGATCAAGCAGGTGCTGGCCGTTACGCACAATCATATTCATACCGTTATCAAGATGTTCTTCAGGTTTTGATTTTACCTGTTGCGCCATTCCCATGATAACGGTAAGCGGAGTGCGAAACTCATGCGTGATATTGGCATACAACTGTGTCTTAAGTGTATCTAATTCCCGAGCACGTTTTGCTTCCTGCTGCTCGAAATGAAGTTGAGATTGTAGTTTTGCTTTGTTTATTCTGAATAAAAAATACGCCCTCAAGACAAACCCAATCAACAGCACATAAACAAGATAAGCACACCACGTGCGCCACCACGGAGGAGTTATAGTAATTTTTAATTCAGCAATCGTGGTGCTCCACATTCCCTGGCTGTTACTACCCTGCACTTTAAACACATATTGGCCGGGGGGCACGTGCAGGTAAGTAGCGGTGCGTCTTGTGCCGCTTTCCACCCAGTCTTTATCAATGCCAACTAACTGGTAACGGTATTTATTTTGACTGGGCGCAGTAAAATCAAGCGATGAAAATTCAAGCGTAACGACATCTTGCAAGTGGGAAAGGGTGATACTAGAAGTTTGTTCAATGGTTTCTTTCAGCACACCTGTTTCATCGCCAGGTGCAAGTGCTTTATTTCCAATCTGAATACCCGTGATGAAAATTTGGGGCATAAAGCCCGAAGAGAGTACTTTTTGCGGATCGAAAATGTTGATACCGTTTATCCCACCAAAAGCCAGATTGCCGTTGGATAGTTTGGCTAATGCATTGGTATTAAATTCATCTGCTTGTAAGCCATCGCTGGTACTGAAAACTCTGAACATCGGCTGTTCATCTTTTTGTCCGGCCATCATGCAAAACAATCCCTTGTTAGTGCTGCCCCATATATTGCCTTCCCTATCTGTCAACACTCCATAAACAACATCATTAGGCAATCCCTGTTTTGTAGTATAACGGATAAATTTTCCTGTTGATTTTTCCATACGGTTCAGGCCACCGCCCTTGGTGCATATCCATAGATAGTCAGCATTTATGGGATCATCCATAAACCAGGAAACATAATTGTAACTTAGAGAACTGGTATTGTCCGGAATGTTTTTATACCATTTTACTTCTGGCTCACCAGCATCATTTTTAAAATCCAGCCTTGCAAACCCATGTTCAGTGCCCAGCCAGAAAATGCCCTGGTCATCTTCGTAGAAAGCATTGGTTTGAGCAAGCGCCTGAGTACCAGTATTTCGTTCAATATCTATTACAAACCTGGTTATTTTACTGGTTGTTGGGTCAATTCGTGCTAATGTTCCGTTCGCTCCACAAACCCATATACGTCCCTTGCTATCTTCTATCATGGGTTGTAGCTGCTCAGTTCGAGTTGGGTTTACCGGTTCATCGTAAGTGGCCATCATTTTTAAACCGGCAGTGTAGTGCGTTACGGTTTTACTATCTAATGCATAACTCCAGTAATCGCCATTCTGAGCCTGCAGCGCAACGGTTGTCACTGAATTACCTACAACTCGTTGAAGTGGATTTGAATATTCGGCTCCATCAGCAGTCACAGTTTTTGCCACTCTCCATCCCTGCACGTAGATGATATCTTTATTTAGTAGCGTTAATCGTTGCAAGCTCCATTTTGGAAGTATTGGTTTGAAGCGGGCGGGCCCAACTCTATATTTATATATACCGTGCCCCAGTGTGCCCACCCATAAAATACCTGAACGGTCTAACAGCAGGCTCTTCAGGCCTTGATTCTTGACAGATGTTTTTAAATATAGGATGGTAACATCATTCAGATCCGCTCCTGCTTTTAGGCCTTGGAAATCAAAAAAAACATCACCCGAAGTCCCCGGTTTTAAAGGAAAACGTTTATCGAGAATCAAACCTCCGGCTGTGTCATTACTAAAAATACCTGGGCGCAATTGCCCGGTAGAATCTATTAATGCCATACCAGATTCAGGATTTTCAGGAAAAGGTTCTAAGAAAGATGGCTGGCTTGAGCGTGCGGTGAGTCGGGTGCCAACCTTTTCAATCAAATCAGTAAGCGTAGGTCCGTTACTTAACAACCCGAAACTGAAAGAAGACGGATTGAAAATAAAGATGCTGCTATCTGTGCAGCCAACCCATATAAAGCCTTTATCATCTTTTCCCACACCCATTATTTCAAGGTTTTGGGGAGCATTTAACTGTGTAATAGATGGCGGGTCTATACTATTGTCGGACAGGGAAACAATGTTCATGCTGCCGCCTTGCGGGCATACCAATATGCTACCGTTAGGCAACTCTATCATGGCAGATATAATACGATTGCTGGAAAGTCCGGACAGGTCTCCCGATTTCTTAGCAATGCGCAAAAAACGACCTGTGTTTTTATTATACACATTCACGCCCCCATCGTAAGTGCCTATCCAAATCCTGCCCTTGCTGTCTTCCAGCAAATTGCTTACTGCATTGCTGCTGATTGAACTTGTGTCCTGCGGGTCATTTGTAAAAATTTTGAAGGTGTATCCATCATATCGGTTCAAGCCACCCTTTGTAGCAATCCAGATAAAGCCCTCTTTATCCTGGATCATATCATTAATAAGTCCTTGTGATAATCCCTGTGCGGTGGAAATGGTTTCGTTGCCAGAACCCATTTGCGCAAAGGCGAATTTTCCATAAAAGCAAAAGCAGATCAAAAACCTGAAATACAAGCGGTGGGCATTAGACATTTGCTTATAAAGATAATCGAAGCCCCGTTTTTAAGTTCATCTGGATTATATTAATCTGGTCGTTTCCTCACAGAATGATGAATTTATCCTGATCCTGAGCAATTTATCCTATTGATTGAAGAGAAACTGAAACTGAATGATGGATTTGTACTCACAAAAATTCCTGGGTTACGTGAGCTTTGTAGAGGATTAAAATTCCGGAAACTCAGAAATATTATGAACAATAACTTACTGCCACTGCGTCAACAAAGCAAAACAACTTCGTATGTAAGGGCAGGCTTTGTATTTCTCCTTATTCTCTATATCGGTAAAGTTACTTTTCAGGAGATTTTACCCTACTTCTACCTTACTAAAGAAAGCTACGGCAGGTTTTGGGATTATAAATTTGCTTTGGTTTTTCATATCTCTTGCGGGCTTACAGCCATGTTAATTGGTCCGTTTCAATTCTGGAAAGCATTTCGAAATAAGTACGTCAGCATGCACAGAATGATGGGACGTATCTATCTCATTGCCATTTTAATCGGTACAATATCCGCTACGAATTTGGCCTGGACAAGTGGATACAAAATAAGTTTTGCATGGGCGTTTGGTTTGCAGGCATTAGCCTTTGCCTGGATTACAACTGCATCGATGGCTTATCTATCGGTGATGAAAAGACGGATGACTCAACACAAAGAGTGGATGATAAGAAGCTATGTGGTCACGCTCGGTTTCTTCTTTTTCCGCATTTTAAATAATTCAGCTTTTATAAAATCATTGATGCCGGAATTTGAAGAAAGAGGCGTAACCATTATCTGGTTTTGCTGGGCTATACCATTATTGATTACTGAAATTGTATTGAGTTGGAAAAAGAAATGACAACGTTTCGCCTTTGCGTGAAAAAATGAAATCGTAAGTAACATCTGTTAACCTATATACATGAATAAACTAATCTTTCTTATCACCATCAGCCTGCTGTCTATCTCGTGTAATCAAAATTCAAAACCGATAAAAAGCAATCATGTAACGGTATTAAGTGACTCTTTGCAAAATAAAGCTCCAGCCGAAATGGATAGCACAGAAATTGACTTTGTAAAAGCTTCGCCTGACAAGGCAAAAATAGTATTGGAAAATGAATATGTACGAGTAGTCGAATACACTCTCAAGCCCGGAGAAAAGGACAGCACACATACACATCCTCCAAAAACGTCTTATGTGATTTCAGGTGGACTGCTTAGAATCTATCCGGAAAATGGAAAACCGTTTGACGCTGAGGAAATATCGGGCAATGTAGAGTGGAGCGACAAAGTAGGTAAACACTACGTTGAGAATATCGGCAACACAACAGTTACAATATTACTAACAGAGATAAAGTCTGCTCAATAAAATTCCAACTGCTATAATCAATGACCACAATCACAAAGCCGAGAATAGATTCTATTGACCTGTTGAAAGGTTTAGTAATGGTCATCATGGCGCTTGATCACACGAGGGATTATTTTCATTATTCTGCGCACTTTTTTAATCCTACCGATCCAACCCAAACAACACTGGCTATTTTCTTTACACGATTCATCACTCATTTTTGTGCACCTGCATTTAGTTTTCTGGCTGGGCTTTCTGCCTTTATGATTGGCAAAAGAAAATCACCCGCTGAATTATCCGTGTTCTTACTCAAACGTGGGCTCTGGTTAATTTTTATCGAACTAACCATTGTGTCTTTTGCATGGTATTTTGACCCTGAATTCAGTCGTACCGGATTATTGGTAATATGGGTGCTTGGCGTAAGTATGATTGTGTTGGCAGGCCTTATCCATCTACCCAAAAATATCATTCTGCTATTTAGCATAATCATCATTTTCGGGCACAACTTGTTGGATAGCATTGATATAAAAGACAATATACTTTGGTCGCTCCTGCATCAACGTGGTCTTCTTTGGAGTGATGGAACTCATTCTATCCTTGTTGGCTATCCAATCATACCCTGGATAGCGGTTATGTCATTAGGGTATTGCTTTGGGCCATTGTATGACAACAGTTTTGACGCCTTCAAAAGGAAGAGAATTTTGAACGGCCTGGGTTTAGAAAGCATTTTACTTTTCTTTCTTCTGATAGCAATCCATGCTTATGGCGACCCCGTGAAGTGGACAAACTATGGATATACAGTAAAGACAGTCATGTCAATTTTCAATGTTAGCAAGTATCCGCCTTCTTTGTTGTATTTGTTGGTAACATTGGGTGGAGCATTTCTTTTTCTTGCCCATGCAGAAAAGTTAAAAGGCAAAATCGTTGACTTCTTTTGCGTGTTTGGCCGGGTGCCATTTTTCTACTACATCATTCATCTTTATGTCATTCATTTATTAGCCATGTTAGCTGCTCAATTGACCGGCTTTGGATGGCAAGCCATGATTTTATCCAAACACATTACAAAAACAGAAGCATTAACAGGTTATGGCTTTAATCTTATAACGGTTTACCTGATTTGGATTTTAGTTATCGCCTTGCTTTATCCACTATGCAAAAAATTTGATGCCTATAAACAAGCACGCAAAGAAAAATGGTGGCTGAGTTATTTGTAAACCAATAAAACATAACTGTATGAAAAATAAAATTACTTGCTTGTTCGCAGCAATAGCATTATCTGCCTTTTCACTTCATGCGCAACCCAATAAAGTAAAACAACTTGTTTATACGGATTCTTCCTGGCTGGTAGAAATCTTTAAAGACCTTCATCAAAATCCTGAACTCGGTTTTATGGAGGTTCGTACATCGGGCATTATAGCAAACGAATTAAAAGATTTGGGCTACGAAGTAATAACTGGAATTGGGAAAACAGGAGTTGTCGGAATTTTAAAAAACGGAACTGGGCCAATGGTAATGTACAGAGCAGACATGGATTGTAACTCTGTGAAAGAAATAACTGGGCTTCCCTATGCAAGCACAAAAATTATGAAAAAAGAAGATGGTGCAGAAACTCCTGTGATGCATGCCTGCGGACACGATGCACATGTAACCTGGATGCTGGGTGTTGCCAAAATTATGATGACTTTAAAAAAAGAATGGAAAGGAACATTGGTGTTTTTAGCACAGTCAGCCGAGGAACTACTTACGGGGGCACAAGCCATGATAGATGACAAGATGTATGAAAAAGAGGTACCTGTACCTGATTTTCTATTGGGTTTGCACACTAGTAATAGGCCACTCGGAAAGATTAATAATGGAATAGGCGTGCGCATGTCGGGCAGCGACCAACTGGATGTAACTTTTATGGCATTGGTGGTCATGGATCAAGACCAGAAGACGGAAAAGATCCAATTGTAATGGCCTGCAACGCGGTAATGCAATATCAAACTATCATCAGCAGGAATATTGGCGCACAGGATGTTGCCGTCATAACGGTTGGTGCAATCAATGGCGGAACCGATAATAATGTTATTCCGGCTTCGGTAACTATAAAGGTAAACTTACGCTGGTTCAATGAAACTGTAAGAACCACATTACTGGTAGGGATTACCAGAATTAATGAAGGCATTGCCGTTTCCAATGGACTCTCCAAAGAACAATACCCCACAATTAAAATGAAAGGGAAAGTTTATCCACTTGAGAATGATGCACAATTAACTGAAAAAGTTAATGCTGCTCTTGGTCAGGTAGTCACACCGGCAAACATTATAACCGATTCCCCGGCTTCCATGGGCTCTGAAGATTTCCAGCACCTGGTAAAAGGAAATGGTAAAACCGTATGCAATTACATCATGGTTGGTGTAGCCAATCCACCTGCTCATGCAAAGGCCATAGAACAAGGAAAGAAATCGTCATTTTTTATGCATGCTAATAATTACTTAGTTGACCTTGCTGCTATTCCTTTAGGGACGCAGATCGGAGCAACTGCGTTACTGGCAGTATTTAAAAAGTAAAAAGCAAACATCAAAGATGTTTATACAAACAAAAGCAGAAGGGCTAAATGCAACATTAGCGTGGTAATATGGCGATGATGTGCTTCTATGAAATTGATAATCAACCTAATTTACTAAAATAAAAAAAACTGCAATTATCTAAAGAATGACAGCAATCACTAAACCAAGAATAGAATCTATTGACATCTTACGAGGTGTGGTAATGGTAATAATGGCACTCGATCATACCAGAGACTTTTTCCATATTAACGCTTGGACAGACGACCCACTGAACTTACAAACTACTACACCAGCCCTGTTTTTTACACGTTGGGTAACCCATTTTTGCGCACCCATTTTTGTTTTTCTATCAGGTGTATCTATTTATTTGCAAAGTTTAAGAAAAACAAAAACTGAGTTAAGTGCTTTCTTAATCAAAAGAGGATTGTGGCTCATTTTTTTTGAAATTATTATAGTCAACTTTGGAACAACGTTTGACCCTACCTTCAATTCATTTTATCTGGTAGTCGTTGGTGTAATTGGCATCAGCATGTTGTGTTTAGGTTTACTTATTTTCTTGCCTTTTAATATCATTTTAGCTATAGGTTTGTTGGTCGTTTTTGGTCATAATTTATTAGATTTTCCGGAGGCGGCTGCCAACTTCAAAACTAATTTTTGGTGGGATTTGCTGCATAGAGGTAGTGGTGCCACTTATCCATTCCTACGTAATCATTCTTTTGTTATCCTTTATCCATTTGTTCCTTGGACAGGTTTAATGATTTTGGGCTATTGCTCAGGAATATTTTTTACACAGAAATTTTCAATAGCACAACGTCAAAAACTATTTTATCGAATTGGTGCGGCTCTACTTGTATTTTTTATTGTGGTTCGCTTTATCAATATTTATGGCGACCCACACGCTTGGAGCATACAAAAAAACGGATTTTTCAAGCTGCTTTCTTTTATAAAAGTTCACAAATATCCACCATCACTAATGTTTATGAGTGTTACGATTGGCGTAGCGTTTTTGTTTTTAGCGTTTATTAAGAAGTTCAAAAATCGAATTACAGACTGGTTTCAAATTTATGGACGAACAGCGTTGTTTTATTATGCCATTCATTGGTATGTACTCCATATAGTGAGCTTAATCTGTTTTCTTTTGCGAGGTCATTCAATGGAAGAAGGAAGCCAATTCGTTCAAATCCCATTTCGATATTTAGTTCCTGGCGAAGGTTTTAGTTTACCTCTAGTTTATATCGTTTGGCTTACTGTTGTCATTTTTATGTATCCGCTGTGCAAATGGTATGATAACTATAAAGCCAATAACAAACAAAAATGGTGGCTGAGTTATTTGTAAAAGGCTACAAATCGAAGGATTATGACAACAATAGCAAAACCCCGAATAGAATCTATTGACCTGTTAAAAGGTTTAGTGATGGTCATCATGGCACTTGATCATACGAGGGATTATTTTCATTCATCTGCATTTTTTTTCGATCCAAACAATCCTGAGTTAACCACCATAGCCACTTTTCTCACACGATGGGTCACCAATTTCTGCGCACCTATATTTTGTTTTCTCGCAGGACTTTCGGCTTTTTTTGTTGGAAGAAGAAAGCAAACAAAAGACCTCTCAATATTTTTGGTTAAGCGTGGCCTCTGGCTTGTTTTCATCGAGATGACAATCGTTAACTTTGCTTGGTACTTTGATATTCAATTCAGAACGCCCGGCTTGTTGGTTATCTGGTCTCTTGGAATCAGCATGATCGTATTATCAGCCGTTGTTCATCTGCCCTATAAGGCAATCCTTATCTTTAGCATTGTACTTATTTTCGGTCACAACCTTCTCGATTCAATTCATTTCGAAGGCAGTGTTCTCTGGTCTATAATCCATGATATGCGAGTCTTTACGATTTCAGAAGGCAATAAATTTTACATTGATTATCCTATCGTACCGTGGATCGCGGTGATGGCGCTCGGTTATTGTTTTGGTCAACTTTATGAGCCCACATTCAATAATGCCAACCGAAGGAAGATGCTGAACATACTTGGTGTATCTGCTATTTTGCTGTTCGTAATTCTGCGAACCATAAACCTCTATGGTGATCCTGCACCATGGATGGAATACAACACAACTATGCAAACACTTATGTCGGTATTGGCTACAACAAAGTACCCACCATCGCTTTCCTATTTGCTGATGACGCTTGGGCCTGCATTTTTATTTCTGGCCAACAGCGAAAGCTTAAAGGGCAGGGCAGTCAATTTTTTTAGCATCTTCGGACGAGTACCTTTCTTCTATTACATACTCCATCTTTACCTGATTCATATTCTGGCCATGATCGCTGCTCAACTGACAGGGTATGGTTGGAAAATTATGATCCTGACAGATTGGATCGTTTTTGTGCCAGAATTAAAAGGCTATGGCTTTAATTTAACAACGGTTTACCTCGTTTGGATTTTAGTTATTGCATTCATGTATCCACTCTGCAAAAAATTTGATACCTATAAACAAGCACACAAAGAAAAATGGTGGCTGAGTTATTTGTAAATGCTGCAAATTTATCTTCATCTCATTTGCCTGAGTGTTAACACTAAATCAAATATGAAAATGAAATCCGGTTTAATTGGACTATTGATAATCTTTATAATCTATTCTACAGCCAATTCACAAACAGTAAAACCCGCGAAAGGCATTGTTGGTGTATGGCGGCTTGTGGAGTTTGCTGATTTGGATTCTACTACAAATACCTGGGTACACCGTTACGGAAAAAACCCGAGAGGATGTTTTATTTACTCACCCGGTGGCATATTAAGTATCAATGTTTCCAGCGATACGCCTCTAAAAATAACACAAGAAGAGGCTAAAAAATACACTATAAATTTTCATGAATTTTTTAGCAGTCATTCCTTCGGATACTTCGGTACGTATACATACGAACCTGCAAAAGGTCAGGTAATCCATCATGTTAAAGGAGGAACGCTTCCGTGGTATACCGATACGGAACAGCCAAGGCAAATTCAACTAAAAGGAGATACAGCAATTATTGGCGACAATATAAAAACAAGAAGAGTATTAGTTCGGATAGAATAATTAAAATAAACCAGTTAAGTCGACATCCTATCATTGAGAAACAATCACCATTAAAAAATAATATGAAATTACTTCTTACTTCCATTATTGCGCTGACCATTGGATTCAGTTGCTTAGCTCAAAGCAAAAACAACAAATCAATTGACGCATTAAAAAATGAGACAGCTACATCTATACAATCGGGTTATGATGCGTATAAAAAAATTGCTTTGAGTATTTGGGACTACGCAGAATTAGGATATAAAGAAAATAAAAGCACTGCGTTGTTGCAGAATATATTAAAGGACAATGGCTTTACTGTTGAAGCTGGTGTAGCTGGCATGCCTACTGCATTTTTAGCAACGTATGGAAGTGGTTCGCCAGTGATTGGCATTCTTGCAGAGTATGATGCCTTACCTGGAATATCGCAAGACAATTCTCCAGTAAAAACTCCCATTGCAAATAAAAACAGTGGACATGCTTGCGGGCATCATTTGTTTGGCACGGGTTCAGTAGCTGCGGGTATCGCGATCAAAAAATTATTAGAATCAGGAAAGCTAAAAGGTACCCTAAAAGTATTTGGTTGCCCTGCCGAAGAAGGTGGAAGTGGAAAAGTATATATGGTTAAAGAGGGTCTGTTTAACGCTGTAGATATAGTATTGCATTGGCATCCAAGCAACCAAAATACGGTTACGTATTCAAGTGCATTGGCTAATAAATCTGCCAAGTTTAGGTTTTATGGAATTGCATCTCATGCGGCTGGCTCTCCAGAACAAGGTCGCTCCGCCTTAGATGCTGTGGAGGCGATGAATAATATGGTGAACATGATGAGGGAACATATACCTCAAGAAACCCGCATTCATTATGTAATTACAAATGGAGGTAAAGCTCCTAATGTGGTTCCTGAATTTGCCGAAGTATATTATTACGTACGACATCCCGATAAAGCAATGGCGGTATCTATTTTTGACAGGATTGCAAAAGCTGCGGAGGGCGCAGCCCTTGGTACTGAAACAAAAATGGATTACGAAATAATTGGTGGCACTCACGACCTTCTTATTAATAAAACACTTGCCTTAAACATGCAAACCAATTTGGTGAAAGTGGATGGTGTAACCTATACAGCAGAAGAAATAAATTACGCTAAAAAAATACAAACAAGTTTTTTGAGTAAAGCCGAGTCGATAGATTCTGCGTCTATTGTAAAACTAGTGTACATTGAAAAAAACCAGGGTTCTACGGATGTAGGTGACGTGAGTTATGTTGTACCTACCGTTGGACTGGAAGCTGCAACATGGGTACCGGGCACGAGTGCACATAGCTGGCAAGCCGTTGCCTGTGGTGGTACAGACATAGGAATAAAAGGAATGATGGTTGCTTCAAAAACAATGGCGTTTACGGTAATAGATTTGTTTACTAACCCTGAACTAATAAAAAAAGCTAAAGAAGAATTAATACAATCAAAAGGCGATTATCAATACAAGGCATTACTTGGCGACAGGAAACCAGCGTTGAACTATAGGGACTAAGGAATAAACTGACGATTCCTCAAACGTTATAACCATGTTAGGACGATCCATTATTCAGACTAATTGTTACTATAATTTGACAAAAATGAAAAGACGAAAATTAATTCAGTTGTTTCTTTCGGCAGTACCGATAGCATCTATTGCTCCTTTTATTGCCATGGCTCAAGATAAACTTAAGAAAGGATTTAAAGTGGAAGCAGATAAAGACCGGTTCAATGAAGACACAATTTTTGGACAGAGAAAAAATATGAAGTGTAAAGTTTCAGGTAAAGACACTAACAATGAATTATATGTTGTAGAGGAGAATGACCCCGAAGATGTTGGGCCGCCTTTACATATTCATCCTAATCAGGATGAAGTATTGTTCATCACAAAAGGAAATTACCTTGTAAAAATTGGAGATGAGGTATTTAATCTTAAAAAAGGCGACACTGTTTTTGCGCCAAGAAATATTCCTCACTGTTTTCTTACAATCGGGAAAGACCCTCACCAAATGATTCTTACCTACCAGCCTGCGGGGAAAATGGAAGCGTTTTTTTATAACAGAAAAAATCCAGCGTACACGGAAGGAAAAACGCTTGAGCAACAATTCAAGGAACATGACATGGAGATTGTTGGACCTAAACTCACGAAATGATTATGAGCTCCTCCGCTGACTTATCGTGCATATATCTGATTGTCGGCTGCTGGGGTGACCGACTTTAGAATCACAATTAGACTTATTAAGCAAGGTGTGCCGACAAAACCGTGGACTACAAATTTCAAAATCAATGAATTCAAATGATATGAAAAAAGTATTTATTGGCTTTCTATTTTTAATAAACGTTGGTGTGACAATTGCCCAACCACATCAAGTAGATAGCCAAACAAAAGTTATGGATGGCTTTCCACCTACCCGTGAGAGTCAGGTAACTTTAAAAAACTACCGGACATATCCATATAGCCAGTGGAGCTTTAGGAACACAGGTGCTCCGTTGCACGTAATCATGGTGCCCCGCTCTGGGGCTGTGTATTCTTTTAACGAGTTGCCAGACAAGACCATCGCCAACTTCCCAACGGTAGATACTGACGGTAAGGGTTCCACATTTGAAAACATATTTAAAGACTTTTATGCGGATGGTGTAATTGTTACTCAAAACAATTCGGTGTTATATGAGAACTATTGGAATGGGTTAACCCGAAATTATCAACACATCTGGTTTTCAGCAACTAAATCAATGACCAGTACAGCACTTGGGATTTTAGTCGAGCAAGGTAAAATTGATTTATCAGCATCCCCTGCGCGATATATTCACGAATTGAAAGGGAGCGCCTACGAGCGATCTACCATTCAAGACGTGTTGAATATGTCGACAGCCCTGGGCTTTCAGGAAGAATATGTCGATACGGCCTCGTTCTATCAAAAGTTTTATGCGCCTTTAAATGGTCTTAATTACTCACCCAAACCAGAATCGGAAGTAATGACGGCTGACGTGTGGGGGAGTTATGATTTCTTAGCTAAGAAAGCAACCAGTAATAAAGAAATGAAGCCAGGCTATAAGTTTGAATATAACTCGACTAATACAGACGTTGCTGGCTGGCTGATTTCAAGAATTTCGGGAAAGTCTTTTGCAGACTTTATCCATGAAAATATATGGGCATACATAGGTGCAGAACACGATGCATACCTTACTGTTGACCGAGCCTATATGGGTGTTGCCATGGGCGGCATGAATACCACTTTACGTGATGCTGCCTTATTCGGCAATTTGATTCTCAATAGAGGAAGTATCGGAGGCAAACAAATTATTCCAGCGAATTGGGTAGATGAAACATTGAAGCTGACTAAAGAAGATAAAGACCGTTTTGCGAGAAATGATGTTTATTCAAGGACTCCTTGGGTGGGTTACAAAAATTTCTGGTGGATTTTGGACGAGACCAAAGGTGAGTATTGTGGACTGGGCGTTCAGGGTCAGTTAATCTACATTAACCGTTCAGCCAATATGGTCATAGCTTACTTCTCAAGCCAACCGCTCACATCAGTTGCTTCTCCCAGTGTATACAAAGCAGTTTATTCAAAGTTGAATGCATGTAGAGCGTTAGCGAAAAGTATGAGTAAATAGTGTGTGACTGACGACTTGAAATTTGACAGGCTGTAAGGATATGACTTTCGGTAATCATACTACCATACCCACTGCAGAAACACAAACAGCGGCAGGAAAACCATAACATTATCATGAAAAATAAATTATTGCTTTATCTTTTACTACTAACATCAACAACTTGCTTTTCTCAAACACTGCAAGACACACTGACACTCATTGACAAAGCAATGAGCATTTATTTACCTCATAACCCCGGTTGCCAATTGTCCATAAAAAGAAATGGTGAAATCATTTTTTCAAAGGCTTATGGTATGGCAGACCTTGAACATAATGTTCCTTTAACAGTAACATCAAAAATTGAAGCTGGCTCTGTTTCAAAACAGTTCACAGCCGCTGCAATACTATTGTTAGAGCAACAAGGTAAGTTATCCTTAAATGATGATGTAAGAAAATACATTCCCGAATTACCAAACTATGGTTATGTTATTACACTTGAACAGATGATGCACCATACCAGTGGTTTAAGGGATTGGAGTTCTGTTGCATCACTGGCAGGTTGGGAAAGAACTACAAAAAACTATTCCAATGAGGATGCTTTGGAAATTATTAAGGTTCAAAAAAAACTGAATAATACACCAGGAGCAGAGTTTATTTACAGTAATTCAAACTATAATATTTTTTCTATTATAGTACAAAGAGTGAGCGGACAAAGTTTGGCGGAGTTTACCAAACAAAACATATTTACCCCTGCGGGTATGACAGATACTGAATGGAGAGAAAATCATAATAAAATTGTGAAAGACAGGTCAATAGCGTACCGTTTAACAAAAGATGGTTACGAAACATTTATGCCCAATGAAGATGCTTACGGTAATGGTGGATTATTAACAACAACCGAGGATTTATTAAAATGGAATGATTTTTATCTGTCGGGAAAACTCGGAACAACTTCGCTTCTTTCAAAACAGACCAAAGTTGAAAAGTTTAACAATGCCACAATGAGTGATTACGGTGCGGGTTTGTTTATTCAGATATTTAGAGGGCAGCGTCATATTCAACATGAAGGTGCAACAGCAGGGTACAGAGCCATGTTAGAAGTATTCCCTGATAAAAATCTTTCCCTTGCTTTTTTATGCAATACCTCCCAGTTCGATACTTCAAAAAATAAATTGACAAATCCTATTAGAGATATTTTTATTCCTGAAGGAAAAACAAAAAATAATAAAACTCAATTAAAAATAGCTATTCCTGAAAAAGTTATGAAAGCTTATGAAGGCTGGTACAAAAATGATAGAGACGGATTAGGAGCTTATGTTGAAGTAAAAGATAACCGTCTATTGCTAAATAATGTTTTGCTCACACCACAATCTGAAAAGAAATTTAAAATGGAAACACCTGATAGATTGGTTGAAATGAATGACACAAGAGGATTACTATATATTATTCCAGATAGAGATAGCATTCATTATTCCAAAGCAGAAGCACCTATTATTACAAATGAATATTTGGAAAAATATGCAGGGAAATACTTTTCTACGGAAACAAATTCTACCCTTACAGTTTATCTCAAAGATAGAAAATTGATGATGAATGTAAAACCAAATTTGGATATTGAATTAAACCCAACCTATAAAGACGGATTTAATTTTAATGTATTTAGAGTTAGCGGAAATCTATATTTTAAACAGGACAAAGTTGCACTAATGAATGTTAGCGTTTCAAGGGCAAGAAATATTGTGTTTGAAAAATTGGAATAGATGCGTAAGAAAAACAGCACCCAACATTGGCATTGCCAATAGTGGGCTGAACAACGGCAGGAAGACAACAAGGGGACTCAATTTCATTTTTGTTGAATTGATATGACAAAAAATATGGATATACGGACAAGCAAAACAAAATACGTAGGCTACTCAAAGTTTCCTTTTACAGTAAGTTTAATCGCGATTCTATTTACTGCATCAAACATTTCATTTGCGCAAAAAAAAGTATTACCAGCAGGCTTTCGTTACATGAATTAATGACAACCCAAAAAATAAATCAATTATGTTAAAATGGACAAGCCTTCTAATCTTCGTCACATCTCTTTCAACATCGTTGATGGCTCAACAGTCACTTACAAAAGACCAGCAGGAAGTACAGCAAACTGTAATTAACTTTTTTGAATCATTATCAAACAGGGATTCCGTTAGCTTAAAAAGCTACAGCACTCCCGATATTACATTGATTGAATACGGCCAGGTCTGGACTTTGGATACGCTTATTCGAAGAGCGATTAGACAAAACACAGCTACCGATTTTAAAAGAGTAAATTCTCTTGAATTCATAAATTCTTCTGCAGATAAAAACACCGCATGGGCAACTTACAATCTTCACTCAGAAATTACGAGAGGGGGTAAACAAATAAGTATACACTGGCTTGAATCGGTCATACTGGTAAGAGAAAAAAAGAAATGGAAGCTAAAGGCCTTACATTCGACAATGATTAAACGCACCTAAAATATCAACACATGAAAAGTTTTACTCTTTCCATAACGCTTTTGTGCTTGTTTATTTCCCCTTCCTTTTCGCAAATAAAATTCAGCGATGAAACAAAAAAGTATATTGAGTACAACGACCCGGCCATAGTTTTCAAAAATGGTTTGTTGATTGACGGAAAAGGCAATGCTGCCAAACCACAACAAACCGTTATCATCGTCAATGGAAAAATTGACTGGGTAGGAGATGATACAAAAGCAATCATTCCCAAAGGTGCTACCATCCTTGATTTGAATGGCAAAGCCATCATGCCAGGTTTGGTAATGCTTCATGAACACATGTATATCTCGGCAGCCTCAAGAGCGCCACGCTATGTGAATTTGAAACAACTACCTGTTACCTTTCCTCGTCTTTATTTAGCGGCAGGAGCGACTACTATCCGAACTTGCGGAAGCATTGAACCCTATTCTGACATTCGAATAAAAAAGGATATTGATTTGGGTTTAATCCCCGGACCATCAATTGAGCTAACCGCACCTTACGTTCAGGGAAAAGAATCAGCTTTTCCTCAAATGAAGGAAAATAGAACACCCGCGGAAGCAGCAGCCTTTGTAAACTATTGGGCCGACCAGGGCTTCACATCCTTTAAGGCATATATGGGAATCGATAAGCCTACACTCAAAGCGGCCATTGCTGAAGCTAAAAAGAGAAAACTAAAATTTACAGGGCATTTGGATGCCGTGACCTACCGCGAAGCTGCCGAACTGGGCATTGACAATTTGGAACATGGATTTATGGCCAGCACCGATTTTGTTAATGTCAAGAAAGAAAATGAACAACCCACTCCTGGTGCTGGGATTAAAGCATTAGGCAGCTTGAATATCCAAAGCGATAGTGTACGTCAACTTATGCAATTCCTAATCGACAAGAAGGTAGGTATCACTTCATCATTGTCTGTGTTTGAGGGGGGCACAACTACCCAGCCAATGCCAAATGAAGATGTTCTTAGTGCAATGTCACCCGATACCAGGGACTACTATTTAAAAAACTTTGCTTTGACGAAATCCAGTACAACCCCTACCGACCGCGATAGAGCATTTGTAAAGAATTCAAAAATGGAAAAGCTATTCTATAATATGGGCGGCCTGCTTACAGTTGGTACTGACCCGACAGGCAATGGAGGCACATTGGCTGGTTACGGAAACTGGCGTGCCATTGAATTATTAGTTGAAGCAGATGGCTTTACACCTTTGGAAGCAATTAAAATAGCAACACTCAATGGAGCAATCGCTTTGGGTTTTGACAAAACCATTGGCACGATTGAAGTAGGTAAATCAGCTGATGTGTTGATTATTGACGGAGACCCGTCAAAAAATATTAATGACATTAGAAAAGTACAGTATGTTTTTAAAAGTGGTGTTGGCTATAATTCAAAAAAATTATTTGAATCTGTAAAAGGAAAAGTGGGATTTTATTAAGGCACGAACAAAAAGAATTTCTTAAAGGACGATAAACGCATATGACACCGATGCTACATTTAAATATCCGTAAATGAAAAAAATAGTTATTCTTTCGTTATTGATACTTGGCTGGGAAATAGCTTTTTGCCAAAAGCCTTCAAATACCTCAGAAGAATCTATGAGAAAAATTATTGCCGATAAAATTGCGACATACAATAAGCAAGATTGGGTTGGCGAAAAAAAGCCACTTTCAGACAGCGTAAAAGTTTACGAGTTTCCGAATACACTTCGAGACTCAACCGCAGATGGTTTGATTTCTCGTCATTCAAAAACATTTGCTAAATATCCGAAAAATAAAGCCGAGATATTTGATATATATATTGTCGGGAACAAAGCAATTTTGAAAGAGAAAATTACGGGTCGAGGTGAGCCATTTTATTCAGCACTTATTTATGAGTTTGACAATGATAAAATTGTAAAGATTTGGTTCATTTCAAACTCTCCAACAACGGAGAGGCCAAAGAATTGACCATACTGACGCCCTTGTCGGTGTTCTTCACGTGAGTAACATCAAACCAAGGCACAAGGATTACACGGCCGCACCCGGACAAACAAGTTATTATAGACTATTAAAAAAATAGAATAATGAAAATAAGGCAAGCAACATTCCTGTTTATCTCACTGATAAATCTTTTTTCTTTTCAGCTATTGGCACAAAAGAAAAACCAACCGATTCAATTGGAGTCATTACTGGAACAGTATTCAAAAGAATATTATGCCCTAAATCCTTTGGAAGCCACACAAGCAGGTATCAACGATTACAACAACCAACTTGAAATTACGATCAGCGAAGAGCATATAAAAAAAGCGAAAGCCCTGAATCAAAAATATCTCACTCAATTAGCTGTCATAAATAAAGCAGGCTTAACGGCATCTGAACTATTAAGTATCGATGTACTTACCTACAAACTGAAATCAGAAAACGAACGACTAACCAACTCTTTGGGGTTTTACAGGCCAGTTGATCAATTCGTATTTAGTTTTCCAACACGGTTTGCAACCCTGGGTTCGGGAGCAGGCTTTGTTCCCTTCACTACCGAAAAAGATTACCGGGATTTCATCAGCCGTATGAAAGTTTTCCAGGTATGGGTTGACCAGGCCATTGATAATATGCAAAAAGGCGTGGAGCAAAATAATACAAATCCTAGGGCTGCCATGGAAAAAGTGCCGCCACAATTAAAGCCATTATTTGAAGCTACTGTTCAAGAAAATGTTTTCTATAAACCTTTACTAAAACTTCCCGCTAATTTAGATAGTGCCGCTGCGGTTCAATTAAAAAAAGATTATTCGGATGCGATTGAAAATATTATTAAACCAGCTTATAAAAAGTTGCATGATTATATTGTTGATGGCTATATCCCAAAAGCAAGAAAAACATCAGGCCTTTTAGATAATTATAATGGAAAAGAGGAGTATGAATTGTGGTTGCAGCATTACACCACTACAAACATTACAGCCGAGCAAATTTTTAATTTAGGACTCAGTGAAGTTGCTCGTATTCGCATAGAAATGGAAACTGTAAAAACACAAGTGGACTTTAAAGGTGATTTAAATTCCTTTTTTGAATATGTAAAAACCGACCCTAAGTTTTTTCCATTTAAAACTGAAGAGGAAGTGTTGGATAGGTTCAGAAGTTTTCTTGATAGAATGTCGCCACAGCTAAACATCCTTTTTAATTTAACACCCAAAGCAAAATTTGAAGTAAGGGCTACTGAAAAGTTTCGGGCCGCTGGTGCTAATGCCGAGTACACTAAACCATCGAGAGATGGAACAAGGCCCGGCATTTTTTATGAAGTAATCCGTGACCCGGCTCAATACAATTATTTTGCAATGGAAGATTTATTTATACACGAAGCTATTCCCGGTCATCATTATCAATTAGCGCTTCAACAGGAAGCGGATATTCCTGAATTTAGAAAAGCTTATACCACAAGTGCTTTTGCTGAAGGCTGGGCATTGTATGCCGAAAGTTTAGGTAAGGAATTAGGAATGTACACAGACCCCTATCAATATCTGGGCAGATTAAATGGTGAAATAGAACGGGCGGTTCGATTGGTGGTAGATGCGGGCATCCATTACAAAGGATGGAGCCGTGAAAATGCCATTGCTTATGTGTTGGAGAACCAACCCGTATCAGCCGTTGAAGCGGAGCAACGGATAGAACGTTATATGGTAACAGCAGGACAGGCGGTAAGCTATAAAGTAGGTGAGTTAAAAATTATGGAACTACGTGAAAGAGCAAAGAAGAAATTGGGGAACAAATTTGACATCAAAGAATTCCATGATGAAGTGTTGAAAGATGGATGCTTGCCACTTATTATTTTGGAGACAAAAATCAACCGGTGGATAGAAAGTAAAGCAGTAGTAAAAAAATAAATAACTGCACATGCTAGAGAAAATTTCCTATGGCCATTCTTTGGTTCGCCTTCTTCAGTTTCGGTGTTTAATTGTGATCCTATTCACTGTATCAACCACTTCATTCGCACAGAACAAATTATTACCAGCAGGCTTTCCTGCTGATTGCCCTATGGCTCAACCCTTATTAAAGAAGGCGGTGAACAATTCACCCGCCCGAATCTACTCGGATTCATTGGCGAAGAAAGCCAAAGATTTATTAAGTCAACTTAACAAAGAGAACGTTTTGGGTGCTATTGCTATACTTGAAAAAGCTGACGAAATAGATTCTATGAATGCCGCAGTCTTTTATCAACTCAGCTCAGCCTATGGTTCGGCACCGCGATATGCAGGTATGCTTAAGAAAACGGGAGATGAAAAAAGTTTGTCTTATTTTCTGACAGCCTTTTCTTAAAATCCTAACACTGTTGAAGGGCTTAGAGGAATGGCTAATTTTATAATAAAGTATCAAGCCGATTATGCTTGTGCCGAAAAACTCCCCTTGAGAATTTTAGAATCGCAGACTAAAAACGCAAGGATTCGGTTTGAGTATGCCATTTTAGTAGCTGCTCAAAATAAGTTTAATGAGGCCTACCAAATCAGAGAAAAAGCCCTTGCCGATGCTGACAGCCTCACGAGCCTATTCATCTTGAACAACTCTGCGCGTATGCGTTATATGGCACATGATTACGACTGGGTCATTGAACACTCCGATAAAATGATTGCCAAATACTATTCAAAGGCAGACTTGATTAATCATTTTTATAAAGGACTTGCGTTGACAGAACTAGGAAAGTTCGAGCAGGCTTTGGAAGAAAATAAGCTTGCTACGCCTTTGGTGAAAGGCCATGCTGGAGGCGTTGCCAATCTTGCCCGTTCTGATTATAGCCTCCGTCTGTCCTATTCTAATTTTTAGCAAATAGATTCCTTCAGCAATTCCCCGTATATTAATCTTGGACTGGCCCTCACCAATCAGTACTTTATTACCTATCAGATCAAATAGCTTAGTGTAAAGTTGATTCGTCTTTCAAGACTCCAGATAGATAAAATTCGATGCTGGATTCGGGTTAATTTTACCATCTTCATAAATGCAATTTCCAATCGATGTTATGATAAAATCTGAACCACAGATTCGTGCTCTATGGTGTTCTCCTCAATGCAAATAATTTCCAATGGTAACTTTTACTGACGTGATGGTGATACCAGCGGGTGCGTAAAACGAAAAAGCGGGTGAATCCTCAGTTGAAGGGGGCATTGTCCAAATAAAAATTGAGATGACAAAAAACTGAATAAAAGAAGAATGAAATACTTGCGCATAATGAAGGATACTGAATCCAATACTTGAAACTTATATCCACAAAGTCCTTCCGCTAATTGCAGAGTCAAACAAAATCTAATTGCGATTTTAAAATTTCTCCGCTCCAATTTCATGATTTGCATTCAAAACAGTTTACTTTAGGGCACATGAAACGGTTAACCATTATCGCTTGCGTTTTGTTGACTCTTACGGTCACATCCTTAAAAGCGTACGACACCTTACTCTACCGAACAGCTTTTGAAGCTTCACGTCTTAAAAAGGCGCTGGCGGGAGATCATGTTGATTTACTGTCTGTTTTTCTAGCCATTGACAGCGACTCGGTGACCTACGTACGGTATCGCGAAAAGCTCGACAATTTTTACCGGCTACTGGATCCTAAGGTATTGAATGTAACCTCGCACAAGCAAAAAGCGAAACTCATCTTCAAAGAAGTACACGCTCATTTTTTCACCCGATACGAAGAACATGTTTTATTCAGCCAGGTATTTAAAGACGGAGTTTACAATTGCGTCTCTGCTTCTATGTTGTATACCATTATTTTGGAGAACTACGGAATTTCGTTCGACATTAAAGAAAAGCCGACTCACATATATCTGGTGACGTATCCCAATGACGAAAATATTTTATTCGAAACAACCAATCCCCGTGGGTTTTATGTGCCGGATGAAAAAGCCAAACAAGCATATCTGGATGGACTTATCACCATGAAATTTACTACCCGTGAACATGTAAATTCAGTAGGGCAGGCCAACGCATTCAATGAATTCTTTTATAATAATCAAAACATATCGCTCAATCAGTTAGCGGGTCTGCAATATCACAACTGGGCGGTTACATCATATGAGGAAAAGAACCTCGATCTGGCCATTCAATGTGTTGCCAAATTGAATTTACTCTACCCTCGCCCCAAACATGAGGCAATGAAAATCACTTTTCTGAGCATTGCACTCAGCAATAGCAACTTCGAATCAGTAAACGATATTTTGTATCTGTGTCAATATGCCAATGCCGTCAAAGACATAAAAGATCGCAAACAAGTAATCGGACAGTTTGATCAGATCCTTGAAAAGAACTTATTCAAAGAGAGCAATGATACGCTTGCAGCAAAGGCCTTTGAATTGGTAACGAAAAATATCGTTGACAAGGAATTAGTAGATGATATTTCTTACTCCTATTATTTAAACATGAGTCAGTGGTATTCTATGAAAGGCGAAATGAATAAGAGTCTTACATTCGCCAGCCAGGCCTATCGCTACAATCAGAAAGATGCAAGGTTACAGGAACTCATTGTGAGAGCCATTATGTTAAAAACCGACAAAGTAAAAGACAAAGAAAAAAATATCGCTGCGCTGGATGCTTACATTGTGGAGTTTCCATTTATTACAACGAATAGAAATTTCAGGATGTTTCGTCTGTATCAATTATCAATGTCTACCTACAATTTATTCAATCATGATAAGGGCCCTGAAGCGTATACACGAATGGAACAATTGGAGGCTGGATTAGAAGCTGAAAAGGAGATAGCCGCCACGGATGAGGTATACATTGGGATGGCTTATGCAGAAGCTGGCGCGTATCACTATCGCAGAAAAGAGTACACTAAAGCCAAAGCGATTCTTAAAAAAGGTTTAGAAATTGCCCCCGGGCACTTTGAATTGCTAGAACGTCTTCGCATTGTTGAAGACGATCTTAAGCGATATTGATGATACTTCTTTCAAAAATTCAAATACAAGTACATTTCAAACTGACACGCTTCATCTGTCTCAGCAGAGTTCCGAGGCAGAGACAGATGAAGCGAAATATCACGACCGTCATTTAATGACCACACGAATGGCGGCATTATTCGTATCAGCAATGTAGAGATTGCCATTGCTGTCCGTTGTAATACCCCAAGGATTAGCAATCGTGGCCTCGGTGGCAGGACCACCATCACCGGTGTACCCGGGTACCCCGGTTCCAACATACGTTGTGATGATACCATTGGCGTCCACTTTGCGAATTACATTATTGTTTCCATCAACAAAATAAACATTGTGCTCGCTGTCCACTGTAATGGCTTCCGGGCTATCTAGCCTTGCATTTGTTGCTACGCCACCATCACCACTGTAACCCGATGATCCATTACCCGCAAAGGTTGTAATGATTCCATCCCTTACTTTGCGAATCACCTGATTGCCCGTGTCAGAGATGTAAATGTCTCCATTGTCGTCAACTGCTACTGACCTCGGAAGATTCAGCATAGCTAATGCAGCAGGTCCATTGTCACCACTATACCCCTGATGGTCAGGGCCCGTTCCCACGAGGGTTGTAATAATGCCTGATGCCCGGTCAATCTTCCGTATCGCCTGGTTATATTGATCGGCCATATAAATATTCCCGGAGGCATCGGTCGTCACAGCATACGCATTGTTAAAAGAAGCGGATGTAGCCGAACCTCCATCACCACCAAAGTCAGTCCAGGAATTTCCTCCGGCAATTTTATGAATCGTGCTGTCGCTTCCCTGGATTTCACGCACCAACTGATTTCCCGCATCGAGCAGAATTATATTTCCATCGCGATCGACATGAAGTGCAAGGGGGAAATTCAGATGAGCATTGGCAGCTGGTCCGTTGTCTCCCTGCAATGGAGTCGGATCAACTACATTCCATCCCAGAAAGACGCCAGCATAATTTTGAATAACACCTGTGGATGAATATATCTTTCGAATGGTGTTCGAGGCACCACCACTGATGTATACATTTCCGGATTGATCAACCGAAACACCGGTAACAAAATCAATTTCTGCGTCACTCGCCACACCTCCATTACCCGAATAGCCGAATGCAGAAGGCCCCTTTCCCGCTATCGTCAGAATTGTCCCTGATGCTGCCGTAAAGTTTAATGGATTGCCCGTAGTCGTTTTAATTTGCGGATCATTATCGCAGGACTGGATCACCAGTAATCCCGCTGCCAATAGCATAATACGTTTTAGGTTCATATTTTCTGTGTTTGAAGCCATAATGCCAAAACGTGAAAAAGATACAAGAGCCCGTAAAAAAAAGAACGGTAAGCATTTGTATTCTGCAAGCGTCTTAGAATTACACAGAGTAACGGGACAGAGGCTCTGCTCACACTGACACAAGTCTTCAGGCATTGGTTTACGTGTGAGCAGAACTTGTGCCTTCGGTAAATAAATAAAATTGGTGTCAGGATGCACAAATGAAAAACGCGCAACGCTTGCTCCATTTATGGGTTCTGCTCTTTCTTCCGACTATCTTAAAATTGAAACACTACCCCTGTAGATCAGTCGTTTTGGATTGCCAATGCTTACCTTATAGTAATAAATACCTTCTGGTAAATTATCACCGTCCCAGGAATTATTGTACTCCGCTCGCTCGTAAACATTCTCACCCCACCGGTTTACAATGGTAAGTTGCAAGGGCTCGTCTACGCCTTTAATTTCAAACACTTCATTTAAATTATCGTTGTTGGGCGTGATGACGTTGGGTATAAAAAGCGTCTCCAGGTGGATCGTATCTGCTCGCCCACAATGATCGATGGCCACTACGTCCGCAGAATCCGTGAGTATCAAAGAAAGTTGGTTGCCTGTTGCAAAGGGCTGTTGTACTGGAAGAAGATACCAGGTCACGATTCCGTTTTCATTGACTACCTGAAGGTCTACACTTTCTCCCGGCATGACCACCGTTTTATTTTTTTGAATTGACAGGTCTCCGGTAATCACGGTGCAATAAGTATCACACTCATCCTTCATGAATATGAGGGCTGCATCTTCCAACAAACATTTATCCATGACTTTAATGGTATCCGAAATTTCTACTGACCATGAGTACGAGTTCCCGACCTGAAGAATATCATTGGGGTGCTGGGTTGAATACCATTTGTAACTACCTCTTCCTCCCTGCCCGATTAACGTAATATAGGTTCCTTCACAAACCTCGAATTGATGTGTTGGCAAAATGGTAAGTGGTTCCAAGACGCAGGACCCGTGACATTCATCCAATACTTTTATTTCTTTTTCTGTTTTATCTCCACAGCCATCCTGAAGAACAAACGTGGTGTTTATTGCGACAGGCCATTGCAATTCAGCTCCGGTGCCGATTACCGTTGCTTCATCTTCCTTGAGCGACCACCTATACCCGTTGCGACCACCGATGGCCTGAAGCGTTGTTGTACCAGCGCAGGTCGAATCGTTGGATACGATACTCAAGGGTGAAGCGGGTGATCGGTGCACAATAACGGGAGGCTTATCTCTGCTGATGATGACAAACTGGTTAGCTGCCAATGCGCTTAATATTGTCGTGTCTCCTTCCGGCCAGAGCACAAGAAGGGAGTCAATAACCTGCGCTGCACCTGTACCAAAGTGTGCTAAAGTTCCATTTTGGGCGCTGTAGCCTCCACCCGATTGTGTATTGATTTCACGTGTCTGCCACCCTGTATCTCCGTTGCTTGTTTTTATTTTCACTTTCGCACCAACGCCTAATCTGTTTTTTAATCCACTGTCTAATTTTACCTTCAGCCAGTTATTACAGTTGCCAACATTTCTAAAAAGATAGTTTTCCTGGTCACGGTTAAGAACAAAAATATCCAGGTCGCCATCGTTGTCATAGTCGATCAAATTGTTTGCGTAAGAAAAACCGGCAAGGGAGGCAACACTGGTGTAGTGTCGTACGAAATTTCCATTGCCATCATTATAGTATATGGAATTGGGAATCGATGGATCCTCATTTGAAATAACAAGATCGAGGTCCCCATCATTATCCAGATCCCCCCACGAACTTCCGTTGGACTTATACGATTCAAAAACCAACTCTCCGACACCTATTTTTGTAAAGGTACCGTCTCCGTTATTCTTGTAAAGACTTTTGTTTCCGTTCTTGGCGACAAACAAATCCATGAACCCATCGTTGTTGTAGTCGCCCCAGCATCCGCCTCGCGAATTGAAGTCTTCCGCAAATCCTGCTGTGGTTGTAACGTCAACGAAATTTCCATTTTGATTGTTTTTGAAAAGAAGGCTTCTTCCATCCCGGTTGATCAACACAACATCGGGCCAACCGTCATTATCATAGTCTGCGACCAGGTTGGCCATCCAACGACCAATCAGATTTCCAAAAGCGGCATCGGTTCGCCAGGTAAATGTTTCATTCTGGTTATTGATGTATAGATAATTCTTGTCATTCGTACCGTTGAAATTTTCGTTGTTAGAAACTAACAAATCCAGAAAGCCATCCTTGTTGAAGTCGGCCCAGGATGCGCCCACGGACCACCCCGGGTTATTCACAATATGCCCCTCCACCACGGGCGTGAATGTTCCGTCTTTATTATTCTTGAAAAGGTTGTTGTTTTGGTAATTGGCAATATTTCCGTGCGAGACGAAAAGATCTGGATAGCCATCGTTGTTAAAATCACCCCAACTCGCACCTAACGTGTGCTGGCCTGGCGTTAGGATATTGCTACCCGAGACAGCGGTGAAAGTTCCGTTTCCATTATTGACATAGAATGAATTGCTTGAGAAGCCATCACTTTCTCCCAGACATACAAAGACATCAAGGTCTCCGTCATTGTCGTAATCTTCCCAGGCAGCGGATGGCGTAGCATTTACATTGGACGTAATCGGATCGAGGTTCATTTTTTCAAATAGCTGCTGCGGAAGGCCGGGCAACCAGATCAAGCAGGCCAATAGGGATACAAACAACTTCATGACTATTCTAGAATGGAGCAAGATACTCACTTTCGACTTTACTCCCATTGCAAAGGTTGCGTTTTTTAGGCCGGATTCGAGGGCGAATTGAATCCAAATCTGAAGACTATGATGATTTGAGGGCACAAGTCTCGCTACGCACTATTCCCCTTGTGCACTAAATAGCTAGAGCGTCCACTTACGCAACGAACTACCTTTCTTTTAACAGACATCTAAATCAGCAAACACACAAACCTACTGACCAGCACTTGCGCACACTGTAAGCCCATACAGAAATGGGGAATTACGAACACGATCCATGCAACCCTCATCCGAATTAGTAAGTCTTTCTGCGGTAGATTATTTTCCACAATCCCTGTAACTTTTTCTAATAACAGAGTATCCTATAGATATAAATCACCACAGCCATGCTTAGAAACTACCTGATCATCACCTTCAGAAACCTCCGGAAAAATGGCTTCTACTCCTTTATTAATATATCCGGCCTTGCTATCGGTATCACCTGCTCGATCCTCATCATCCTATGGGTAGCCGATGAAACCGCGTTCGATAAATTTCATCCCAAAGCCGACCGGCTTTACCAGGTGTGGGTGAATGCCCACTTCGATAACCGCATCAATTCATGGACCTCCCTACCCCTTCCCACACACGAAGCCATGAAACCCGCTGATGCCAACATCATTCGCGCTGCCGTTGCCGACTGGGGTGGCGATCACTTGCTGGCGTCAGCGGATGATAAACGAATTAATAAGCGAGGATTCAATGTAAGCGAAGAGTTCCTCGAAATGTTTCAGTTCCCGCTCATTGCAGGCAATGCTGAACAAGTACTTGATGAAGCCAGCAACATCGTGATCACCGAGTCTACTGCGAAAGCATTCTTCGGTGATGAAGACGCCATGGGCAAAATCATTCGGGTCGATAATCAATTCGATCTCAAAGTTGCCGGCATATTGAAAGATGTTCCTTCCAATTCTTCCTTTCAGTTCGATTTTCTGTTGCCTTACAAACATTGGCATAATACCAGCGAATGGGTAAGAGACAATGAAGACAACTGGGGCAATTATTCCTTTCAGATCTTCGTGGAGCTCAACGATGCAAAGAATAAAGCATCCGTTGAAAATAGCATTCGCAACATGCTCGAAAAACATGGCGAAGACAAGGAAATGAAGCATGAATTTTTTCTCTACCCGCTTCTTCGCTGGAGATTGTATTCCAATTTCGAAAACGGTGTAGAGCAAGGTGGTATGAGCGACTTTGTACAACTCTTCACCATCCTGGCCATATTCATCATCGTGATTGCCTGCATCAACTTCATGAACCTTGCCACGGCAAGAAGCGAGCGAAGAGCGCGTGAAGTCGGCATCCGGAAAAGTGTTGGATCAAGGCGCAATCAGCTCATCTTCCAGTTCATTGGCGAATCGATGATCATTGCTTCTATCTCTTTTGTCATTGCCGTGATTGCCGCGCAAGTGTTGTTGCCGTACTATAACACCCTCGTTGAAAAGAAATTGTTTATCGATTACATGGGTAAGGAGTTCTGCATATTCTCATTAGGATTGATACTGGTTACTGGTGTTGTTGCCGGAAGTTACCCTGCCTTCTACTTGTCCGGTTTTCAACCCGTAAAAGTATTGAAAGGTAAGCCCACCGTTGGAAAGGGCGCGAGTCTTCCGCGAAAGATACTCGTTACGATCCAATTTGGTTTCTCCATTTTCCTGATCATTTCCATGTTTGTGATCTACAACCAGATTCAACTCGCCAAAGGACGTGACATTGGGTACTCGCAGGACAATCTCATCACCATTCCCCTCAACAAAGATTATCACGACAACCTGAAGGCCCTGAAAGTAGAACTTCTGGCTTCCAATGTAGTGGAGTCGATGGTCCGCGCGAATAGCGCGATCACCGATGTTAACTCAAATAATTTTGTGGGCTGGCCCGGCAAACCTGATGATTTAAAAGTAATCTTCACCACGATCGTAACCGACTACGACTGGGCTAAAACCATGGGCGTGAAAATGATTGAAGGCCGCGATTTTTCGGAAGACTTCAAATCCGACAGCATGGCGATCGTTGTAAACAAAGCCGCTATCAAGATGATGGGACTCAAAGATCCGATCGGAACGGAGCTCGAACTGTGGGGAAAGAAACGCAAGCTCATTGGCATATATGATGATGTACTCATGGGATCGCCCTACGAAGAAGTGAAGCCGATGTTTGCTGTACTCGATGATTGGTGGGGATCCATTACCATTCGATTAAAAAAGAAGAACGATTTGCAAGCTTCACTGAAGACCGTGGAAACCATCTTCAAAAAATACGGGCCCAATTATCCGTTCGATTACACATTCGTAGATGTAGAGTTTCAGAAAAAATTCACCACCATTAATCTCACCAGCAGCCTGGCCAGTTTGTTTGCTATTCTTGCCATCGTAATTACAGGTCTGGGATTGTTTGGTCTCGCAGCGTTTACGGCAGAGCAACGCACCAAAGAGATTGGCATCCGCAAGGTTCTGGGTGCATCCGTATCCAGCCTGGTGAATTTGATCTCCATGGACTTTTCTATTCTTGTCGTCATTGCGTTTGTGATCTGGGCACCGTTGTCGTGGTGGGCCATGAACAACTATCTTGAACGTTATACAATCCGAACAGAAATTTCATGGTGGATATTTCCGGCTACGGGCGCCATCGCCTTGATCTTTGCTTTGCTGATTGTAAGCACACAAGCGTTACGAGCTGCACACTCGAATCCGGTAAACTCGTTACGAAATGAATAACGTTAACGGATAACAGACCCATATCGAAAGGAATACAAGCACTGGAATTAAGTTCTGGTACGCCATCCACGAAACGAAACTTCGCCAAAGGATGTGAGTCCTGCACGTATGAATAATCCCAGAATTAATGAAAAGCCGGGTAAGCGATTATCCGGCTGTTTTATTTTCAAGTCGTATTGAAAGATGAGGTAATAACGAGCGTATTTTGCAGCACAAAACTAAAATCAATGACCGAAAGAGAACTCATCAAATTGGAAGGCACCATCCGAACGAAAATGGAAGATATCCGAAAACAGCGCGTTAGTCTGAAAGACTCGGGTATCGGTGGATTACTCAATTCATTAAAAAAAGTAGACGAAGCACTTTATGATAAGATTCTTCCGGAATATAAAAAGATGATCGCGGATAGTAATATCTTCAAATAAAAATATAGTCTTTGATCTGGCCCGTGATCACAACGTTAAATTATGCACTACTGCTACATCCGAATCCCGGAGGCCGATGATTCTGATGGTGTATATGTTCTGTAGCAAGATGGTGTAGGATGATGGCTTCCATTCCTCACGATTCAAAAATTTTGATGTTGGATAGAATGAAAAATATAAAACCAGAATAAAGCGATTTTTTTCTTAGGCTTGACAAAGTATATCCGCAACTTTATGGACATTAACCCTTACCATATCAGCGGGCAAAAAGACACAACGGCTTACACAATATTCCGGTCGCGCTTGATCGGTCGGGTACAATTCTCAGTGCGAATTATTAATATGTGTTTACTAAAGCTTCTGATCAATCATTTCGTAAGAGCTTAATTCAATTGGTTGAAACTGAGGGCACGGAATTTTTGGATTCGTTAAGTCGGTACAACCCGCATGTCGCAATATTTAGGTAAACTTGTGGGATTTTTTAATCATGTTTAAAACATTTCTTTATCTACATCAACTCTACCCTTAATGATCTCATTTCGTTTATTCGCTTTTTGTCTTATCGCTACAAGTGTGAACTGCTATTCCCAAAGTGTGTACACGCGTGTTATTGACGGTTTCACCGCCATGGCTGATGGAAAAACCGAATGGATCGATCTGGATAACGACAACGATCTCGACCTGCTCTCTGTAGGCTCTGATGGTTCAGCAATGCTCACTATTGTATATGAAAATATAGCCGGTACACTCACCCAACGTTCTGCCAATCTACCGGTCATGTCGGGTTTTGCGAGCGCTGACTACGACAACGATGGTGACACCGACTTACTTGCTTTTAACACTACCACATCGTTCACAAAATTGTATCGTAACGAAGGTGGTTTCGTATTTTCAGAAAATACATCACTCGGCACATTCTCGCCAGGTAGCGCAGTATGGCTGGACATTGATAATGACGAAGACTTGGATATTCTCCTTGTAGGGAACATTTCAGTACCGAAATTATTCGAAAATACAGGGTCTGGTTTTACAGAAATCCTCAATACGAATTTCCCTGATTGCCCTGGTTGTAACTCCGATGCGACCGATATCAATGGCGATGGTAAGGTTGATATCATCTTCACTGGGGGTCTTGTTACAACACTTTACCTCAACGCAGGCAACAAGAAATTCACACAGGACACGATCACGCCATTCAAACAATTGTTATTAAGTGATGTTGCAAGCGGAGATTTCGATGGCGATGGCGATTTTGATATTCTATTGACAGGTCTATTGAATACTACTTCTTATACCGCGATTTATGAAAATAGAAACAATAAGCTTGTGGAACGCACCGACCTCGGATTGACTCCAGTAGTAACCAATTCTTCTTCCGGATTACTTTGGTTTAACATCAACAATGATGGCAAGGCGGATATATTCATTAGCGGAAGCACGCAATGGACAAATTCATTTGCTGGCAGCGCTCGCGTTTACAAAAATAATGGAGGCTCATTTACCGATATACAAGATAGTTACCTTGCCTTTGATGGTTATATGGGTTCGTATGATGCTGGCGATTTCAACAACGATGGAGATATAGACCTTGGTTTCCAGGGAACCTATGCTTCACTTGAAGGCTTCCCGATACCGTTCCCACGAACGCATCGAATAGCAGGTCTTTACAGGAATGACCAAGTCACAAAAGCGGCTGTGTCAAACACCAAACCACTACCACCAGCGATAGAAACATTTAGTGAAAAATCGTATCGTAAGGAAATACAATTGAAATGGGGCAATGGTTCCGATGCAGAAACTTCTGCAGCTGGCCTCTTTTATAATTTCTATATGAGAGATGCTAATACAAAACTCGTTGTCCCCAATGTCAATTTCTTAAATGGCAATATTCACACTACGAATGCACCCAACGGAATGAATCGCGCAGGATATGCATTCGATATGCCCGAAGGCACCTTATATTATGCCGTTCAATCGATCGATGGAGCAAAGACAGGTTCTGTTTTCTCTGCCGAAAAATCGTTCTACCACTTCAATGGACCTGAAGCCCTAAGCGCAGAATTTACAGATCAGCAACATGTCAATCTATCGTGGCTTGATCATTCATCCGTGGAGACAAACTTCGAAGTATTGCGATCAACTTCTCTTTCAACTACATTCAGTTCACTTATTACGCTTCCCTCCAATACAACGTCTTATACTGATAACTTCACATTTGCTACGGAAACACAATATTATTATCGCATCAGAAGCTATAATGCACAAGCTTCGTTATATGACTCGATGATTCTGGTGATCCCAAACAGGCCAACCAATCTTGCAGCACAATCTGTCAACGCGTCAAAAATCATATTGACCTGGAATGATCAATCGCAATATGAGACAGCATACATCATCGAACGGAAACAAGGTAATGGCAGCTTCACCACCATTGCAATGTTGGATCCTAATGTTACTCAATTTAACGACCTGCAATTACTGGCAGGAACTACCTACGAATATCGGGTGATATCGAAAGGCTTAAACGGAGCGTTGGCACCTATCGAATCGATTTCCGCCACAACCAACTCCAAACCGATTGGTAT
The DNA here is from genome assembly GCA_031412655.1 of Chryseolinea sp. GTDB lineage: Bacteria > Bacteroidota > Bacteroidia > Cytophagales > Cyclobacteriaceae > Chryseolinea. The sequence continues at coordinate 39,792 of JANODK010000269.1, forward strand.
TGACTTCGAACTAGCGCAGGATGAAGACAAAACACTGACCTTTACATCCAGCGGTTTCAATAGCCACTTCACCGATGCCAATGCTTCAGATCACCTCGTGAAGTTTAAGATCGTAAAACTGCCGGACAATGGAACGCTGTATGTTTACACTTCTCAGGCAATCGTAGGGCAGGAAGTTACACCTGACCTGTTCGACTTTATTTCATTCAAGCCTTTCGATAACTATGCAGGCAGCACTTCCTTTAGTGTTTTACCTTACGATGGAAAGGATTATGCCGACAATAACTGGATCATTTCTCTAAAAATTAACCAGGTCAATGATCCGCCTGTATTCGATTTATCGGCCACCAAAGTGTTCGATGAAGACTTTGTTATTAGCGATGGAATCTTTCCGCAGCCACATTACTTCACCGGTGAAGAAGGTCAGGTCATTACATACTCTATTTCACCACAAACCTCCGATATCGTTGATGTGATCTTCAATACAACCTCCGGCATGCTGGCGCTTTCTGCCCGCAAAGACAAGTTTGGCGAAATTGAATTCACGATCACAGCCAATGATGACCAGCCTCAGAATAATACCTATTCGCAAAAAATTAAAGTAACGATCAGGGCTGTTAATGATCCGCCTGTACTAGCACCGATTGAAGACGTAGAGACTGAGTCATCTTCCGTCACCATTGATCTTGATGTTACCGATCCGGAGAATAATATTACGGCATCGATGTTCTCTGGATATTCAATGAATAACACCATCGTGAAAAGTGAAAAGATAAAATTCAATAGCTCAGCAGATGGAACGATAACGATGACGATTACTCCGGAAGTTAAGGAGGGAGAGACAATGATATCGGTGGACCTCCAGGACGGTGGCTATTATGTCAATCAGCAGTTCAAGTTCACCAGAACAGTGGTCACCGGGGTTGATGAAGATCCGCGAAGTGAAATCACCGTGTTTCCTAATCCTGTTTTGAATGAACTGCAAATTCAAAGACCGAATGGGAATGAAGTATCGAAATTCATTCTTACGGATACATCCGGACGGAGACTTCAGTCCGGAGTCATTGATAAGGCAACCGTAACGATCGATCTTAGTAAATTCGCTCCTGGACTTTATTTCCTTGAAATTATTGGAAGCCAGGGAACTATTGCATCAAAGAAAATTATAAAACAACAGTAATCCCTTATGCTCCTCCGCCTTTTACTTTGTTTGCTTTGTGTCTCCACAATTGTCACAGCACAGACTTTTACTGATGTCACTCCAGAAAATATACCTGCTCTGGAATCAGGAGATATTGCTTGGGCTGACTACAACAATGATGGTTATCTTGACTTTGCGATTATAGGGGACTTGGGCACCGGCCTTTTTGGAGGTATTTATACCGGATCCGGTAATGGCACATTTCAGTTACTTCCAAACAACAACATGCCAAGGATGAGAACAGGCGACATCGACTGGGGAGACTTCGATAATGATGGTGATCTGGATCTGGCAATGATTGGACGGACCGATGCCACCCCTTGGTATATCACGGTCATTATGCGTAACAACATCACATCATTCGAACAATATTTTACAACGACAGGGTCAGAAGGGGGTTCGTTAACGTGGCTTGACTACGACAATGACCGAGACCTTGACCTCTACCAGGTTGGATCGCAGTCAAGCAATTATTATCCTAATTCAGTTTTCATCAACACGGATGGACAGTTTTCAACAGACTATGCTTTCCATGTTATTGGATATTATTCAGAGTTGGCGATCGACTATACGGCTTGCGTGGCCACCGACTTTGATCAGGATGGCGATCAGGATATTTTTTCATCAGGTGAATATAGTTACGGTGTATGGAACGAAGCCAGTCTGCTTGTTAACAAAGGTGTTATGAATATCGAGAACACGAGTCAATATCGTTTTTCATATAACGATATTGCCATACGAAGCGGATCGATTAACCAAAGCGACTTCAACAAAGATGGTCTGATGGACTACGTCATAACGGGCAACAGCAGTTCGATCAATGCTCAGGACACGCCCTTTTCACAATTGTTGTTTGGAACTGGCAATGGAAATTTCTCAAGGCGCGGTGGTTTGCTGAATGTGTATAACTCATCGAGTGATGTTGGTGACATCGATAACGATGGTGACATCGACATCCTTGCTTCCGGCCAGGCGTTCGGAAGCATCCTCACAAAAATTTATCTGAACGATGGATCAGGAAGTTTCAGTGATGCTGGTATTGCAGATCTTATTGGCCTAAGCTTTTGTTCAGTTACACTAGCCGATTACGATAATGACGGTGACCTTGACATATTCATGACCGGCAGAGATCAGGCTAATCTAAAAACAACAAAACTTTATCGCAACAATCTTCTTTCAAATACACCTGCCCCTAATGAAAAGCCTACACTGCCAACGAATTTACGATTCAGAATGGAAAACAATAGTGTGATACTGGAGTGGGACAAGGCAAGCGACAAAGAGACACCGACCTCTTCTCTTACCTATAATGTATATGTATCCATTGCATCAAAAACACCATTCAAACTTTTTCCTCAGGCCATTGTGGAAACAGGTAAACGAAAAGTGTATGATCAGGGTAATGCTTCTATCAATACCCATTTAACATTGAAAGACCTGTTAACAGGAACTTATTATTTCTCCGTTCAATCAATCGATGGAGCAAATACAGGTTCAGAATTCGCTCCTGAAATATCTTTTAAGTACACGAAGATTGATGCCAATGGATTTACCTGTCCGAACAGCGAACAAATATTCTCCGCTTCACCCATTGCTTCCAGCTATACCTGGACGGTTTCCGGAGGTAAAATAGTAGAAGGTCAAGGAACAGAAATGATTCGGGTGCAGTGGGACAAACAACCCATCAATCCTAAAATTACAGCCACCACCAACGGCTCTTCGAATTCATTTATACCGGATGTACAAATTCTTCCCTCCGCTACCATCACTGGGCCCACAACTGTTTGTGACATGAGAAATTCTACCGAGTATCATCCGACTAATTATTCTCAAAACCTTTCCTATCATTGGATTATCGATGGCGCTGAATTCAACAACGCGTGGCCTTACTTCAACTGGGCCTCACCCGGAAACAAAATAGTGACCTTAAAAACTACTGATCTTAATTCCAGCTGTACGAATTCAGAGACCATACATGTGGCTGTCTCTGATTATATCGTGGTCGATGTAAATAACGACAACGGTGTTTACACACCGACAAATACAAGTTCTTCATATACCTATAAATGGCAGGAATATGTCAACAACAACTTTGTGACCGTCAGTCAGAAGGAAAGTTTCAAGCCAACCTCAACGGGCACTTACCTTCTTACCATTACCAATCAATACGAGTGTTCTTATTCCAATTATTTCTTTGTGGATGAGATCATAACGGGTCTTGAAGATGAGGTAGAGAAATTTCAGTTAGTACCCAATCCAGCTACCACTTCGTTTAAAATTGTAAACCTGCCGCAAGCAGGTAAACCCGTCAACATTTCTGTACTGGATATGGCGGGGCGAAGCCTGTTTGTCACATCAACTTCCGACAATATTATTGACATCAATTGCTCATCCTTCAGTCAGGGGGTATACGTTGTGATAATAGAGACAGAGGGCAAGGTTAAATATTCGAAAATAGTCATCAAATAAATCCAGATTATGCAATAGCCCCGACCTTCAGGTCTAGGGAGACTGATAGTGAAAGTATTTGGCTTTAGCCAAAATTATATTGAGCTAAAGCCCTTTTGGTTTGTTTTCATTTACTCCCCGACATAAATGTCGGTGCTATTTTTTCTAATGCATAATCTGGGATAAACCAAAGCGAGAGTTGGACAACACCGCAGATAGCGCAAAATCTCCCCGTTGGTATAAGGAGTAGATTTCAGCATTATTACGAGCCTTTACAACTTTGTTCGAAAACTTTCTGTGCTGCCGATGTTGTGAAGTATTTCCATTCATGCTACGATGATATAAAGAACGGCAACCTATTTTGAAAAGATCATCACAAAGGTGACCCTGGCCGCAAGTAGTAGAACAAACGAAGTCAGGCGGTGAATACAAAGAAAATGTTCAACCTGAATTACGTAGCTGTCCGCACTTTCTTTATTTAATGCTTATGATGCCATATCTGGCCGATTTAAATTGTCAATAAATAGCATAAGAAAAATCGGCCTTTCCGAAAGGGCAGCATTGCAGGCACTTGTTACAACCACTATATTTGGCGTTGTATTTTAATTGTGTGAAAATATGAAATCTTTCTTTTCTACCATGTTGGTAGTTTTTGCAATCCACGCTGGCTTTTCGCAACGGAATATTGCAACCCTTCAAGGCATCACCATCACAAAAGCGATTAACGGTAAGGTGTTTTTTGTTGCCTCGCACGATCAATACGGTATTGAACTTTTCGTGAGTGATGGTAGTAGCGGGGACTCCAAAATTCTCAAGGATATCAACCCCGGCTACGGAGGCTCATCTCCCAGCGCATTTACAATTTTCAACGATCAGCTTTTTTTTACAGCCTATTCACCTGATTACGGTCTGGGCGTATGGAAAAGCGATGGTACTCCCGAAGGGACTCAGTTGGTTTATGGTGTTAAAAATGCTGATCCCATGAACCTGATGGTTTTTAAAGGTAAGTTATACTTCACCACAGGCCTGGGGTCGATCATTCGCACCGATGGAACATCCGCGGGTACACAATTATTCTTTCAGTCCGAATACACCTGGGGACGAATCATGACAGTGGTAAAGAGCGAGCAATATATTTACTTCTCTACGGATGGTCGAAAGCTCTACCGGGATGATGGTTCTTCTCGAATTAATTTTTTGGGACCACTCTCCTGGGAAGATGTATCCTTTAGAAACCTTTTCGTTCTTGAAAATACGTTAGTCGTCATTAAATCCTCAACCTATGACAATGTTCTCCGCGTATATTCCATCAGTAATGATGCATTGGGTAATGGTCAAGAGGAAGATGATTGGGTATTGATCAGAAAGCTGGATGCTCCTGTTTACGGAACACAGGAAATAGAAAATTTCACGAATGTATCCGGGAAATTATTTTTCAGTTTCCGCACCTATTTTGATAATGTCGCCCCGGCAGATGAGCTATGGATATGCGATGGCACCGAAACTGGAACAAAAATGATCAAGTCGTTTAGCTGGTCCCCGCATTCCTATAAGTCTGAGATGGGTATGTTCTTCGCCTTCCAGGGGAAATTATTTTTCCGAGGTGGCGATCCGGTCAATCGCGCGCTTTGGACTTCTAATGGAACCACTGAAGGGACCATCAAATTTCACGATGCCGTACTCACAGCACCATACAACGATGAACGAACTCCCGTTCTGGTTACGGAAAATAAAATCTACTTCAGTGGGGGTACTACGGATAATGCAGAATTATGGAGTTCCAACGGCACACCAGAAGGCACGAACCAAATTCTTGATCTGGAAGATGATGGAGGAAGTTTTCCTCATGATTTTTCCTATTCGAACGATTTATTGTACTTTGTTACTTCTCAACAATTTTCAGCTACTCTCTGGAGTACTGTGCCTGCAGCAGAAATCTCCTTAACGGGTTTGTGGGGCAGTTTAATCAAATCTGGTTCAAAACCTTATTTATTTAATGAAGTAGTCTTAGGCGGATGCAATACAACCAACGTAACAATAAAAAATAAAGGTCTCGCGGAACTCTACCTGGGCAACATATTCGTGACCGGAAAGGATTTCTACCTCACACAACAGCATCTTCCAGAAACGATAGCCCCAGGTGAATCAGTCACTTTACAGATTGTTTTTAATCCGGTTAACGAAGGTAAAGCCAGGGCTACGCTCACGGTTCTTTCAAATGACAGCAATGAACCCAAATATGTCATTTATCTTGAAGCCACTCCATCCCCTTTGGCCACACCAGAAATTTGTCAGTTCAATCCGAATGAATACGTCAAGAGTTTGCAACCAAGAGAAATCACGAAACCAGTGGTGCTGTCAAATTCCTCAATAGCAGAAGGGCAGCCTCAGGGTACTCTCATTGGAGAGTTCTCACTTCCAACAAACGCAACCTTTACGTTAGCTTCCGGTGAAGGGGATATCGAAAACCAAGACTTTTTTATCGATGGAAATCAATTAAAATCAAATGCTATATTCTATTTCGATTTGAAGAACGTGTACTCGCTCAGGGTAAAGGCTACCTCACCAGACGGTGAGTCTGAAGCGTCCTTCCGAATTCACGTGGCCAATACCAGTTTTGGTTTCGCTGCAGGAAATTGTCAGCCTGCATTTGAACGGATGAGCTTCGCCTACACATCCATTGAATCGAATGCAGAAGGTCATCTATTTGCAACAACCAGTAACGGACAAATACTTCGGTCAATGGATGCGGGTCATAGTTGGGAGGTTGTGTATACTTCTAGTTATTACTACTCCAGGCTTTCCGGAATTACATTCAAAGGAAACACAGGATATGCTCAAGGAAGTAATACGCTACTAAAGTCGGATGATGGAGGTGCCACATGGTTCAAACTCTACATTCCGAACGGTTTTAGTGATGCCGGAATATTCTTTTTCAACGATAAGGAAGGTTACATTGGCACTTCGTCAGGACAAATCTCCTTTACGGAAGACGGAGGACGAACGTGGGAAACGCGCCTTACGGGATCATGGAATGAGTTTCGTAAACTTTTTTTTCTGTCGAAAGATGTTGGCTACGCCATAGTAGGTTGGGGAGACTTATTTAAAACCGTTGATGGAGGACGTTCGTGGTCAGAAATAGATCTTTCTGCCGCTGGGTGGAATCCCCGTGTGCAAGATCTCTGGTTCACAAATGATAAAAACGGATTCATGGCCTTAGAATATAAACTTTATAAGACCTCAACCGGAGGAAATAACTGGATTGAAGTTCCTAACGTTTACGTAAGCGATGTGACAAGAATCAAGTTCTTTAATGAAAACTTAGGATTCCTATATGGCTCAGGTATCTTAAGCAAAACCACCAACGGAGGTAGTACATGGGATCAAATCCTTCCCAATATTCCGCTTGGGCAGACAGTCGGAATTGCACAGTCTTCAGACAAGTTTTTCATTGCGAATAAAAACTATTACTACAGCTATGAGACGGCAAGATCCTTTGCAGTCTCATCCGATGAAGGTGCAACCTGGTCCACCCTCAACTATTTCGCTGACGCAAACATTTATCGGATTGATTTTTCTCTTGACGACACCGGAATTGTTATCGGAGAGTATGGCATTTTTAAAACAGAGGACAATGGTATGACCTGGAATCAAAAGACATCCGATCTTACCAGTGTGGCCGATATGCATTTCATAGATAAGAACACCGTAATCCTGGTTAGCGGTGGTAATATTTATAAATCAACCGATGGAGGAGCAACAACCCGAAACGTGTTGACAACAGAGCAGGGGGAGCATTATTTTCCTGCAGGAAGATTGTACAGTTTCCCAGGCAATATTCTCTTCACGGTGAGTTGGTATGCCATTTACAGGAGTGATGACCTGGGTGAAACGTGGGAAATGGTTTCAACCAATCCAGGTTATTATACACAGGGAATGTATTTTATTTCTTCTTCTATCGGTTATCGCGTAGAGCTGTTTGGCTCTGTTGAAAAGTCAATTGATGGTGGCAAAACATGGGTCGAAATTTATACGCGAGATCCCGAGGCTTCCAAAGCGTTCAACGCCATCTTCTTCCTCGATGAAAGTGTTGGCTATAAGGGAGGTGATTTTCTACAGCGAACTACTGATGGAGGAATCAGTTGGGAAAAAGTGGATTGGCCGTTTTATGAAATTATGGCGATACACTTCGAAAATGAAGATCACGGTTATGTTGTTACACGAGGCGGCTATGTGTACGAAACCCATAATGCAGGCTCAACATGGGAGACTTCTTTCTCAACATCGGATAGAATCTCCGATGTTCAATTCCGCAACCAGGAAATTTTTCTGGCAGGAGAACACGGATTCATTGCACGATTGAACACAACACCTTCCGCTCCTTCTTTACCGGGTTATATCTATGGTCCAGACCGTGCATGCGTAAATGATGCCTTAGAATTTCATCTTGCAATCAACGGTGATGATCGTACCCAATGGACCACAAATGCGGGCAATGTTGAAGATCACAGTGAATACATTGCTGTAAATTTCCCCAATCCCGGAGAGTACACCATTACAGCAAAGCATTTCAATTCATGTGGCATAAGTGAATCGCGCACTACGACTGTTCTGGTTTCTGCACCCCTGGTTGCTCCTGTCATTGAAGGTCCAAATCCTGTAGCATCAGGTGAAGAGGACGTTGCCTATTCAATAATCAACGGAGAGGAAGATTACAAATTCTTATGGGAAGTCGAAGGCAGCTCAAGCTTCGCGCCTGTTGAAAATGGGATCCTCATCGATTGGGCAAGCAATACTGAAGATGGGGAAATTAAAGTTCTGGCGGTTGATGCTTCAGGGTGTAGGGCTTACGGGACTTTGGGTGTTGTGTTAGAAGCTCCTCTCGCAGTCGAGAACAATCTGCGGAATCAAGTGAGCTTGTATCCCAATCCATCAGAAGCGGATACAAAAATTATTTCATCCTATGGAGGATTGCTCTTCGTGCGCATTATTGATACCCTAGGAAGAGAATATTCCCGAACTACTGTTTCCGGTGGCGAAGAACAAACAATGCTAACGCGACAGCTACCATCCGGATTATATTTCGTTGAGATTTCAGACGGAGATCACTCCGTGACAAAAAAATTAATTAGAAAATAAACAAATGCATTTCCGGATAAAGGATGTACAAATAAAAACTGCCCACATAAGATAAACGAAACTGTATTTTTTATATACTATTATTCATTCGCTAGCATGAAAACCAGATTTATTGTGGCCGCTTTTGCCACGTTATGTATTGTATCTGCACATGGACAAACATTTGAACCTAAAGCGTTTGATGGTCCCGGATCAGAATATTTCACCCAATATAATTGGGTCGATTTCAACGCTGATGGCGCATATGATATTCTGGAAGTTGATTTTTACAGCAAAGCCACGTTGCACATTTCAGATGGTGAAGATTTCATTTCCACCAATGTGGCAATCGAAAACCTTTACTTTCAGGAAGGCCGATATGCATTCAATGATTATGACGGAGATGGTGACATCGATATGCTTGCAACGCAGGGGTACAAGATTGTCATTGTTAACTATGACGGAAACAATGGTTTTAGTTTAGTAAACACAGGAATAACCTTTACCAATGCTGACTATGGAAAAATCTATTGGATTGATATCGATGGTGACCTCGTTCTGGATATAATACTGGGCCGAAAGATCTTTCTTAACCATCAAGGTGTGTTCTCTGAGTCTCGGTTTACACTTCCTGAAACACTTTCCAAGGTTGTATGGGATGATCTCAATGGTGATGGATTGACTGATCTCGTGGCCGGTGGGTACGAATCATATGATGGTACTGAGATAAGTATTTTTCTCAATCAAGGTGAAGGACATTTCCAGGAAACGGCTATAACCTTGCCCATTGCCAAACTTCAGTCCAGTACGATCACACTACTTGATGCAGATGGAGACACCGATATCGATGTCTTCGCCAGGGATCTTTATGCCCGCGGATGGATATTTAAAAACAGTCTTGCCCAAACAGGAGCAGTGACATTCGCAGGCAGCCAGATATTCCCCAATATAAATCTCTTCCAGGCTATTGCCGGAGATATTAATTCAGATGGATTAGAAGACCTTGTCGCTGTGGGATCAACATCTCTAACGGTTTTGAAAAATACGAGCTCCACAAATACCATTTCTTTTGCACAGGAATCGTACGCGGTACAAATGGAAAGTTTTAACAGCTTAGATATTGTCGATATCAACGGTGACAATAAACTCGATATCCACGTCAAAGGGTATTCAAATCAGAATGGATCAGAAAATATTGTTTTTGAAAATATCGGTGCTCCGGAAGGGTCCGCTCCAGTTGCACCGATAAACTTATCAGCTATCATTGAGAAGAACGTATCACTTTCCTGGGATGCTGTTGCACGTAGTTTGTACAATATCGAAGTAAAACGAAATGGAGTCATTTATAAACCATCGTGCACATCACCATCCGGCAGATTATTGCTGACCTCAGAAAGTTCTCTCCGCAGAAACAGCACGCTTGTGCTACACGGACTCCCCGCTGGTGCATATGAATGGAGGGTACAAGCATTAGACCCTTCCGGGCGCTCATCGGCTTTTTCTGCAGTGAACGCATTTAACATTAACGCTGCCCCATCATCACTAACACTGCAGGCGTCTGACCTTAAAAAGGTTGAACTCTGCTGGTCCTACAGCGGCACGGATAATCCATCCTTTCGTATTTTCAGAGGAACATCATCAGAAACCGCAGTCGAAATCGCGCAGGTAGGTACAGGTATTAATTGCTACGAGGATAGCACAGTTCCAGAAAATCAAAGTATGGAGTATTATGTAGTTGCTGTTAACGCAGGTATCTATTCTGCTGCCAGCAATACCGTTGTTCATCACTCCACATTGTTTGTTAAAAGTTCTTTTGGAATGTCTGACCCCAACATAATTGCAGCCCGATGCTTCCCGGCTGATTTTGACATGGACGGAGATTACGATCTCGAATTCATAGGCCGTGTCGGAAGCTTTGACAATAACTTTCTGCTGAAAAATAACGGTACAGGTTCATACACTCCTCATGGTTCAATGCTTACGTCCGATGGAATCACATTATCCTATACAGAAATGGTAGGCGCCCGCGATATTGATAATGATGGAGATCCCGATATGGTACTCATTACAGGATCGGACTATTCCTGGCAAAAAGTCTCGGTCTTCGTTAACAACAACGGCACTTTTACGGTTGGATTTGAAAGTCCTGCTTACCTCGGAATTTTTCAACTTGCTGTTGAAGATCTGAACAATGACGGCAGGCTTGACTTGTTATTCTCAAATAACACAGGCAACAGCTCAAACAATGCACGTCAATACCAACTATTATATCAGACAGTCGCGGGTGGCTTTGAAGATAGTCACATCGTATTCAGCAATACACAAACTACAACCGTGGCTAACTTCAAATGTGTCGACCTGAATCGTGATGGATTTCTGGATATCCTGTGGGCTTCAGCCGATAATAGATTTACGGATATCCTGGTGAATGAGGGAGGCATGGGCTTTACCAGGAGAACATCAATTCTGCCCGTAACATACGCCATGGGTGTGGCCGACTATACCGGAGATGGCAACATCGATGTAATGGTTCTGGGCAATGAAGGTTTGCACCTGTATTTTGGAGCAGAAAATTTTACATTCAAGGAACCCAAGGTAATACCTATCCAATACATTACCGGGAGCACATTCGTCAATGTGGACATCGACCTTAACGGGTGGACAGATTTATTACTCTCCGATGGATACACTTCGCAAGTTATACTCAACAAAGGCAATGGTTCTTTTAAAAGTTCGAATATTGAGTTGCAACGTGACTGGGGATCTTCTATCGCGATCACTGACTTTGAAAATGATGGAGATATCGACATTGTAAAGCTTGGAAATGACTATCAGCATCAGGGCCTGAATTATTTCTATAGAAATCAGTTAGCCGACATCAATGTTGTGAATGCACCTCCGACTTCCCCCGAAACACTTTCTGCAACGTATGGGTACGGCAAAACAATCTTTACATGGTCCGCTTCAACCGATGACCGTACTCCTGCCAAACTTCTCACGTATAATCTTTGGATCGTTGATTCAAATGACAAGGTTTGGCTTAGTCCCGAGACCAATGCATCAGGAACATTCCGAAGACGGATGGGACCTGGTAACAATGATTACAGCAGTGTAAAGACATTGAATAATTTACCCGCAGGAGTTTACACAACACGTATTCAAGCTATTGATGCTTCCTTTGCATTATCATCATGGTCACAGGAAACTCAGCTCACCATTCAAGAAGGACCAAAAGCTCTGGCCATCGAACGCATTCTGCTGAACAAGGTAAAACTGACGTGGAGTGGCAGCCCTTTTAATGAAACAAATGTGGTTGTACAACGGAGGGCAGTAGGAAATGATTGGGAAATCATTGCCGGACTCCCCGCGGGGAGTACATCTTATACTGATGCGAACCTTGAATACAATACATTATATGAGTATCGGATATTTGAGTCATCGGTAGCGGAAAGTACAGCCTCCTCTAATGTCGCTGAGTGGAGTACGAACATGTGGGTGATGCAGGATACAGACATAGTGAACTTGTTTGGATCAATGGATGTCGCGGATTTTACTGGTGATGGAAAAATGGACATGGTGCTAAATGGTGGGATGATCTACAATGGTTACACCGAAGATATTACCCGCGCTACTTTTGAAAATACTTCCAGTGGTTGGGTTAAAGGAGACATCACACCCTCGGATCTCCCACACACAGCGCAAATTGCCTTTACCGATTTGAATGGCGATTCCAAGCCTGACATTTACCAGCATGGATACGTGTGGGGTTCCGGTTACAAAACAGAAACATTCCTGAACAACGGAAACAAAACGTTCAGCCCGGCAACAAATGTTTTCACAGACGGAACGTATGCGATTGAGTCGTACTTCGATTTCGATATGGACAATGATCTTGATGTCTCTGTAACAAAAGCAGGCTCCTATCCCACAGTGAGAGAAGTCTATCAAAACAGCGGTGGAGGAAGTTACAGTTCAGTAGAAACGATGACCTGCTATTCGTGTCCCCAGGATGTAGCGGTGGCAGATTTCGATCGCGATGGAGATGAAGATGTGATACGCTATGTTGGCGGCAACTATCAATTGTATCAAAACACCTTAGGTGGTCTTGTTGCTACCAGTACATCATTTTCAGGTTATGAGAACAGAATCACAGTTACCGACTACAATGACGATGGCTTGCCTGATGTTGTACTGTTGACCAACAGCTTTTATCATAACGGGAAAATCTACAAGAATCTTGGTTTGCAGACTGACGGTTCAGTTCAGTTCACAGAATTACCACAAAATCTTTCAAGTGGTGACGCGTCATTGCTCTCTGCCGATTTTGATCACGATGGTAACACCGACCTCGTTGTACTTTCTCCAAATGTAAATGTGTTATTGAACAAGGGTGATGATACTTTTCGGAAGTTCATCGAGCCTGGATTTAGGGTAGGGCAGCACGTTGCGGGACTGATTGACTTCGATAATGACGGTGATCTGGATATTTATCTGAGTGGCTATCACATAAAAAATAATTCTGACTATGGTCGTAAAGCTAAGATTCTGCTGAACCAGACCATCGTGTCAGCGAAAGGAATCAGCAATGCACCACCCGATGCACCTACTGGATTAAGCAGCATACAGGACTCGCTCGGTGTTCACCTTTCGTGGAACAAATCGAATGATGATCACACGCAGCCTGATGGGATAACTTATGATATTGTCTTAATCCGTGCTGGAAAAACCATAACCAAAGGCGACCATAATCCGGTTACTGGTCAACGCTTGCGCCTTACACACGGAAGATCAACCGGTGTAACAACGTTCAACAATCTTTTGATTGGGCCTTATTCGTATCGAGTACAAGCCATCGATGGCTCATTTGCTGCGTCTGATTTTTCAGCAGAGGTAACATTTACATTCTTGCCTCCTTCGCCCATTATAAATGACACCTTAATTTACACGTGCGGACGGACCATTACGCTTACTGCAAAAGGTGCAGACATTAAATGGTATGGCGATAAACAAATGACGCAATTGATTGCTTCCGGTGAGTTCCATCCTCAAGAAACGCAAACGGTGTACGTTACTCAAACCATTGACGGATATCGTGGAGTGCCAAAGCGGGTGCAGATTACAATAATTGAAAAGCCTGCTTTACCAATATTTTCACAACCTAACCCGTATAGTATTTGTGAAGGATCTGGCCTTTATTCGCTTTGGGCTAATGGAGAGAACGTACGATGGTATTCAAACGAGTCTCTTACTAATTTATTTTCCAGTACAAATGAAGCACAAATACCGCCCTCAAATGCAACCTATTTCGTAACTCAGACTATTGGAGGTTGCTCCAGCAGCGCATTGGCTGTTGAAGTAAAGACGACAACGATTGATTCGAGAATTTACTACAACAATGATAAATTATGGACAAGAGCCGCAGACGCTGATTTTTTCTATTGGTTTCGCAATGGATCGTATTACCAGTCCACGACAGTGCCTTATATAAACTTCGATGGTGAGACCGCTACCTATGTAGTTTCCGTCTATAAAGGACAGTGTCAGGAATATTCCCTGCCATTCATATCATCGGAAGACAACATAACCGCCATTGAAGAAATACCAGAATCAATGTTTGATGTTTTCCCAAATCCCGCATCCTCTCGCTTAACGTTACGGTCAAAACACGCAAATACAACCATTAGTATCTTCGACTCCCTGGGCAAACTGGTTTATTCAACATCTCTGGATCGCGAAGGCGAGCAAACAATTGATACAAGCCGGTGGACCAAAGGAGTTTATGTGATAGTAGTAGATGACAAGAAGAAAACATACACAAAACGATTGGTACTATTCTAAAAGAATTTGTTTCCAGTAGCCAGGCTTATTGCGGTTAAAGAAGTTGAGGCGTCTTCCTTATTTTACTTAGGATATAAACGTTAATCGCCAATGTCCTGAGTATGGGTACTAAAAATCAAGCTTATCCTATCGCCCTCCGCACGCAATCTATTGAGGCGTTAAAGTGATAAAGGCAATTTCACTTTTCATGTCCATCCACGTTAGTGTATACTCTGATGTTTCAGCACTTACAATCAATAGATGTTTATATTTGACGTAAATAAATTCAGTATTCGTTTGGATATTCGTGCCGAAGACATGTCTGAAAATGAAATTGATTAACCGATCTAAAGAGTTTACAAATGACCGATCCAAAAAAAGAATTGCCTCAATCTAAAATTCTCACCATTGACATTGGAGGTTCAACCATCAAAGGAACCGTTCTGGATCAGGACGGAAAAATAATCCAGGATTATAAAAAATTACAAACTCCGGATCGGCCAACACCTGAAAGAGTTTTGGAGACCATTCAAAAACTGGTCAAAGACTTTCAAGACTATGATCATGTATCGGTTGGATTTCCAGGCTATATAAAAAATGGAATCGTCATGACTGCTCCTAATTTAATTAATGATGCCTGGAGAAACACAAATTTGAATAAGCTCATTGGTGAAGCATTACAAAAACCCGTGCGCACGGTTAATGATGCAGACCTGCAGGGCCTGGGTGTAGTAAGTGGAGATGGTTTGGAAATGGTCATTACATTGGGCACCGGATTTGGAACAGCCTTGCTATTGGATGGAAACTTGTTGCCCCATCTCGAACTGGCCCATCATGCCATCACAAAAGATTATACCTATGACAACTACGTGGGTGATGATGCATTAGAAAGTAAAGGTCCGGAGAAGTGGAACAAGCGAGTGAGAAAAGTTCTGACGATGCTCAAGACTGTATTCAATTACGATCGCCTCTATATTGGTGGAGGTAATTCGAATAAGCTTACTTTCAAACTGGACGAAAATATGATCATCATCACCAACAAGGATGGGATCAGAGGAGGCGCGAGGTTATGGCAGCTGGACGAAAAGCTATTCATCAAATCCAACACACCCCTATCTCAATAGCGTTCCTAATCAGAGTCGTCCTGTGCCACGAGAGAGACTTTTAAATAAAATGATGAGGATGTGCGCAGGGTGAGATCGCTCGCGTTGATCTACCGGTGGTGCTGATGCGCGGAGGGTAAAGTTATCAGTTGCCGGTTGCCAGGTACAGGTCACCGGCAACTAACAACCAGAACTTATACGCAAACACATTACTACTTTAGCACACACTCCGACACAACCGGTAACTGGCAACCGGTAACTGGTAACTAGCCTTCCCCAAACATAACATTCAACACACTCGAATCCACTTTCACTACATCACTAACATCCCCAAGAATTTCATCTACCAATCCAAACGCTTTTGCTTCGGGTGCACTCAAGTAACGATCGCGGATAAAGAAATCTTCAATCTCCTTCCACGTATGACCTGAATGTCTTCCCATCAAATGAAATAGTTGAATTTGCAATCGCTCCTGCTCGCGCGTGGCAATGCGCACGTCTTCGGTATATCCACGACTTCCGCCACCAGTGGGATGCATGTGAATAGTAGCGTGTGGCAACGCATAGCGTTTTCCTTTTGCTCCACACGTTAACAAAGCTGTGCCCATACTTCCGGAAAAACCAACGCACAAAGTATGCACCGGTGCCGAGATCATTTGCATGGTGTCGTAAATAGCGAGACCGGCATACACCACCCCGCCCGGACTTTGTATATAGAGTTGGATGGGAGCTTTCGGATCAATGCTGTTGAGATAGAGCAGCTGCGCCACAATTACATTGGCTACGGCATCATCAATGGCAGACCCTAAAATAATGATGCGCTCTTTTAACAAGAGACTGAAAATATCATACGCGCGCTCGCCCCGCGAGGCGTTGTCAATCACCATCGGAATCATACTACTTGAAATCATAAAGGAGAATTAAAAGAGTTGAAGGATACTATTGCGGAACGTTTTGTCCTCCGCATGAAGAAACAATTGATCATGAATTTGCTCTGCGCGTTCTTTGATTCTTCTCCGCCTGTAGAACGGAAGTATCCGGTAAATCTTCCGCTGCAGGAATAGATTTAAACGCAACGCTTCGTGGTTCTGAATCCGTTCTTCAAACGCGTGCTTTTCAGTTGCATTGAATTCATCGTTCAGATATTGCTCAATCGCATGGATCTCATTCAAAGAAGTCCTCATACGCAATGGATTTAGTTTTAATCACTTCTCTTACTTTCTCCAGGCACTTGTATTTCTGCACGGAAGCAGAATGCTCACTTGAAAAATGAAACATCGCGGAAATATTTACAAGACTTATTTTCTCTACATAAAAAGAAACCAGCAAATCCATGCAGCGCTTGCCTGTGCGTTCCAAAAGTTGAATCAGCTTGACTTCATTCAGCGTTGGCTCACGCAGAAGCGCAACTGCAGGCAGGCTTTCATCCAGATCAATATGCATCGCATCACGTTTACACTGGCGCAACCAAAGATGTTTGGCAATACCCGTGATGTAATTAATTTCGCAATCAATGGCTTTGCCCAATTGGTACTGCTCATAATAAATGGCCAGGGCATCGTGAAAAACATCACGGGCATTATCAAACGATCCGCCATGCTTGCTAATGTATCGCGCGACCTGTAAAAAAGCGGGCTGGTACACACGCTCCAGTACCTCATCTACCTTTTCAGAAGCAATATGTTTGGGCTTTAATTCTAAAGTTTGCATAGGCTTTAGGAGTAGTGCAGGGATGAGCATCATTATCACCTGCATACTAAGATTATTTTTACGAAAAGCCGACTGAAAAGATTGCTTACGTCCCATCAGCGTTATCCAGCGTCTCGCGGGAGGCTCTGATGCAAAATCTTTGGACTGGCGGAAATTCAACTCCCATTATGGGATTGAATTGTATTGATTTTTACACACCTGTTTCAAACATGCATCAGTTTTAAGCTTTAATTGAAGCCCTCAGCTAATAATTATTGGCTTTTAAAGGTGGCACGTTTATTCATAAGAAGTAAGTCAGCAGAACAAAGTCTGATTTTATAACGATTGACCAATGAAAAAAATAGTAAATAATTTCCTAACGATTGTGGCGGCAACAATGCTCACCATTACATCCTATGCTCAAATGGCAGACAATTCTGAATTGCCAATGGTAAGCGATCAGAAGATAATCAAGAATCTCCCCGAAGGTATGGATGACCGCGTTTCTATTGCAACCGATCAACCTGTAGAATGGTCGAAGACAAAGTATGGCTACGCAGGATCGTATAGGCTAGACGAGACCAATTATATGGCGACATACGACAACGAAAGCCACTACATTGAAACCTATGTGAAAATAGATTGGAATAATCCCAAAGTATCTTCGGTAATGAAGGGCTCTCTGCTTAAAAGTCTCTATAAAAATTATGAAGTTACCAGTTATTGGGAAAGTTCTGATCCGGAGGAAAATGGTTACTACCTTGAATTAAAAGATAAAACAGGAAAACAGTTCAACGTTTGGGCTGATACCGAAGGTAATTTTTACGACAGGCCTTACGAATACGAAGTAAAAACTCCAAACGGAGGACAGTAGGTCGTTTAAAAGGCTCTGGTAAAATCGGGACGCTGTTCCCAGAAAGAAGACTTCACTGAGGTTTTCTTTTTTTATATTTGAATTCTCTTTTTACCTTTCTCCATGCTTTCCAGAAAGCATTTACTCCCCTTCATTTATTATCTCGTGCGGTTTTTCTCCTTATTTTTCTTCCACAAAAAATAAAAGAATAGAACACCCATCCAAAAGAGAACTGAGTACAGAACAACAATTACAAAGCTGATACCCTGCGTGTGGGGTCCCTGCGCTTGACGTTCTGCAATGACGATAAACACAATCACACAAAACAACCAAACAAAAAATAAAGTCTTCATGAACATGGTTAATTCTTATGATTGGCTATTTCTTTCCTTATAAGATGCTGTAGCGTTGTATCATAAGAAGTATAACATGCTCAGGCAATCGCTCAATTATTTTATATGAATCGTCTGCAACACCAAACTCTTCATCAAACATTTCAATGATGTTAGTCATACTGCTACATGCCGGAATTTGATTTACAAGTTCTTGCGGAGAATTAAATGCATAATTGCGATATCGCTTCCCATTCACAAAATCAACTTCATAAAGAGTTCCATCGGCTATGGTAACATGTAAACTATCCAGCGCCTTGCTGATTGCCTCGCGGCCTGGCAGATCATAAATATTTTCACTTTCTATTTTCTTAAAGAATTTCTCCCAGCCTGATTTGGGTTGTTTTTTTTAAAACCAGATTGTATCGATGCCATATTGATTAAAATATTCTTCATCTGTTGAACCCCAGGGCGCGGTATGAAAAATGTAATTGTATTCCAGGCAGTTCCAGGCTGCCTTATTTTTCTTAACGACAAGTACTTGATCATAATGATACTTATAAACTCGTATCTCTGTTCTCAATCTCGATTCGAATCAATCTGTACTGTTTCGCAGGTATTGCAGGTTTAATTCATCATCAAACTTGTCTAAATAGTTCCCCGCGCTATCGGAATCTGTCGGTGATTGCGGTCGACAACAAGTGAACAAGAGTAGCAAAACAAGTACAATGTTGAAGGGCTTCATAGTAATGGAAGAGGTGGCACGAACTGATCAATGAAAAAAAAAGTTGGAGGTAAAATAAAATCGTAAGCGTATTACTTCGTGTAATAAATAACCTGACCACTTTTACTGATGATCTGTTTCCCTTTTACATGACCGATGGCCATTCCTTTGGGGTCATAGAGAAAACCATTCGAGAAGGAGCCGATGTGTTCATCGGCCACATTGAAGAGATGCTTGTCGTCTTTGCTATACGCGTTGTAGTTCCCGTTGATATCGTAATACTTTGTCATTCTGTTTTGATCAAGCTAAGAATAGGTTGCGTTTCTATTAACGGCATTTGATCCAATAAAGGTGATGCTTTAAAAATCACTTTCGGGTTGTGTATGAATAAAAAAAACTTGCAGAAGCGAAACGATTTGCATAAAGTGCCTATCTCATCCAAATGGTACAGACTGTAGCAAACCAAAAGTAATGTGTTTCAAACACTTTGGTATTATCCTCGCTGGAAAAAAATCAGTTGTAATTCACTTATCATCATCCAGTTGCAGTACGGAAATAATCGGTTAGTCATGAAAATGCCCAGTGTATCGCGCTATTATTTTCGCTTCGAATTCGAAAAATCCTACTTCTGCAATGATCGTGTCAAGCTTTCGTCATGCATGAGCTGCCAGCGACATAGATTTATATATTAAAGACCACTCCATGAAATCCTCCTATACCATTGCTTCCGTGACGCATAGTCGGAAGTTAAATGCGCTTATTCTCTTCCGCTTGTTCATCATACTTACCTCTGCTGTGATTGCTTGTGTCAGTCTTATGAAGAGTAATTTTTAAAATCCAGATTCAAGACCATTTCCAAAATTTATAATCGGCACTTTTAGAAGATCATTTTCGCTCAAAATTCATCGTTCGCAATCCCTAAAAATCCTTGTGCGTGTGAAAAAATGAAGCACATTTTCTTTTTCCATTCTCAAAATCCTTGAAATTGTTCTGAATTCGCAGGTAGAAAATTGAGCTGAGACTGAACAAAGACTGAGCGAGTAATGAGAGCATGCTGAGAGCATACATCGATTTTCCGGATCCAGAATGTCATTCCGCGTGCTGAGATAAATTCCAAATGAAAGACAGATTCTACAATAAGATTATTTCAACCTGCCCAAGGATTTTTCTTCTCACGATCAAGTGGCTGTTTCGATTTTGCCTTTGCCCGGTAAGACTTGCTCTTTTTCTTATGTTTTTTCTTCGATTTAGATTCTGCTGGATAACCATAGGCCGCCCGCCCCGAGCTTGTCTTTGGGGCTTTTCGGTGTTGAGCCAGAAGACTGGTAGCAGGTATAGTAATAAGAAATACTAGTATGATGGCGATGACTTTCAAGTTCTTCATAAACAAACAAATTAATTGTTCAAGAGCATTTAGTCTTTTCTAGCGTAAGGGAGAGGAATAAAAATATGCAATCAAAAAATGATTTAAGAAAAGTTGCCACGAATGCACGAATTAAAATACAATCTGATCTGCCGGCTCTGCCGGAAAATGTATTCGATTTCCGATGATCGAGTAAATAACTCCACACCTGTAGAGCAAGTCTTGATGATTTGTTGAGGGATAAGTGGCCCTTGAGCATCTCATAGCGAGTAATGCTAAACAAAATCAACTGTTTCAATTGGAATGTTATTTGACGAATTCAGTACTAAAACCAATTGATTATGGAAAATAATGCATCACAGATCAAGAACCTCACGCAGGAAGAGGCTATCGATAAATTTAAGGAGCTGGTTGATCATGAATCAACCTGTCTCTTCACCACACGGTTAACACACGTGCCGCTTACAACCCGACCAATGCACGTACAGGAAGTATGCGACCAGGGAAATTTCTGGTTCTTAAGTTCCAGCGACAGTGACAAAAATCAGGAGATTGCAAATGACTCACGGGTGCAATTATTCATCAGCAATCCTGCCAACTACGAATTTTTATCCGTGTATGGCAAGGCCAGCATTTCCCGCGATCGCGAAAAGATTGACAAGTATTGGACTGAAATGACCAAAGCCTGGTTCGATGGAAAAGATGATCCCAGGATTACCATTATTAAAGTTACACCGGAAGAAGGTTTTTATTGGGATACCAAAGATGGAAAACTTGTTTCGATGGTCAAGATTTTAGCATCTGCCGTTATCGGTAAAACAATGCAAGAAGGCGTTGAAGGAACGCTTTCTGTGCGATAATCCCATTCATCCAATTCGAATGAAAAAAAGGCCTGACCCGATGATCAGGCCTTTTGTTTTTTAAGCCTTTATACATTCTTCCAAATGCTATTCC
Organism: Chryseolinea sp.; assembly: GCA_031412655.1. Taxonomy (GTDB): domain Bacteria; phylum Bacteroidota; class Bacteroidia; order Cytophagales; family Cyclobacteriaceae; genus Chryseolinea. The sequence goes on from JANODK010000269.1 coordinate 61,394, forward strand.
TAAATACTGAAAAAACCAACATATTAGCAGAAGCAAAAAATACAGGAGCATTACCTGTGATGCCACGAAGGCATGAATTAAAATACACTCTGATCTGCACGAAAATAAAGTTGAATTCTTCTGTAGTAGTTGGTTGACATGAGCTGCTTCACCAATCCTATTTTTTACTACCTTAAGTCTTCAAACTAAACATTCAACGCACATCATGAGATCACTGATTCTATTCTTCTCCACCTTCATGCTAATAATAGCATGCAGTCCTTCATCTAAAACTCCCGATGCCGGTGACGGACTCTCCTCCTTCAGCGCAAGTCGATTGGAAGGTTACATTAAAACTTTGTCGTCAGATGATTTCACGGGTCGTAAGCCCTTCACAGTAGGAGAAACAAAAACGGTTAATTTTTTGGAGAGTGAACTGAAGAAGATTGGAATTGAACCAGGCAATGATACAAGTTACAGACAGAATGTTCCGCTCGTATCCGTGACGTGCGTAGCTGATTCTTTGATGACAATAAAAGGTGCAAAATCAAAATTCAATTTAAAAGGATACAAAGACTATGTGCTTTGGACACAACATGCTGAAGGTGCTTCACTGGAAGATACTGAACTGGTCTTTGCCGGATATGGAGTTGTGGCTCCGGAATATAACTGGAATGATTATGAAGGCATCGATGTAAAAGGAAAAGTAGTGGTTGTGTTTGTCAACGATCCGGGATTCGGAATAGGTGACTCTACTTTTTTCAAAGGCAATACCATGACGTACTACGGTCGCTGGACGTACAAATTTGAAGAGGCTGCGCGGCAAGGTGCTAAGGGTTGTCTCGTAATTCACGATGATGTGCCGGCAAGTTATCCGTTTGGTGTTGTGCAAAACAGCTGGAACAGTTCGAAGCTTTATCTCGGTGATAAAAATTCAGTGAATACATCTTGTGCCATTGAAGGATGGATATCGTTACCAGCATTAAAAAAATTATTTGATGCTTCTGGTTTTAACTATGCTGAAAAATTATCAGCAGCACACAAGAAGGGTTTTCGTGCCGAGCCGATGAACTTGAAGGCCTCAACGAAAGTAAAAGCAAATCCTGTTTATAATAACTCAAGTAATGTAGTGGCCGAAATAAAAGGTTCAACGCATCCGGATGAATACATTATTTACTCTGCTCACTGGGATCATCTCGGTATTGGAAAGGCGGATAATAAAGGTGATTCAATTTACAACGGTGCCATGGACAACGGAACCGGCACAGCAGGATTGTTGGAACTGGCCAATGTTTATATGAGTTTGAAAACAAAACCAGAAAGAACGGTCATCTTTTTGTTTGTCACCGCAGAAGAACAAGGTCTTTTGGGATCAGCCTACTATGCCGCTCATCCCATCTTTCCAAAAGAAAAAACTGTCGCCAATATTAATATTGACGGACTAAACATCAAAGGTAAGGTGAAGGATATTTCATTGATTGGCATCGGGCAATCTGATCTTGAAGATTATCTGAAGCAAGAGTGTGAAAAAGTAAATCGATATACTACCAATGATCCATTACCTTCAGCTGGATATTATTTCCGCTCCGATCATTTCCATTTTGCCAAGATTGGAATTCCTGCACTCTATACACATAGCGGAATCGACCTGGTTGAAGGAGGAAAAGAAAAGGGTGAGCAATTGGAAAATGAATACCGCGCCAAACATTATCACCAACCTTCGGATGAATTTGATGCCGCAACCTGGCAACTTGAGGGAAGTATCGATGATCTGAAATTATTATTCCTGGTTGGCAAACGTCTTTCAATGGAAAGCACATGGCCTCAGTGGAAAGAGGGATCAGAATTCAAAGCGATCAGGGCGAGCTATATGAAGTAACTTAAGTTCCGTAGATCGAATTGAAATAGATAAAAAATGGAATGAAGGTGTAAAACTTCATTCCACTTTTTTATTCACGCTATTATTTCTTAACTCGAATGGGGTACGGAACAAATTCTATCTAGTCTCCTTTTATTTTATCGAACGTCTGATCAGCCCATTTTTTCTTAGCTTCTTCAATGCGTTCCTTTCTAGAAGAGACAAAATTCCAATCAATAAATTGATCTTCCATGAAAGGTTCTACACCAAAAATATACAGTGTGCTATTGGCTTGAACACCAAATTTACAAAGCGTGCTGTCTTTTGCAATTAAACCACCACCCTCTAAGAAGGTGGATTTACATGCAAGACCCAAAGGGTCTTTTTCACAGATACCAGCCTTCATCCAACTCACATAAAAATTTAAATTGTGAAGGCAAAGCATTAGAACATTACCACCTTCAAAGAAGGTCGGTTTTTAAGTTAAACTAAAGATGTAGTACGCTTCAAAGTTCCGGTCGATAAACCTGAAGCTGAAGTGGAAGCGTTTACGATTGTTTTTGATGGCGGTAAAGGTACAGCCACATGATGCTTGCCTGGGAAAATACATTGATTAAGATTCCTGTGAAATTTTAATTTAGTAGTGGTGTCATCGCTTAAAGCAGTGGCACCCCTAAACGCTTATCCGTTTGATGTAATCATTAATTCCCAAAAAATAAATTTTATTAGAAGCTTGAGGTATCGATGATTAACTCCTTTGAAAATATTAATCCGAAGTTTAATGCTTATCCTTTCTCACAGCGAATTCTTCCAGATATCCGTAGGCTGTTGAAAATACATCTTTGTCATGATCACTCATCCGGGCAGAAGTTCCTCCATCAATACAATGAAATCCAAAACACATTAAAATCGACCATCCATCATTAACGGGGTCGATGTTGGCTTCAGAGTGTGTCGTATCAACTTTTAATTCCTGTAGCTTTTTTAATATAGCAACACGATCTGATTCCGTGAGTAAATAAACATTACTTTTCGATGGGTTCATTACTGAATTCCGAATGTAGGTACAGGAGTCGTGGGTAAAGGTGAGTTTTGTATTGCTACCATCCATACTACCACTGTACGATAAAGAAATGATAAAATCTTTTGTCCAGGTTTTAGGTAATTTAAAGTCATCACCAATTTGCGCTGAAACCTGCAGGCTGCTAAAAAGGATAAAAATAGAAATAAGAGATACTTTCATAACGAATTAAATTAAGTATAACACGAAGATGCAAAAGGTTGGTGGATTCCATAAAAATCTGAAAATGAATCATTAAAAAAAGTGAGTTGCAATTTTAGTAACCGTTCCATTTGGCTTGCGTTCATCAACTGAATACCTTTGAAAAACAGATGTTCATTATGATACGATTAGCAACACCAAAAGACTTCGATTTTTTTTACACCTTATACATGCATCCGGATGTCAATCCCTTCCTGCTGTATGAAAGAATGGATCTTTCTTCCTTTACACCAATCTATAACGAACTTCTTGCCGATAATCTTCTTTATGTTTTCGAAATGGAAAATAAACCTGCGGGCATGTTTAAATTCATTCATCTTAAACATCGGAATTCGCACATGGCCTATTTAGGTGGCTTTGCCATTGATCCTGCACAAAGCGGAAAAGGGTATGGTGTATCAATGATGAAAGAAATTATTGAGCTTGGCAAATCAAAAGATTTAGTTCGAATTGAGTTGAGTACAGCATTAACTAATACCAAAGCCATTGCTCTTTATGAAAAATGTGGTTTCAAAAAAGAAGGTGTACTACAAAAGTACACCCATCTTAAAAGTGAAAACAAATTTGTTGATGAAGTGATGATGGCGTATTTGTATCCCTCGCTTCCTTAAAAAGATCTTACATTGAATTAATGAAGAGACGTAAATCACTATCCATAAATATACTTCTTCAACAATCCTTCAATTTCCTTATAAAACAATTTCTCATTTCCTTCCGATAACGCTGCACTTCCGGTGGCATTGAAATCATCCACAATCGGTTTATACCACTCCAGATCAACGGGAATAAGAAGCTGTCGCTTTAATTCTGCTTTTATAAATTCTACTTTTATTGCCGACAGCTCCATGATCTTATATTGTTCAGAGAGGTAAGCAATTAAAGTGCGTTCGTCCAGGAAATCCTTGATCAGATCGTTGCGTAATTTTCGAATTACGGATACGATGTTGATGGTTTCGTCTTGGGTAGTTGAAAAAATGTTAGCGTCTTCGTTCATATCGAGTTAAGTTAAAAAAATCAATTCAATGTTCAGTGTTTTTTTACAATATACGTTAAGATGTTTCGCCAGGTAGGGTGATATTCCTTTCGTCTTAAAATCAGGTTCAATATAGGATTAATCTGTTCGTGACCAAACTGAACAAATGCTTCCCGATATTCAACCGAAGGCATTTGCTTTTGAAAGTCATTGAATTCTTTTTTCCACACCTTCACTTTAAAGCAGAATTTTTCTTCCAGCAGCTCCCACACTTTTTCAATGTGAAGTGACGAGAGTTCATCTTCTACATCGCGTGGCAACGTGCCATGTACTAACCGGCTTCTCGTTGACTGTTCCATGAGGTGATTATTTTATGGATTAAATCCATGTCTTGTGTCGTTATACATTAAACAGGTTGTTACTGAAAAAAAGTATGTTGTGTTTCCGGAAAAAGCTGGGGTTGAAAAAGCGTTGCCTTGATCACCTGATTTATCTCGCTGTAAAATAAAGTATTGTCCAAGGCTGTGAACTCATTCTTCAGAACAGCATCAAACATTGGAGCATATACAATACTATCAATGCCATCATGTTTCAATAGGCTAAGTGAATCTTTTATTTGCTCCATTAATTTAGGAGCAGCCTTCATGGAAAAGGTATAATCAATGTAGGCACTCAATCCACCCTGGAGAAGTTTATCAATCAACGTGGCGCGATGCTCCTGCAAAATTGTTCGAAGCTGAAGCGGTACCAAATGCATGTTCCAATCCTCAATTTTCTTTACACCGTTGGCCGTTTTAATTGTTTTCATAAACTAATATTGTTAGTGACAACAAACCTAACAAACTAATTATATTAGTGAATGCATTCTAAGGGATTTAGTTTTGAATGCCTTTTTTTTGCTGATTAGAGGGATTTTCCTGAACAAAGAATCAGATTTCATCCGCCAAGCTTTAATCCGTTAAATAAAAAAAGCCCCGCTGGACAAATACCAGACGGGGCAAACGATGGGCTCGCTATTTCAATTAGGAAGTATGATTTGTGTCGCTGATCTTATTTGCCAATTTCACGGCCTTCTGAATAACCTTATCCAGTTTCAATGCGGTCTCTTGCATCAGCTTAACGATGTGCTGATTATCCGAAGTAAGCGATTGTTTATCCAGAATATTAATCAGACCCAGCATAGTTGAAACAGGCTGTCGTGTTTCGTGTGATTGCGACCACGCGATATCCACAAGTTGCTTGCGTTGGTGCTCATTCTGAAGTTGAAATTTCTTGCGCTCGGTAATGTTCAGCACATGAAGCAAGACACCAATTAATTTTTGATCATCAAAAACAGGAGTGTATTCCATACGCACCCAATAGTTTAATTGAGGATGGCTCATCTCGCGCTCGCGTGCTACTGGACTTTTGGTAAGAAAGCGTTTTGGAAATCTTCCTTAAAAATTTCGGCAGTGACTTCATCTCCATCCTGCCGATAGAGCAGCAAGTCGTCCCCGATGAACATGCTTCTTCCATACAAAACCTTGCAACGGTCACTAGCAAATTTGTTGAAGAACAGAATGCGATAATCAGCAGCAACCAAAAAAATGGAAGTTTTGGTGCTATCAAAAATGGCTTTTAATATTTGCTGTGAGGTAGCAGTTTCGTATTGAATTTCAGAGGAGGGACTGTCGTCCTGATTCATATAGGTTTAATTATGGCTAATTGACTCTTAAATATAAAAGGAATACATATTCATGCAAAATGTATTCTTTGCTTCGGCACATTTCGTTTTTCAAGCGGTACAAACCGTATTCACTCATTCAAGGTATTGATACAATAAAATAGGAGGGCCAACATGCTTTAAAAATCAAAAGAGAATTTACTCATCGTGAACGGTAAAACTCAAAGGTTATCGGTAACAACATATGACTATAAATTTTTACATTGCCTTGATCTCACTAGCATACGATTGAAACGACCGTGTGACTTATGTTGATGTAGCACGTGATGTAAATAAAAATTAATTCCACCAACACTATTTCAATATGACACCAAGCAAAGAAGGACAGAGCAATTCAACAGATCGCAGAACCTTTATTAAACAAACTGGGGTGTTAGCATCAGCCGCATTGCTGGGCCTTACCTCCTTTCGACCGAAGTCAAAATATAAAATGGGCTTGCAACTTTTTTCCATTCGAGAGCCTTTGTCGAAAGATGTAAGAGGAACGCTAAAAAAAGTTGCTGCATTGGGTTATGAAAATCTTGAAACGTATGGATTTGATGCCACTCAAAAAAAATACTATGGCTTCGAGGCAAATGAATTTCAAAAGCTATTAACCGATTTGAATTTAACAACGACCAGCGGGCATTATGATTTCACTGGTTTCTTAACAAAGCCGGACGATGATCTGAAGCGCTATGTTGATCAAAGCATTGAAGGCGCTCATGCCCTTCATCAAAAATACATTACCTGGCCCTGGCTTGATCCGCAGTCACGCACGATCGAAAAGTTCAAACTCGTTGCAGAAAAGTTAAATTTAATTGGTGAACGCCTGAAGAATACTAATGTATCGCTTGCGTATCACAACCACGATTTTGAATTCATTGATCAGAATGGAAAGATCGGTTATGATGTTATCATGAATGAAACCGATCCAACCCTAGTTAAACTTCAACTGGATATATATTGGTATATCCATTCTTCAAAGTTGAGTCCGCACGAATTATTCAGCAAACAACCCGGACGATTTGTGATGTGGCATATAAAAGACATGGATAAGAAAACGAGGGATTACACTGAACTCGGCAATGGCAGCATCGACTACAAACCCATTCTTCCGGATGCTAAACTTGCCGGACTTGAAGATTATTTTCTTGAACAAGGAGGTAATTTCGCTAAAGACCCAATGCAGAGTATTACGGATAGTGCGGCATTTATGAAACAGTACCTTGAGAAATATTTTGATTGATACGTTACTGCTTATGCATGGCGGCTAGTTTTTTTACGGACCACAACATCTTAGTCCAAAGTACTTTTTCCCTATCTGCAAATTTATTCCGAGATGGTTTACTGGTTGTCCGCTGCAATTCTCCGCTTCATCATAATAGGTCCATAGAAAACAATCAGATAGTCCATCATTATTATAATCACCTTCAAGCTTTATATCACTTGAAACCTTGTAGTCTGGTTGTTCTGCCTTTAAAGTTGTCTTGTTAATAATTACAAAGCATGCGATGTTTTGAATTTCGTTTACTCTCTTAATCTTTCTTTTAAATTTCTTCTTCTCAATTGAAGTCGTCCAGATTGGTCTGTACTGTGATCCTCCGTCATTCTCACACCAAAGCTCTACTTTAAAATTTGCTTTTTGTCCAATAGTCAATAATTCGCCACTCTTGTCAAAGAAGGTAATCTCTCCATGGAAATCTACACTGTTGTTTGTTTGATTTGCCCAAAATGAATTCAAATCAGATTTCTCAAGAGCTTGAACTGGTAATGCAATTGTCAATTGATATGTATCAGTTGTCTCTTTAGTCAAATAGACAACACCAATTGAATTTGGTCGGAATTGTCCGTAGCTCCAAATTGTAGAGAGAATTACTATTAAAAATATTCTTGTCATAAGAAAACTGTATAAAAAAACTTGCCAAAACATCTGTATATCATCAAGATTAACTTGCTCTCTTCTTAATCGCAGCCCTAAGCATAACCACTGAAGTATACAATATCACCACAATAACCACCCATCTCAAAACTTCCATCGGCAATGATTTTACGAGGTAAGCTGCAATGAGAACTGCAACGGTTCCTGTAATCGAAATGATAAAGGAAGCACGCTTGTTATAGACACCTTCTTTAATAAATTTCAAAGAAGCTACCGGCATTAGAAAGGCACATGATCCCATCATAATGGGAAACGCTACTTGTGGTGACATACCAAGTGCAAACACCAATGCCATACAGGGAGCGTAGAGTCCAATACCTGCGGTCATAAGAGCACCCAAAACAAAGTTTACAGCCACTGCAAAGGCAAGCGTTTTACCCTCGAGACCAAGTGCTTCTCCACCGCCCTGAATCCAATTCATATTAGTTGACACCATGAAACATGCTGCTACGAAAAGTCCTATACCCATCGTTATTCGAATACCATTTTCGGGTAACCTCGCCACAACGCCTGCACCCAGCAATGCTCCTGCACCAGATGCAGCGATCATCAACACCAGTGTTAACGGTTCTACCTTTACGATCTGAATAAAAATAATGGCTTGTGCAATTGTCGGAATAGCGTTCGCTACATTGAGTGTTCCCGGAATAAGTCGGTCTTCAGATTGTTTGAAGAATTTAAACATCGCTGTTTCAAGAGAGAAAGATCCAATGCCCAACGTATCGAAAAAGTTACCAATAAACCCAATGGCTCCGGTCTTTGCCCATGAATTGTCTTCCAGGTTATTCTTGTATTTAATATAATCTTTGATGAGTAAAAAGGCGATCCACAAGCCAAGCACTACCAGCGTAATCCAAAGAGCAGTTATCATTCAATTATAGTTTGACACGAAAATGCAGATAAAAAGCACTTGTACAAAATATTTTTGTCAGGCGGGTATTCTGCGTCAGAAGAAGGTTTAAATAGTATCACAGGGTGAATACATTCTATACTTAACGCTAAACTGAATTGGTGTTTCAACGATTGGGTGATTGCACCAAATGAGATGATCATCTCAAATGAACCTAATCCCTATACCATTATAATCTAGTAATCAATATTTCGAGAGCTAACGGCTTCACTACAATAGTATAATTCAATATGCGTATGCTATTGCAGTAAACGAATTGCACTCTTTACGACAAGACTTGGAAATGTTGAGCTAAATATATTTTTTTCATAGTTAAGGTATCTTAACCCTATAATGCCAGTGCCTTGAAGTTTCATAACTCTCTGATCCATTTTCCTTTACAACTTCGCATAGAATGTGGCATCATTTTTAGTCTATATATGATAGATTAAAACAATACAGCTATGAAAAAGGCATTGTGTAGAGGAATGATTCTGGCTTTCATCATGGTGAGCGTGCTTAGCATCAACACCAGTAAAGCACAGGGAAGTGTTTCGTTGCAGGTTTTTTACGATGAACTTCAGCCTTATGGAAATTGGATGGAGTACGGTAACTATGGATATGTATGGAGACCCAATGTAGGTTCGGATTTTACTCCATATGCTACCAACGGTTATTGGATCAACACGGAATATGGAAATACGTGGATGTCTGACTATGCGTGGGGATGGGCACCATTTCATTATGGCCGATGGTTCTATGATGACTTCCAAGGATGGATGTGGATACCAGATACAGAATGGGCTCCGGCATGGGTAGCCTGGAGAAGTGGTGGCGGATATTATGGATGGGCTCCTTTAATGCCTGGTCTTAGTATTAATGTGTCGTTCAATTATTATAACAACATACCACATCATTACTGGAATTTTGTTCCTTATCGATACATTACCTATCGCACGGTGCATCATCATTGTGTTGCGAGACCTCAGGTGATTAACATTATCAATAACACCACTATTGTTACGCACAATCATCGCAATGGAAGAAGAGGTGATTTCTTTACCGGTCCATCACGAACGGAGATTGAACGAACCAACCGTGAACGTGTACAGGTTTATACTGTTAATGACAGAAATCGTCCGGGCAGATCAGAGATCGATCGTGGTTCTGTAAGCTTTTATAAACCCCGTATTGATAATGCTCAAGATGGCAGAACACAATCTGCACCTTCACAGGTAGTGAGAGGTGATCGAAGCAGAAATGAAAATGGAAACAGAAATCAGCAACTTGATTTGCAAACTAAAAATGAAACGCACAATCGATCATTTGATGATGCTAGTCAGGATCAGCAGCGTTCCAATCATCAGCAACGATCACAACAAACTCAAGGGCAAAATGAAAATCGTCAGGCTCAACAAAATGTGCAGGACTTCAATCGGAATAATCAGCAGCGGAAATATGTAAAACCGCAACAGTCTTTTGAAAGGCAACAAACCAATAATAGACAAAGCTTTCAACAAGATCGTACGGTGACAAAACCGAATAGTCAACAGCGCTCAAGTGTGCAACCTCAAAGAGAGCAGCAGTTACGCAAGAGCTCTTTCGATCAGAGAAGCAGTCAACCTTCGCGTAGCACAGGGCAAAGTAAGGGAGGCTCTTCGCGCAAGCGCCACTAAGGAGTAATCTCTAAAATTAAAGCCCTTCCAGGTATTGATATCTGGAAGGGCTTTTTCTTATGTATCCCTTTGTAGTTTAGTACACGGTTCAAGCAGTTGGTTTTATTTTAATATGATCGGTATGCCAACAGTAAATTGTAATACCCTGTTCTTTGACTCATTATACTCGTTCACATTCGTAAAGCTATTACCGTAACGAACATCCACTGCAATGCGATTGTAAAGTGAAACTCCGGCTCCTACTTGCAATCCAAAATCAATGTTGTGATCAAAGCTTGCTTCATTTGGATCTTCCGATTGAAAGAATTTAATATCACCCTTCGTATTAATAAACTCTGTTGTTTCTACATCATCGGTTTGTGTTGCCACCGATTTATAACGTCCACCTAAACCAAATGCAACGGAGGGTCCAACACTAAACGAGAATCGGAAGTTGTCTGGTCCGATTTCGTATTTCGCCAATATTGGAAATTCAAGGTAGCGGATTGAATATTCCTGATGGGAGTTAATAGTATAATAGGCTTCGTTAAAGTAAAATTCACCCACGGCATCAACCTTGAACCCCTTTTCTACATACGATATTTCGGGTTGAAGCGAAAACAATCCGTTGCCATTTAATTTAATTGGAATATTATAGCCAACGCCTAAGCTGTAGCCAGTCTGGCCTTTGAATTTATTGCTCATCTGGGCTACAAACTCATCCGCCTGCAAAGAAGAGAATGTTACACCTACTTTTGGAATTAAGGTTTGACCGTAACCGGAGAAACCGATGAAAACACTTACCAGAACGATGCCTACTACTTTTTTCATTTTAAATTAAGGTTATTGTTGATTTGAATTTTCCTGGGAATTGTTTCCCATGCGCAGTTTTACGGACATAGAAAAAGAAAACCCTACGCTAGAAGGAGCAACAACTACGCGAAACGATTTTTATACAATTACTGAATAAGTATACCTTTACTCCCATACCACACTTTTTTGATATGAAACTTAAAATTGCCTTCATCTTAACAGCCTCTATTGTCCTGTCCTGTAATGAAAAACCGGGAAATAAAGACTCAATTTCATCCAACCTTCCAATTCAAGGAACGTGGGAATTAATTTCGGAAACAAAAATTGAAAATTCAGATACGATCTTTACGCCCGCAAGTAAGGATCAAAAGATGATTAAGATTTTAAACGATTCTCATTTCAGTTTTCTACGACACGATTTGAATAAAGGAAAAGATTCAACCGCTACGTTTGTTGCCGGGGGAGGATCGTATAGTTTAAAAAACAATCAATACACCGAACAGCTTGACTATTGTAATTCCAGAGAATGGGAAGGACATAGTTTTGTATTCACGGTTGCCATTCAAAATGATACACTGATTCAAAGTGGAAGGGAAAAAATAGAAGGAACGGGCATCGATCGCATTATCATTGAAAAATATTTCAGGGTGCACTAAAGACAGAGTTATCGTTGCCTTAGGCTTTGAACATTACCCTAATATGCCGTATTTTATAAAAAATGAATTATGAGAATATTGGTATGTGAAGATGATCTTGTTGTGCTGAAAGTAATTGAAACTGCTCTTGAAGGTTATCCTATTCTGGTCACTTCGGTTAAAGATGGCACAAAAGCCCTTGAACAGTTACGCGAAAATACATTTGATCTCATCATTACTGACATTCACATGCCGCACCACAATGGCGATGAAGTATTAAAACTGGTACGTGCAGATCAGAAAAAGAATACACCGATCATCATGATCTCATCCGACACGGAAGAAGAGTTGATTGCTCTCGCCCTCAAACAAGGCGTTAACGAATTCATTAAAAAGCCAATAGACGCAATCTCTTTACGTAAGAAACTTAAAAAGTTTTTGATCGTATAAATCACTTTGTCAAACGGGCATTTTTCGATACCTTAATTTCAAGAGATCATTGTGTCTGTATGCGCCTCATGTCTTTGACAGTAGCTCTCCCTATCTGAAATATTTAAACTGTCCGGTTTCGGAACTGTGAAATTATTCTTGTAACCATCACGCGTTTATGGAGTACTAACAAAGTTGTATTTGCTTTCAGTACGAAGAGTAATGCCGGGTCGTGAAATAAAGTGGCAGCATCTACAACTTAACTTTTTCATTCATCATCCTAACCAAGTCAATTCTTTTAATCGCAACACTATGTTCAAAAATTTTCTCACCCTCGCCATTCGCAATCTGCTGAAAAGAAAATTGTATTCCTTCATCAACATTTTCGGACTGGCCATTGGTGTGGCTGTTTGTCTTGTCATTTTAAAATATGTTGATTTTGAAACGAGCTATGACAGCTACCATAAGAATACTGCCAATATTTACAGAGTAACAACAACGAGTTATCGTAACGGTGAGCTGCGTGGCACGAGTCCGCTCACGGGTTATGCTCATGGTCCTTCTATGTTGACCGATATCCCGGAAATAAAAACATACGTTCGAACTCATCCTATGTATGGAGGATCTGTGGTGAGTTATAAAAAACCAAAAGCCGATCCGTCCACTTTTCATGAAGACAACATTCAGTTTGTAGATTCTACTTTCCTCGATGTTTTTACCTACACATCGATTAAGGGTGATTTAAGTACGGCATTGGACAATCCAGAGTCAATTGTCATTACAAAAAGAACAGCCGAACGATACTTTGATAAAGATGAAGATCCGATAGGAAAAATAATGAAGGTATCGGGTGGATGGTCTGATGGAGATTACCAGGTAACTGCTGTGATTGAGAATGTTCCTGAAAATTCACATCTCAATTTTGATTTTCTCATTCCTATCCACAAACTTCTAACCAACGGACAATATACCAACGACAACGGATGGGGCTGGTATAATTTTATAACCTACGTTGAATTAAATCCGCACACTGATGCAAAAACAGTAGAGGCTAAAATGCCTGCTTTTGTTGACAAGTATCAAGGCAAAGATCTGGCAGAATCAAACAGCAAAAATGTAATTAACTTTCAGCGCCTTGAGAATATTCATTTAAGTCCGGGGTATACGAACGAATCAAGTCCAACCATTAATACCAATACAATCTATTTCTTCCTTGTAATTGCCATTTTTATTTTAGCCATTGCCTGGGTTAACTACATCAATCTCTCTACAGCGCGAGCAATGGAACGTGCCCGTGAAGTGGGTATTAAAAAATCGATTGGCGCATTGCGAAGCCAACTCATTTCGCAATTTGTTTGCGAATCAATTTTGGTAAACTTCATAGGTGTTGTCATCGCTGTTTTGATCTCCATTACATTATTGCCTGTTCTTGGAGACATTGTTGGCAAAGATTTTTCATTTGACTTTAGTGATCCTCGTTTCTGGATGATTCTCGCTGGACTGTTTTTGATTGGATCAATCATCTCCGGCATTTATCCTGCACTCGTGTTGTCTTCCTTCAATCCAACAGAAGTATTGAAAGGGAAATCCGAAAAAATGAGCGGAGGATTTTCGCTTCGAAAAGTATTGGTTGTATTTCAGTTTGCTTCATCGCTGATTCTCATTGCCGGAACATTTGCCATCTACAGACAAATGACTTACATGCGCAATCAGGACAAAGGATTAACAATGGAACAAATGCTCATCGTTAATGGACCGAGCATAGTCGAGCCAGGAACTGGCAGAGCCAGGCTTATTTCTTTGAAGCATGAGCTTAAACAAATTCCAGGTGTATTAAATGTTGCTACCTCTGGAGCAATACCCGGTGGCGGATACAATTGGGGAACCGGAATGCGCAGGGACGGTTCTGAACAATCAGAAAGTAAAACCGGAAGTGTCGTTTGGATTGATCCTGATTTTATTGAGACGTATGGTATCACGGTGCTCTCCGGAAGAACGTTTAATCCGGAAATTAAATCAGATATGGAATCGGTACTAATAAATGAAGCTGCGCTTATTGCATTCGGATTAGGTGATGCAGAAAATGCATTGAAGGAGAGAATTCTCTTAGGAGATGATACCACTGCTATTCTTGGTGTGCTTAAAAATTATCATTGGAATTCTTTAAAAACAGAACATACACCTTTTCTTTTTAAAGCCGATACCATTTCCGGAAGGAGTTATTCGATTCACATCAGTAGTACAAACATGACTGAAACGATTAAGAAAATCGAAAGCCAATACAAAGAAGTATTTCCAGGAAATCCATTCGATTATTATTTTCTTGATGATTTTTTCAATCGTCAATATAAAGACGACCAGCAATTCGCAAAGATCTTTAGTTTGTTCGCCATACTCGCCATTGTCATCGCTTGTCTGGGATTATGGGGACTCGCGTCTTTTACCACAACTCAAAAACTAAAAGAGATTGGAATCCGAAAAGTATTGGGAGCTTCTGTTGGCAGTATACTTTCCTTGCTTTCGTGGCAATTCCTTAAACTTGTATTAATAGCAAGTGTTATTGCCTTACCATTAACGTGGTATGGTCTCGACACGTGGCTTGGGAACTTCGCATTCAGAATTGGATTGCAATGGGATTTGTTTGTAGTGCCGGTAGTTATCTTAATCATCATTGCGCTGGGCACTGTGAGTTTACAAATACTTCGTGGTGCGAATATTAACCCGGCTAAAATCCTGCGATCGGAATAATATTGATCAATCTCTAGCTTAGCATGATACCGGCAGCAAATCTGCCGGTATCACCTTTTCGGGCAGAGAAAAAATGATTGTTATTTTTTACCGAACATAAATCAGAAACTTCTATGCGCGAAGCATCAACACCAAATTCAAGCAATTGAAGTTTGTTAGCGCTCCAGAGATCAAGCTTGGCTTTGTTATTTGCTTGAGGAATCATAAGGTCATTTTTCTCTCCAAACGCGTTTTTAATTTCTTCAATCACTTCTTCTCCTACTTCATACGAGTCCTGACAAACAGAAGGTCCAATGCAGGCAATCACGTCTTCACCTTTTGTGTTGAATTGCAAATTCATTTCCTGTAAAGTTTTATCCAGAATCTTAGCCACTGTTCCTCTCCATCCTGAATGAACAGCACCAACAGCTTTGTTCTTTACATCATATAAAAGTATTGGAACACAATCGGCAGACATCACGGCAATGCAAATACCTTTTGTATTTGAAATCAATGCATCGGTTTCAAGCACTTCTTCTTTTGAAGTGTGATGTGTAACGTTTACAATTTTTTGTTTATGCACCTGAGAAGGAAAACACAAGCTCGACTCCGGTATGCTCATTGCTTCGGCTAATAAAACTCTGTTTCGAAGCACCTCATTTCTATCGGGCACACTTGAATAGCTCAACGTAAATTCCTTCTCCTGTTGATTTGATTTTCGGTCCGTAACAAAATGCTTTATCGAAGGCTCATGTACTAAACTATCAAACTGCCACAGATGCAGGCCTTTTATCAAAACGTTCTTCATATTCCTTTTTAGAAATGATTCAAATTTTCTCAATCATATTACAAACAATAAACACGTGCAGTCCTTAAAGTGCAACTCCTTTAATCATCAAACTGGATTTTATTGACTGTTCCTTTAGGTGCAGAAATTGCAATCTTTCTTTGTCAAGTTTAAAGTTTTCAAAATCATTTTCCGTTTCAAATGCAACCAGGTGTATCTCATAAGGAACTTCGGCATTGGCCTCTATTATTTCATTCACATCAGGTCGCACTCTCAATAACAATTTGCCATTGTATTTCAGAATGATGGGGATAGTGACTTCTTCAAAGCGATGAAATGTATTTTCTTCTCCTGCCTTTATGTAAATAAGTTGAGTTATGTATATCATGATATTTTGTATTTATTGAAATATGTGGGATTAGAATTTCTTACAAGTCAATTTCGTGTGCAAGACTAAGAAATTAGTCATCTGCCTTTTCGTAAAGCTTTAAATTTTTAGAAAGACGGTTAATGGTTTTCGCCAACCGATCAATTTTTGTTTCCTCTTTCTTTGCTGAATAAACCCATTCAATGTAAAACTTCCGTTCACTCTCTGAAAGCGAATTGAAAAACTTCAACGCCTCTGGATCATCCTGCAAACACAAGAGCATTTCTTCCGGCACTTCTAACGGTTCATTATCCGGATAGAGAATGATCTGAACCAAATCACCAACATCCTTTTTTATCTTCTTTCTGATTTCAGCTTTTACTGGTAGCATCAAATGACCATTGCCCATGGGCATTAAATGATATTTCCGGATTTCATACCCATCAATGGTGCCTCTTACTTTCACCCAGCCGAAGTGCGAGTTTTTATCATGTAAAATCTCGGAAATTCGCGCGAAGGTCCAGCCACCCTTGGCATCAAACTTTTCCAGGCAATATTTTTTATTGACCAAAGGTTTCATTTAATGGCTAATCTTTTCTGTTTACGCAAGACAAACGGTTACGGTAATATTGTCAAACTTAAGTATCTGAAAACAAATCAATAAATGAAAGTAAATTGAGTTTTCAGCACTCACATTAGCAAGTTAATCACGACCTTTAATAAGATCAACAACTAATTAGTTTGCCCTAGAATCAATTTCGAACGAACATAAGAATGTAGCATGACTATCAAAACAAAAAAATTGCAAGGCCAGGTAGCAATTGTTACAGGTGCCAGTTCAGGTATTGGTGCCGGAGTCGCCAAGACATTAGCAGAAGAAGGTGCCACGGTGATTGTTAATTACTCCAGTAGTCCGGAGAAAGCTGAAACCGTAATGAATGAAATCAAAGCGAAAGGTGGCGAAGGTATAGTGATTAAAGCGGACGTCAGTAATGAAGTGGAAGTAATCGCCATGTTTCAACAAACCATCAAACACTATGGTACGGTTGATATTTTAGTAAACAACGCAGGCTTGCAGAAAGATGCCAGGTTCCATGACATGACATTGGAAGAATGGAATCATGTTATCAGCATTAACCTAACCGGTCAATTCCTCTGTTCGCGTGAAGCGATAAAAGAATTTATGCGCAGAGGTATTGTGCCAGAACGATCCAAGTCTGCCGGAAAAATTATATGCATGAGTTCGGTTCACGAAGTTATTCCGTGGGCGGGTCATGCAAACTATTCTGCTTCGAAAGGTGGAGTAATGATGTTGATGAAAAGCATTGCACAAGAATATGCTCCGTTAAAAATTCGCGTCAACAGTATAGGGCCGGGCGCCATTCGTACACCGATTAATCATGCTGCCTGGCAAACACCTGAAGCATACAATCAATTGCTAAAACTCATTCCTGCCAAACGCATTGGTGAAGCTGAAGATATTGGTGGTGCAGCGGTGTGGCTTGCTTCCGATGATTCAGAATATGTAAACGGCATCACATTATTTGTCGATGGGGGTATGTTATTGTATCCAGGTTTTGAAGACAATGGCTAATTTGAAAATGATCTGATTTGAAAATTTGAAAATGCTGATGCATTGCTTTCAAACTTCAATATTCAAAACAACTGTAAACCAATACAATAGTCATTTTCAAATTTACACATTGGCAAATTTTCAAATTAATTTATGACTGCAGAAAAACAACGTCTCATAGAAGATCGTGATCAGAAAAAAAACTGGCGTAAGTTTGGTCCATATTTAACCGAACGTCAATGGGGAACCGTGCGTGAAGATTACAGTGCGAAAGGAGATGCATGGAATTTTGTATCGCATGATGCCGCTCGCAGCAAAGCGTATCGTTGGGGTGAAGAAGGTATTGGAGGGATTAGTGATGATAAGCAACTGTTGTGTCTGTCTGTCGGATTATGGAATAAGAAAGATCCCATTATTAAAGAAAGAATTTTTGGTCTTGCAGGAAACGAGGGTAATCATGCTGAAGATTGCAAAGATCAATACTACTACATCGACAGCACACCGACACATTCCTATATGAAGATGCTGTACAAGTATCCTCAAAACGAATTCCCTTACCAATGGTTAGTAGAAGAAAATAAACGAAGAGGCAAACTCGATCCGGAGTTTGAATTAATCGACACCGGCATCTTTAATGAGAATAAATATTTTGATGTATTCATTGAATATGCAAAAGCAGATGAAGAAGATATCCTGATGAGGATTACGATTGAAAATCGTGGAAATGAATCTGCTTTGTTAAATGTATTGCCTACTCTATGGTTTCGTAATACGTGGGCCTGGGGATACGACTCTTACAAACCAGAACTATATTTAGATGAGGATAATGCTATCTGCATTAATAATGATGTGCTTGGAGATTGCTTTCTATTCTTCGATGGTAAGCCGGAAGTTCTGTTCTGCGAAAATGAAACCAATACCAACCGACTTTACAATTCTCCAAAAGAAGGAACATTCAAAGATGGTGTAAACGACTATTTAATATCCGGAAACAAGCTTGCCATTAATAAGATACACAAAGGAACCAAGGCCTCTCTCAACTACGAATTAAAAATCCCAGCTGGCAAATCTCAAATCATTCAGCTGCGATTAACTCCAAAATTCTCGACCGAACCATTCAAGGATTTTAATATTGTATTCGATCAACGACTAAAGGAAGCAGATGAGTTCTTTCATGATCTTCAAAATCAAATCAAAGATGAAGACAAGAAGAACATTCAGCGTCAGGCCATTGCCGGAATGATGTGGAGCAAACAGTTCTATTATTATGATGTTGCCAAATGGTTAAAGGGAGATCCTGCATTACCCGCTCCGCCATCAGAAAGAAAAAGTGGACGAAACAAAGATTGGACGCATCTCAATAATGCCGATATTATTTCCATGCCCGATACCTGGGAGTATCCCTGGTATGCTGCATGGGATTTAGCTTTTCATACCATTCCAATTGCAATGGTCGATCCTGAATTTGCAAAACATCAATTGCTTCTTCTCACAAAAGAATGGTACATGCATCCCAACGGACAGTTGCCGGCATACGAATGGACCTTCAGTGATGTTAACCCTCCTGTGCATGGATGGGCCACGTGGCGCGTGTACAAAATTGACCAGAAACTCCAAGGCGGAAAAGGTGACCGTAAATTTTTAGAAGAAGTATTTCACAAACTCTTGTTGAACTTCACATGGTGGGTAAATAAAAAGGATCACACGGGTAGTAATATTTTTCAAGGTGGCTTCTTAGGAATGGATAACATTGGCGTTTTCGATCGCAGTACACAACTTCCTACCGGTGGATACATTGAACAATCTGACGGAACAAGTTGGATGGCAATGTTTACACTGAACATGATGCGCATGGCGCTTGAACTGGCGAAAGAAAATCCAACCTATCAAAGTTTAGCAACAAAATTCTTTGAACACTTTCTTTACATCGCAAGTGCCATTACCAATGAAGGTCTTGATCTGTGGGATGAAGAGGATGAATTTTTCTACGATGTACTACACACTCCGGATGATAAACGTACACCTATGAAAATCCGATCAATGGTTGGATTGATTCCATTGTTCGCGGTAGAAGTTTTAGACGAAGAACTTTTCAACTCGATGCCTGAGTTCACGAAACGTCTTGAATGGTTCTTGCAAAACAGACCTGATCTCGCCAAACTCATTTCCCGTTGGGGAGATAAAGGAAAAAAGCAAAGACATTTGCTATCCTTGCTACGAGGTCATCGAATGAAAAGTATATTGAAACGCATGCTGAACGAATCTGAGTTTTTATCAGCGTACGGAATCAGGGCATTGTCGAAAGTATACGGTGAGCATCCGTTTAGATTTTATGCGAACAACAAAGAGTTTAGCGTAAAGTACACGCCCGGTGAAAGTGATTCGTCCATGTTTGGCGGCAACTCGAATTGGCGCGGTCCAATTTGGTTTCCTGTAAATTATTTATTGATTGAATCCCTTCAGCGCTTCTATCATTATTACGGAGATGATTTTCAAATTGAACATCCAACCGGTTCAGGGCAAAAGAAGAACTTAATGGAAATTGCCAATGATCTTTCCGAAAGAATGATAAACATTTTTAGAAAAGATGAAAGTGGAAGACGACCTGTCAATGGACAATATGAAAAACTGCAGAATGATCCGAACTTCAATAATTACATTCTCTTTTATGAATACTTCCATGGCGATAATGGAAGAGGTGTGGGCGCTACACACCAAACCGGTTGGACGGGTTTGGTCGCCAAACTAATTCAACCAAAACGAGGTTCGAAATAAGAAACGGAAATAATGCGTTAGTATGATTAATTCAGTGGAGCGCGCGCAAACTCTACTGAAAACGCTTCGCACCAAACGTGCACAAAAGGATATTGCGCAAGATCAGGATTGCCCGGTATTTCATAAACCTGTTTTCCACTTATCGCCATCAACTTACCCACACGAATATATTCTGATGCCGTTTCATCTTTGCTGAGATACACTTTCAGATCAGGACCATTTTGCGATGCGTACGGATCAAACACAATATATTTCTTTGCCGAGAGTTCATAGATTTTCACTGTTCCACTGGCTACATGTCCACCGATGCCGGTAAACATACCTTCTTTCAAAGAAGTCGAATTTGTAAAATCGATGTTGGGAGGATTTGATGGTGTAATGGGTGTGGCATCTTCCGAACTGCAAGCCATCACCAATGAAAATAAGAAGATTGATGTTAAGAGTTTCATATTATATGCTTTTTACTTGAACTTATAACTTACTCCGAAACCAAGCAACAATGATTTCCTGCGAAAGCGATCATTTGGTTCTGGATATTGTTGCACTTCTGTTTCGGTAGTGTATTCTGTAAATAAAAATTGAGCGCCTGCTTTTACGCTCCATTTCTCATTGAGTTTGTATTTGGCAAAAAGTTCTGAATTTAAACTACCCCGATCATTATCACTGATAAGCAGGGCGTTAAAACTAGTAGGCTTTGCAGTTGTGTTTTTACCCGTTGTGCCGTTGATATAATTTGCAGGCTGCTTTCCGCCAAAGGAAAAACCAATAGCATCAATATTAAAACCAGCGATCAACCTGGAGAAAAACTGGTACTCTATATTAATACTCACATTGATCATCGTTACTTGTGGCGACTTCACCAATAATGTATCGATGTTGTCATCAATGTTTTCTTTAAAGATTACAAGAGGGCCAGTACTCCCGGAAGTTAGTTTAGCAGGTGCTGTAATGTAATATTGATTCGCTCCCAGGTAAGAAGTGATGCGACCACCTAAACCAATCGTCAACTTTCCTGGCTTTCCAACCTTCCATAAATGTGAACAGTGAATGGACAATGCGCCTTGGTATTTTGCAAAACCAAAATTAGCTTCGACTTGATCAATCGTTCTGGCTTGTTGCGCAAAAGAAGTTGATGAGAAAAAAAGAGTAAATAGAAAAAGATGGAGTCTACATAACATACACCATTAATTTTCTACAAAGATGATCTGGATAATCAAAGTAGCATGTCGTCTGGATGACAAGAACCATGATAATGGTACTCCCAAAGCATTATGGATACAATCCCGTGATTACATTTCTACGCATTCCCATAGATCTTAAAAACAGAATCGCGCAAAGCATTTCCATTGGCTGATGTTATGAACGCCATCACTTCAGCAACTTCTTCGGGTTTTACCCAATCCGAAAAATTAGCGGATGGCATTGCTTGTCTGTTAACCGGTGTGTCAATTGTACTGGGAACAATTACGGATGTAATAACATTTTTAGATGCTCCTTCTGCATTTAAGAAATCTGCCAATTTGAATAACAATGATTTTGAAAGAACATAGGCCAAAAGATTCTTTCCAGCTTCAGCATTTAATGCCGGTCGTGCGCCAACCAAAATAATTCGTCCACCGGATGCTTGCTTTTGCATTTGAAGAAAGAGCGGGCGTGCAGTGTAGTAGGCCGTCTCAAAATTCAATGAATACATTTTCTTTAAACTTGCTCCATCGGTTTCTTTTATTCCACCGGCCGCAAAGCCACCTACCAAAAGTAACGCAGCGTCAATGCTGTTATACTTAGCAATAATTTTTGAGATTACATCTTCTACATTTTTTTCATCTGTTAGATCAGCCTCAACCGTTTCAATATCACCTGTCACTTCAAAGCCTAATTTTTTACCAGGCGATACCGTTGCAATAACCTTATATCCCTCTTCAATAAATTTTTCCACCGCTGCCTTCCCTAAATTTCCAGATGCGCCCGTGATCAATACATTCTTTTTCATAGATCGTTCAGTATTACATTCTAATTCATTCGGGCTTTAAATCGTTCACCTAAAATTCTTTCTTCAACTAAAATAGTTTTGAAATTCGATTTGAATAAAGCTAATACAAAAGGAATTCTACTTTACTGATTCCAGAAACAATAATCATTGGAAACTTGTAGACTAGACAAATCCTTAAGTCACCTGAGGTACTCTATATATAGAGTATTCCTTTGAACCTTTTCAATTGACTTTGCGTACTTAGAGCAGATTGATATATTTACATCATTCGATACGAATGGCACTGAGTACAAAACAAATAGAGAAGATTTCAAAAGCCTTGGGTGATGCTAATCGCCTAAAGATCCTTCAGCACATCTCAAAAAAGGGAGGATGCGGACAGTGTGCTGACATCCAGGAAGAAAGTCCATTGGCCCAGCCGTCAGTGAGTCACCACATAAAAGTATTAGTAGAAGCGGGGCTGATTGAGGCCGAAAAAGAGGGAAGAAACCACAAATACAACCTAAACGAGAAGCTTTTAAAGGAATATACGAGTAGCATTACTCAACTGAAATTCGCCTAGCGGATTTTTTTATGAAAATATATCGAAAAATTTGAATGTATCAATGAACTAAATGAGACCAAAAAGCATTTAAAGAGTCATGCCTGGAGATCGGGCTTTTTTTAAAACTAAATACATCGAAACATTTAAATATATAGTTTAATCAATCCAACAAACCATGAGTAACAACACAAACACTGCCTTTACAGCCTACCCATTGGGGAATACAACACTTACCAATCGTTTAGTGATGGCTCCAATGACCCGCAGCCGCGCGATTAATAACCAACCCAATGAATTAGTCGCAGCATACTATGCACAACGCGCTTCTGCCGGACTCATTATTACAGAAGGTGTTTCTCCTTCTCCAAACGGATTAGGTTATGCCCGCATCCCTGGATTATTTTCTAAGGATCAGGTCAACGCCTGGAAACTGGTAACGACTGCCGTTCATGAAGCGGGTGGAAAAATTTTCGCTCAGCTCATGCACACAGGCCGTATAGGTCATGCATTGAATTTACCAGAAGGTGCGCGCATCATTGCACCTTCAGCTGTTGTTGCAGCAGGACAAATGTGGACAGACAAAGAAGGAATGAAAGATCATCCCATTCCACAAGCATTAAGTGCTGAGCAATTAACAGAAACAAAGAATGAATATGTTCAGGCAGCGCGCAACGCAGTTGAAGCTGGCTTCGATGGCATTGAACTTCATTCAGCGAATGGATATTTATTAGAGCAATTCTTATCACCGCATTCAAACAAACGCACCGATAAATATGGTGGAACCATTGAAAACAGAAGTCGCTTTGTGTTAGAGGTTGCGAAAGAAGCAAGCGAAGCAATTGGAAAAGATAAAGTAGGTATTCGTCTTTCACCTTTTGGTGTGTTTAACGAAATGCCACACTATCCCGAGATAGAAGCTACATATACTTACCTCGCAGAAGAATTAAATAAGATTGGTATTGCTTACATCCACATTGTGGATCACAGTTCAGGTGGGGCTCCGGAAGTTCCGCTTTCTATTAAGAAAACCATTCGCGAGAAATTTAAAAACACATTGATACTTTCCGGTGGTTATACATTGTCACGAGCTGAAGAAGATTTGTCGTCTGGCTTTGCCGATTTAGTTGCCTTTGGAAAGCCATTCATTACGAATCCCGATCTGGTTGAACGTCTTCAAAAAAATCTGCCCATCAACAGTAAACTTGACGCCAGCACTTTGTACACACCTGATGCGAAAGGATACACGGACTATCCTGTGTTCCAGGATGAATTAATAAACGCTTAACTATTTAATACATAAATCTAAATCACATGTCAACAAAAATTAAATCGATCTCCGCTATTGCTGCACGCATTCTGCTCGGACTGATCTACTTCGTATTTGGTCTTAACTTCTTTTTCCATTTTATTCCAACACCTCCTCCATCAGGTGGCGTTGCCGATGCCTTCACCGGAGGTTTATTTCAGTCTGGATATTTCTTCCCGATGCTGAAAATAACTGAAGTATTGCTGGGTGCGTTGCTGTTAGCCGGAATTTTTGTTCCGCTTTCACTGGTTATTCTCATGCCCATCAGCATTAACATTTTATTGTTTCATGTGTTCCTAGCACCAGCCGGTAGTGTGATGGGAATTGTTATTGTATTGATCCATCTTTATTTAGCCTGGGCTTACCGCGATTATTACAAACCGTTGTTTACCCCTAAGACTTCGGTAACATTATAATCTCAGACCAAACTGTTTTGCGAAAGCGAGGCCAACATGGTCTCGCTTTTTTTGTTTTCTATCCTCAGGTTTAAATCGTTCTTGCATATTATTTAATGGACATAACAACTATATTAGAGTTCCATCCAAAATATTAGCGTCATGACCAACTCGAACGCATTTTTCAAAGCATCATCTCTTTTATTCATTTTTATTTTCGCTACCTGCCTGGCTTATGCTCAATCGCTGACATCCAAGCAGATCGATTCGCTGGTCAGTAAAACCATGGACGTGATGCCATTGGCCGGTATTGCCGTTGCTGTTGTAAAGGACGGAAAAGTTATGCATGCGAAAGGATATGGTGTAGCAACCATTAAAGGAAATGAAAAAGTTGATGAGAATACTCTTTTCGCAATCGCATCCAACAGCAAAGCATTTACTACTGCTGCCCTTGCAATGTTAGTAGACGAAGGAAAACTAAACTGGCAGGACAAAGTTGTGGATCATATTCCTGAATTTAGAATGTATGATCCGTATGTCACGGCTAATTTCAACATTCAGGATTTGTTAACACACAGAAGTGGCTTAGGTCTTGGTGCGGGCGACTTAATGTTTTTTCCAGATGGAAGCGATTTTACAGTGAAAGATGTTCTCAAAAGTTTTCAATATCAAAAACCAACTTCTGCCTTTCGCACTAAATATGATTACGATAATTTACTCTATGTCGTAGCCGGAGAAGTAGTAGCTCGGGTAAGCGGAATGAGTTGGAGTGACTTTGTGGAAAAGAGAATCATGAAACCCTTAAACATGAATCGGTCTGCAGGTGTTTATCAAAATCTGAAAGACAAAAAAAATACGGCAATGCCACATTCTGTCGTAGATGGAAAATTAAAACAACTGGAAACCTACACAAAGAACGATGCCTCTCTTGGTGCTGCAGGAGGAATTTACTCGAGTGTAAATGATTTAAGCAAATGGATGCTGATGCATTTGAATGATGGAAAGTATGGGGAGTCGTTAAACATGCAACTGGTCTCATTGGAGAATCACAACGAAATGTGGAGACCACATACCTTTGTTGGATTTAATAGTAAACCGAGTCCCCAAAACAAAGTGCACTTTAATGCTTATGGTCTAGGGTGGGGAATTAGTGATCTGAATGGTTATGTTGTGTTTAGTCATACCGGTGGACTGCCGGGTATGCTTTCAAAAACCACATTAATTCCGGAATTAAACCTTGGAGTTGTTGTGCTAACCAATACTGATCCAGGTGGATTTAGCTTTCAAACTATTTCCCGATCAATTGTCGACTCGTATTTAGGATTTAAGAAAATAGATCGAATAAGTCAGGCTGCTAAGAATATTCAGGAGATGAATAGCGAAGGGGATTCTGTTACTACTGCCGTCTGGAACATTGTGAAGAATGCAACAACAGATAAAGTAAAGTTAGATCAATTTACAGGTAAGTATCACGACAATTGGTTTGGTGATGTGACCATTACTTTGAAAGACGGACAGTTATGGTTTACTTCTGTGCGGTCACCTAAACTCAATGGCAAAATGTTTTATTATAAGGCCAATACCTTTGCCATTAAATGGGATTACCAGGATATGGATTGTGACGCCTTTGCAACGTTTACATTAGATGAAGAAGGCGTTGCAACTGGCATTCGCATGAAAGGCATCTCACCGAATATTGATTTCAGTTTTGATTTTCAGGATCTGGATTTGCAAAGGGTGGAGATTAAAAAACAGAACTGACTATGAATCAGTAATTTCATAGCAGAAAGATAATCTTCGTGTTCATAAACTTATAACCTTCTAGCATGTCAAGCAATTTCAATTAGTTGCAGTTCGTGCCTGTATAATGTCTTTTTGATATTGCCTAATGTCCTTCTTTTCTATTTTGAATACCTTCTTTTGAAAAGTGAGCTGATAATAGGGTCTTTCGGAAGTAGACGGCAGAGTAAATATAAGTTCGCAAGTTTTTTCAGTACTTGATCCATAACACACTTTTATGTTTGAGTATAATGGCAATTCAATCGACTCAATAAATAATTTTTCGGGAATATGATATTGAACCGAATCATTAATAGTCAAATACAAATCGGTAAGGGATGTTTTAAAAACTTTGCAGAAAAACACTGCGGCCTTTTTACAATTGTTGCAAGGCTCTGGCTTAAATTTTAATAAATTATAATCTCTTACTAAATCATGAATATCACTTTTCGGATATTTACCTCCAGCAATTTCATTGCACAAAGCAGGTTCGTCTTTTAAATATAATAACAATCTCTCCTTGTATTTTTTTTCATAAACACTGAATTCATTTACACTGAATAAGGTAGTGTCATTTTTTCGTTGAAGCATGCGATAACCTATTTCATTTCCTACTCCCATAAGGGTTTCTTGTAGCTCAAAAAGACTTAAATATCCATCCACTAATATCTCAACAAACGATTTTGTCCAGGTTCCCGTATAATCTCGGCAAAGCTTTGAAACATATCTGTTTGCACCAGTTTCATACCCTTTCAGATCATTGGGTGAATACACCTCGGTCTTACCTTCATTAACAGGCTTAAACTTAACATTTTTTAATATGCGATAAGGTGCAAGGTTTTTATTCTTTACCAACCCCCTGATTGTATCTCCATTATTCTTTACAATTAATCCCTCTAAAAATCCTGTTTCTTGGGCTGATGTTTTAAAGTGGATAATCAGTGCAGCGATTAAAAAAAAAATTCTTGTCATTAGCAAAATGTAGTTGATGAATTATGTTACTGAGGCAAATAAATTTTTAATCATTTCTTATCCTGAATTTTTCAAATCAAAAAAGATCAGATGAAAGTCAAATGTAAAATATTCTAAATGCTTTTGTCCTTTTTGGTTACACAAATCTTTTTAATTCAGTCGTGCGTTGGAGCATTTTTTCATTGCCTGCTTTCTGCACGTACACTACACTGAGCACACTCTTTGGTGGGCTGGTCGTGTGGCCTGCCAAAGTAGGTGCGAAAGCACCTAAACAACGGTAGTGGTTTCGGCTCTCTCTCTCTTAAAGTAGAGGTGAAAAGTAGTTCCAGAATTAACTTCGCTTTCGATTTCAATTTTACCTCCCATCGTTTCAATCTGTGTTTTGACCATATAAAGCCCAAGCCCTTTTCCCTCAACATGGTTATGGAACCGTTTGTACATCATAAAAAGCTTATCACTGTATTTTTCCAAATCAATGCCCATGCCGTTGTCGGAAACCTGAATGCAAACAAAGTTATCTTTATACAGCGTTTTTATTGTAATAACAGGGCTTACATCAAGTCTTCTGTACTTTAATCCATTGGAAATTAGATTCATTAGAATGCTCTGAAGATATGGGCGGAATGTTTTGACTTGATCCACCTCGGAAAAATCATCATGAATAAGTGCCTGGTTGGCAATAATCTGATATGAAAGAGATGATCTTACCTTCTGCATTTCTTCAGATAACATAACCTGCGTTAATTCAATTTGATTGTTTTGCCGTATATCCAGAACTGCATTAAGATCTTTGATAACGGTATCAAGATCACGTGCGCAACCAATCAGTGCTTTATGAATGGTTTCAGAATCTCTGAGGCCTTTCATTTCTAGTAAATTTCCTAATCCCAGGATACGGGCAATCGGAGCACGCAAGTTATGAGACGAAATAAATGCAAACTGTTCAAGCTGTTGAATATACTGAATCAGGTCCTTAGTCCTCTTTTCAACAATATCCTCTAGTTCGTGATTTCTCAAATCTAAGTGATTGCGTTGTTCCTGAATCATATCACGTTGAGCGGATATTTCCTCATTGGCCATTAAGAGTTCTTCATTTTGAGCTTGAATCTCCTCTTGGCTTGTCGCGAGATCATTATTTTGTTCAATAATTTTAAAATTCAATTTCTTGGAAGCTTTATAGCTTGAATAAAGAATAAGGAGAATGATGATTACTAAAACACCCCCTGCACTTACTAATATAATTTGCCAACGTATAAGACTTAATTCTTTTTCCTGATTTTCAAGCGTTGCTCTTTGAAGTAGTATTTCAGAATTTTTATTTTGAATCTCAACAAGGGTTTCACTCAATAAAACTCTATTCGATTCTGATTGGCGGAAAAGTGAATCGGAAAGTGTTTCATAGGCTTTGGTATATCTAATATAGGCTTTCAAGTCATTTTTACTTTCAGCAATCTGTCTCCTAAAATTTAGAATTTCAACCATGACAGTGCCACTTTTTATACTGTCGGCCAGCGACTCAGCCTGATTTAAATAATTCTCTGCCTGAGAATAGTTATTTAGTTTGCTAAAGGTATAACCAACTCCAGCTAAACTATAAGCAGTACCAATTAAGTCTGGCGTTTTTAAAGAAATCTTGAGCCCCAAGAGCTGATAAAATAAAGCGGAATCATACTTCGATTCGCCAATTGCCAAATTACCTAGAATACCATAAACCTCAGCTTGACCAGCGAGGCTCTTGCTTCTTTTTCGAATGGTAAGGGATTTCTTTAAATAATTGTGAGCAATTTTTGGGTTCGTTATACTCAATAGCAAACCATACAAATTGTAAGCATTAGCTTCTTCTAAAGTAAGGCCATAATTCAATGAAGATTCAATCGCTTGAAGAATATATTTTTCGCATAGTGTGTAGTTCCGTTTGTTAAAGTACGTCCAACCAAGCCGAATAAAAGATCTTGTTCTTTCTACATTAAATGAATTTTTTTCAGCAATTGAAAGAGCTTCTAATCCATTTTGCAAACTAGCTTCATAATTTCCGGTCTCCTCGTATATCTCTGTGATGCGCAGCAGAAGACCATTTAACTCTTTGGGGAAATGGTTTTGCGAATAAAACGTTTTGGCTTTGTCAAGATAAAACTCTGCCAGTTTATAATTTGAGAGACGACTATAAATAACACCCCGATTAGACCAAATCTTTGCAATCACCTCATTCGATACAGTGTCCACCCCTAAGCTGCTTTGACAACTATCCAGATAGATCAAAGCCGTCTTGTAATCATGATATTGGATATAAAATTCGGCTAGTTTGTTGCCAGCAAATGCGAGGTAACGTTTATCGGGTAGGTTTTTTCGGATGGTCCAGGATTTTTTTATGTAGATGCGTTGGCTATCAGCTTGGTTCTGAAGTTTAAAAAAATCGGAAAGAGTATTATAATAAAATGTCAGATAATACAAATTATTGCTTTTCTCTAAAAGTTCTCCTGCTTTTATGGAATAATATTGGGCGGAGTCTGGCATGCCGGCATTTTGAAAATTGGAACTTAACCATGTATAACCGTAGCCTTCAAAGGGTGCGTCTTTTAACTCATGACTTAGTCGAATGCTTTTAAAAAGTAAATCATTAGCCTTTTTTAATTGTCCTGCGTTTGTCTCGGCAAGAGATAAATATAGCAACGCCATGGCCTTACCTTTTACGTACCCTGATTCATTACTTAACCGATATGCCTCCATGGAGGCTTCCCGTGATTCCTGATTGTTGAAAGTAGATGTTTCTATTGCAAGTTGATTGAGCGCATCAATCTTCTCGGTTCCGTCACTTGTAGCAACTTGTTTTCGAAAGTTTTCAATCCGGTCTTGACTGAGAGCACTTTGCCAACCTAAAAGTAGTAAGAATCCTAACTTCCGAATTGTCATATTGTCAAATATACAAACAGCATCCAATAATGTTTAATAGCTTAAACCTCAAATTTGAATCTTTTGTATCATGGGGAAAAGAGGTCGGTGGAGATTTGGCTCTTGCCTTTGCTTTGGATGTGGGCATGATGTGCGGCAATGGTAAGTGCCAAATATGTGGTGCAATCGGAGCACAATCTTTTTAATAATGCGAAGGGTAGGCCACTATTTTTCTCTTATGTCCACTGTTTATTTATTTTTTTAAAGTCCAAGGTGGCCCGAGCCGTTAACTTCTCCACGTGGAGAATCTTTAAAGCGTAACACGTTAATTGGTAAACTATTTTGTCCGGGACATATTACTACCAACAACTGTATATATATCTCCTTATTGTATAGCGCTAGGATATGTGCAGGCATCTGCAACGGCAGGGATAGAAATCTAAACCTGCTCATTTCTCCTTTTGCTTGTTATCGAATTTTCTGATGTTCCAAATCATTATAAATATTCCCGTGAGGATCAGCGGTATACTCAGTATTTGTCCCATGTTCAATTCGAGTTGCGCTTCAAATTCAACCTGGTTCTCTTTTAAAAATTCTATTAGAAATCGTTGCAGGAATATTAAGAATATGCCAAGCCCAAAAAGAAAGCCTTTGTAATGACTCACTTTCTGTGAATGCCAAATACGAAATAGAAATAAAGACAGGATGAGATAAAATAGTGCTTCATACAGCTGCGTAGGATGTCGCGGAATTTGATCGACCTGGGAAAATATAAAGGCCCAGGGAAATTGAGATGGAATTCCAATGATTTCGGAGTTTATCAAATTGCCTATCCGTATAAAACCACCCAATAAAGCACCACCGATTACCAATCGATCTAACATCCACAGATAATCCTTTTTGAATTTTCGAGTATAGAGATAAAGAGCAAGTAAAGCTCCCAGTATTCCGCCATGACTGGCGAGACCAGCAAGTCCTGTAAATTGGAATGTGGGTTTAATGCGTATGGGGAGAATCTCGATTGGATTGTTCAAATAGTAAGATGGATCATAAAATAGAATGTGCCCCAAACGAGCACCAAGAATTGCTCCCAGCACAACATAAGGTGTGAGCTTGTCAAGTTCTATTGTTGGAATGCCTTCTACCTTGTAAATTCTGAGCGTGATTTGATACGCGAGAATCATACCGACAGCCCAACAGGCTCCATACCATCTTAAAAATTCAAAACCATCAAAGATTTCCGGGCCTATATCCCAAACGATGTAAGCGCTCATCCTCCCTGACAGCAAAATAGTACCACCATGAAGACGATGGTATACATCAGCAATCTGTTCGTTTTGCTTATCGCCATACCGTCAGCCCTTCCGAGTATCAATACGATTTCTTCCTGGTCCATTGGTTGCATGGCATTCAATACTCTCAACTGTTGCCATGCAGGCTTAAGGCTGTCTAAATTCATAATCGTGATTTTTAAATTTGGCTTTTAGTTCGGCTCTCACTCGATTTAATCGGGTGCTTACGTTCGTAGGCGTGAGATTTAAAATCT
This sequence comes from Chryseolinea sp., assembly GCA_031412655.1. Classification (GTDB taxonomy): domain Bacteria; phylum Bacteroidota; class Bacteroidia; order Cytophagales; family Cyclobacteriaceae; genus Chryseolinea. The sequence goes on from JANODK010000269.1 coordinate 93,201, forward strand.
GAGATATTTCTTTGTTCTTATAGCCTTCCAGATAAAGGATAACGATCGCTTTATCCAGATCCTTTGAAGATTGAATGACCATGTTCAGCAGTTCAATATTACCATCTGCCATGGCTGTCGAAAGAGATAGTTCTGAAGCGCCTATCGATTGAGTATCTATTTTTCTTTTTTCATTCCTGACTTTTGTGAGTAGTGTATTCAGAGTTACTCTATAAATCCAGGTGCTTATTTCGGACTCTCCCCTGAAACGTCTCAAAGGATTTCCAAAGCTGTAGAACGCTGTCTTGAAAAGCATCCTTTTGATCTTCAGCACTTATGTAGTAGGCTTTACAAAGGCTTCTTACGATGCCTTTATTAGCGTCTATAATCCGAATAAAGTTGCGTTTGTGTAGTTCCAATTAGCTACTTCTTTCTTGTATTAGTAGCCTAATATTAAGAATTGTCACAGATGAATCATTTTTTTATCAGATACATTAGAATCCTCTGCTCGTGACTCGGATTCGGAAAAATTATTTCACACATTACGTTTGAGAACTTGAATGAGTTTATGGACACCAGTCTCGCCACCGCTCGAAGGATGCTGGAAGACTGGCGCCAGTGTAGGTTAGCATTAATCAAATCATGGGTAAGAAAGCGATGTAAAATATGGTCTCGTTCGTGCATATTTCATAGCATGGGGATTGCTTCACTCCATCACACATCCCACGCTTCAGTTCGCAAACGCGGTCTAGCTTGTAACCCGTTCGGGTTTGCGAGGAAGCTTTCAACGTTTCGTTGAAAATGCTGACGTGGCAACCCCCCACGAAGTGCAATAGTGGAGACATGGGTGTACTCCATTGAGTTTGCCGCGCCACAAGCTTGTTCGTTTGCTTTTCCTACCAAGGGGATTGCTTCACTCCATCACACATCCCACGCCTCAGTTCGCAATGACGTGAGCTGGTATAAAAAAACCTCAACGCCTAATGCGTTGAGGTTTCGTCATAAGGAGCTAATCTATGTCTACTTTATTGGAGTAATAATAATATTTCTGTACTCAATCGGTCCATGATCTCCCTGCATCATAATCGGACCGGGCTCGCCTTCTTTACTATCGATGGCACCTCCGGTAATCCCCGGAATTTCCTGATTGACAATGATCGATTTGTTATTACCAACTATCGTAACCATTCTGCCTCTTAGTGTAATATCGTATGATTGCCATTCGCCTGCATCTCTTGCTACCATTTCACTTGGCGTAAGAAATCCATAGACAGCGCCTAAATAACCCACCCATGGTTCCTTGCCTTTGTCATCTTCAATCTGTACTTCATAACGTCCGCGAAGATAAACACCACTGTTGCTTCCTTTCTGATAACGGAATTCGATGTGCAATTTAAAATCGTTGAACTTCATGTCCGAAACCAGATTCGCTCCTGATTTTTCACTGGTCAAAATTCCGTCTTTTACTTTCCATTGGTTCTCACCCATGGCCTGCCAGCCTTTCAAATCAACACCATTAAATAATGTAATGGGCTCACCATATACAGGTTCTCCTTCACGCTTAAGCGATGGCGCGCGAACACCCATCCAGTTGTATTTTTTTCCGTCAACATAAATTAATGTTCCACTTATACCACTTGCCGTAAGTGTTCCTTCAAATTCTAAATCTTTTGTTTCCTTTTCCCATTGCGGTGGAATGGTGAAACTGAATTTGCCGTCTTTAAAATTTACTTTAGAGATCGGACGTGCGCTACCATTTGCATATACGAATCGGCCAAAATGCATTTGTACTCCGGAGTGGGTAACTTCCAACCACGAAGGAAGTTCTTTACCTCCCATGGAAATAGTAATGTCCCATCGTCCTTCAAGAGAAGGAGCATCTTCATTAATCCTTGCTTCAAGGGCAGAGAAAGCAAATACTAAAAACATAAGCGCAGCAATCTGTTGCAACATTGTGCGCATTCCAAAATTTGAATTTCTTTTCATTTCATTGTTGTTTAAAATGTCATGTCATTATAAAATGTCATCAATCAAAGATGCTTCAATTTGATTCATTTTCACAGCAATACTTTACGAATGGTTGGTGTGGAAATAACACACTTATTTTCCCAGCATCGGAAACAAGCGCTTGATTTCATTGGCATCTGGCTGAACACCGTATTCACAAATCTCGAATGCCTCGGCATTCTTAACTTTAGCAGCGCGTTCTTTTCCATACCATTTCTCTAATGATTTTAAAAAATCAGGCGTGATGGGTTCTGCAATTCTTTTACGTAACCAGGTAAGACGATCTGCCGGTGAAGCAGGAACCTCTGCGGCATAACCACCAATCCAGGGCAGCCATTCATAAACTTGCGATTGGTGTGCATCAAGTGCATACACCTTTTTATCAAATACAGATGAAATATCAACTGTGATGTCAGCACGAAATGGATTGGGCCGTTGAAAATTATCCTGGAAGTATAAGAAGACCGGATTCTTTTTTAGTGGCGGTGTATCAGGAGCTACATTGGGCACGGCCACCATATAAGCAGCATCCTGAACAAGTACTCCTGTATACCGATGATCAGGATGATAATCATTTGGGCGTGGTGCAATGACAACGTCCGCATTCCACTCTCTGATCTTGCGAATAATTTGGAGACGCACATCCAATGTTGGTGTTAATTCACCATCGTGATTATCGAGTACATCATACTCTACTCCAAATCGTTTGCCCGCTTCTTTTGATTCTGCTATTCTCCGTTTTGCCAATGCTCCTCCGCCTTCTGATTGATGACCTGCATCTCCATTGGTAACTGAAACAAATTTCACAGCATAACCCATTGATGCAAACAAAATGGCAGTGCCTCCACCTCCTTGATCACAATCATCCGGATGGGCGCCAATCATAATAATGCGAACGGCTTGATTCTTATTTTGTGCAAATGAATACGAAACGATGTATATTAAGACCAGCAGCGTGAGTGTAATTTTTTTCATAGTGAGATATTTAAGATGGGAGATTGAAAATATAGTTTTTTTAATTCAAAGTCTAATGCAATGATTACCAACGGTTTTACAATTTGGTGTGCGTGTGTGTTAATGGCTTTGCTTCCCAACCGGATGCTTGCACAAAAGCAGAAAAATGTAAAGGGAAAAAATGCTTTGCTTACCATCAAACACACAAATGATTTTGATGTAACCGGTGATACAACTGCATCAGCGTGGAATGCTACTCACTGGATCACGTTACCCAAGCGAAATACATCTGCTGTAAACTATCAAACAAAAGTGAAGTTGCTGTATTCTGATAAAGGTATTTACACATTGTTCTATTGCGAAGACAAAAAGATTACAGCAACATTAAAAGAAGACTTTGCTGACTTATTTAATGAGGATGTTGTAGAGATTTTCTTCTGGCCGGACGAACAAGTTCCCATTTACTTTGAATATGAACTATCACCCTTAAATTATGAGCTAGCGATTTTGGTACCAAACATGAAAGGAAAATTTCTGGGTTGGACTCCCTGGCATTACTTTGGTGATCGAAAGACGCAACATGTTGCCCGCATTATGAAAGAGGGAGAAAACACATTGGGATGGATTGCTGAATTTTTTATTCCCTATACATTACTCACTCCGCTCAACAATGTTCCACCCGCGCACGGCACAAAGTGGAGAATGAACATGTATCGTATTGATTATGATAATGGTGATAGCGAATGGTCGTGGCAACCCACAACAACTACGTTTCATGACTTCGAACGATTTGGTACGCTGGTGTTCGATTAAAGAATATCAAACCCTAGATGTCAGCATATCATTTTACATGCTTTTAGTGCAGTTCATTGTTAGTGGTTGGTGTATCTCTCATGTTTTATAGTTTCCTGATTGATTCGTCTGTTTATGAAAAATTGTATAGTCACGAGTAGGACTGAAACTCCTGACACGTTTAGCTATAAGACGTATGCGTGTAAACACCTACGTCTTCGTCCTGCGTTGCTATCGAAATTTACTAGCATACACTTTAAGAACCTACAATACAGCATATGTTTTAGCCGTTGTTGGCAGCTGACGCATTTTACACATCCATTAAAAGTCGGGCCGAATGATGCACTCGAACTACTCCAACGTGATCAATCTTAATTCGAAAAATAATTCTATAGTTACCTTCAATTAATTCTCGTATGTCTTCTTTGCCAAATTCAGGAACGATTCGTCCGGATTGTAAATGATTTTCAAGTTGGTCGACTCTATTGATAAGTTTTGTTACAAATCTGTCCGCGTAAAACTTTGAATCTTTTGAGATGTACTCGTGAATTGATTTTAAATCTTCTATGGCCAAATCCGTCCAAACAACTTTTACCATTTCTTAACCATTTCTTTTACTTGTGCATGGTCAACCGTTTTACCTTCTTCAAGTTGCTGAAGTCCTTGTTCTACTTTTTCAACAAAGATTAGTTTTTCTATCAATTCCTCTAAGTCAAATTCTTGCGGAAGTTCCCTAACTGCGTCAATTACTTTTTCCCTTTTCATCTTTCTAATTTTCACTCAATTTATATCTTTTTAAGGGATATATCCACTATCCAATGCAATTGCTGTAGCCGACTTTCCATCAACTTGATTATACTAGCAGATAAATTTTGATCAGTCAATCCATGAGAAAAAATCTTGCAGACAAGGTTGGTGAGCGCAAAAAATTCAAAGCATTGTTTACGCGCTTTGGAAAAAAAGTGAATTACAATGGGTACTCCGAAACCACAATCCTGCTCACAAACATTATCGACACAGAGACCAATTTAGTGGTGACCGATCATCACTGGTTCGCTTACACAAAAGGTTTTGAGAAGGTTCCATTAAAAGAAGGAGTCACCATTGAATTTGAAGCGCGCGTAAAACTCTATAAAAAGGGTTATGTAAATAAGAAACTCGCGATCAACAATAAGCAATCCGATTACAAACTCAGTCATCCCACGCACATCCATTTGCTGGCTTAAAATTCGAGAACAATCCCCGATCAGGCTTTCCCTCAATTAACTAAGCCATATAGTATTGTTGAATACTCTTGTCGCTTTACAAACTTACTTATTCGTTAAGCTCTTGATCAACTTCACTTCCTCCTTGCTGTACGGGGTTCCATCTTTTCTAAAAATTTCATGGAACCAAATCTTGGGTTCCTTTCCATCCGGCATCGGTGTATCCCATGCGTACATGGTGTTTGTTTTTCCTGCCACTAATCCCCAATTGTAGGCACCAATATTTTCAGCTTTCAACATGGGCAAAATGTTTTCGAAGCGGCTTCCACGCGTACGCGCCATGTATTCTGTACAAATTAATGGACGTCCATACGTTCTCAAGCTATCAATCCATTGCTTATGTTCTTTTTCATCTGAATAATTGTGATAGGTTGTTACATCCGAATTAGACAACTGATAATTATTCAAATCTACTAAATCTTTATTCCAAACTCCCGCAGACAACGGTTGTGATGGATTAACTTTTCTTCCCCATTCAAATGCTTTTTCCAATAACGCCATTGATTTATTTCCATATCCGGAATTACCGGGCTCATTGTATAAATCCCACAACACAATTCGCTTGTCGTTCGCAAAATGAGTGAGTACATCCTTTTCATAGCGTTCCAATACATCAATCAATGTTGAGTCTTCATGAATTTTATCACCCGGATCGCGTACCCAGCCCGAGTTGTGAATACCCGGTCTTGGGTCTGGTTGCTTGCCCGACTTATAGGTTGGCGCCCAGCAATCGTCAAACAAAACAAAAAGTGTTGAGATGTGATGCTTATCAGCGATGGTTAAATATTGATCCATGCGATTCTTAAAACCTGCTGAATCAATTTGCCATGCAAGGTGATGTAAATAAACACGCATAGAATTAAGACCAATCGATTCGGCCCAACCTAATTCGCGATTGATAGTGGTAGTATCAAACGTTTCGGCTTGCCACATTTCAAGCTGATTAATGGCGGAGCTTGGAATAAAATCGCTTCCTCGAAGCCAGCCTTTATCTTTATACCATTCGTTGGCTTGTTCCTTTGTCCAAACCTCACGGACAGTTTTAATTTCTGCAGCAACGTGTTCAGTTGGTTGCTCCGATTTTTTGCATGCCGTCATTGCTAAACCAAGAAGGGCAATGAGTATTAATTTGTAGTTCATGTTGATACTTTATATTGAGTTACTAAAATACGCTATTTGCTCTCGTATTTGCCAATCCTTAAAACTGCCCTCCATAACCAGACTTTTGCAGTTTCAGCATTAGGAATTACTTTTGCCCAATATTTCTTTTGGCAATGAATATCGGTTACGCGAAATTTTTATCTACCTTTTGGATTACTCCTTCAATGTCACCAAATTAAGTCTATGGTTCGTTGTATTGTTGTCGATGATGAATTGAAAAGCCGTGAAAGTCTGAAGATTCTATTAGAGGATTTTTGCGATAACGCTGATGTTTTGGCGCTGTGCCAAAACGTAGATGAAGGTGTTGTCGCTATACAGGAACATAAACCCGATGTTGTTTTTCTTGATATTCAAATGCAGCGCGAAACCGGTTTCGATCTTCTTGCAAAAATTAAGCAGGTCAATTTTGAAGTAATTTTTACAACGGCTCATTCAGAGTACGCCATCAAGGCATTCAAATTTTCCGCTATTGATTACCTGCTTAAGCCCATTGACATTGAAGAACTGAGAAAAGCAGTAGAGAAAGTTGAGAAGAAACTAAATCACAATATTTCGGCACGACTTGAGCAGTTAGTTCAAAATCTAAAACCATCATCAGGACAAAATTATAAATTGGCGCTTCCAACATCCGATGGCCTCATCTTTGTAAAAATTGAAGACATCGTTTATTGTGAGGCCTCCAGCAACTACACGAATATTTTCACGCAAGATGGAAAAAAACATGTCGTAAGCCGCACATTAAAAGAGTATGAAGATTTATTAACGGAACACAATTTCTTTCGCATACATAACTCCTTTCTCATCAATCTCAATTCCATAAAAAAATACGTGCGCGGTGAGGGTGGCTACGTTGTGATGAGCAATGACGTTTCACTCGATGTTTCAAAACGAAAGAAGGAAGGATTTTTATCCAAGCTTGGTCATTAACGTTTTCGTTTTTCTCTCCCCTGTTTCCATTTACTCAGATTCTCCCACCACTTGCTCATTTGCAGTAGTTGTGGTATGCAATCCATTATATTTTTGATCCATCATACATTTAGGTTAGGTTAATTTCTGAATGCACAGGGAATATTCTCTGTGCATTTCAGAATGAAATTATGAGCGAAAGCAAAACAGACATTACACAATCCGTCATCTCCCCTTTGGACATTCACAACAGGATTGGATCCATCTTTCCAGATTCTGCTGTTCTGGATATTCAATTCAACATTGTTTCGATTAGTCAAAACATACTGGACGTTACAGGTTACCAACTCGGTGAAATAAAAGGCTGTTCTGTTTCGGTTTTTTCCGCCACCAGCGATTTTAAATTATTAATGGAAAACCGGCTTCAGTCCGGGTATTTTGAAGAGCAACCCTTTGATCTACGGTGCAAGAATGGAGAAACGCTTCATTACCGTATCTCTGGTTTTTACATGGGTCTTATCGCAGACATTAATGGGTTGATTGTTCTGAAGTTTAAAAATCAGGATGAGATATTTCAAATCAATAGAGAACTGAAGGCCAAAACAAAAGAGCTTGACGATTTCATTTACGCGTCCTCTCATTCACTAAGAGGTCCACTCGCTACATTAAAAGGACTAATCAATCTTATTAGCGTTACCACGAAACAAGAAGAGGTTGACTTCCTCGTAAAGCAAATGAATGTTTTTGCTGATAAACTGGATGAGAAGTTACACCAACTAATCTACGTGGCTGAGTCCGATAAAACACCGAAGTCCGATGTGGATCATCTTACTATACAATCGATTTCTCAATCTTTAATTGCCAGTGCCCAAGAGGCAAGCATTGATTTTCCAGTTACCTTTTATTGTCCTGTTGCAGATCAAACTCAGGTGGTTGAAAAAGGACAAGAGATTCTTTCAATGTTAAATAACCTGGTTCTATTCTTTTGTCAGCAACCAAAGACCAAAGAAAATGTGCTTGCCTTTGACTCACTGTCAAATAATTGTGCAACCGAAATCATGATTCGTTCCAAGGGCTTTTTGTTTAATGATTTACTGATCGAAAAAATAAAGAATGTAAATTTTGGATACTCTGAGATTCTCAACTTTCCTGAGCTGCTCAATTATTACGCCACTAAAAAGATTATGCACAAACTGAATGGGAATGTCCAATTTATGCTTATCGCATCGGATGAAATCGTTGTTTTAATGACCATTCCACGAGACACTCAGTTGTCCTTGTTTTGATTTTCATCCACCTACTCAATTACCACCACCACTTAATCATTTGCGATTTCAACAGGATATTGAGTTGCGGACTTTTGGTTCACCATTAAAAAAAACCAAAAGGTCATGAAAAAAAATGTAGTCCTTATTGCCATCCTGTTAGTGATCACGTATGCTGCTTCGGCACAAACCACAAAACCTGAAATTGTTACCGATCGCCCTGATCAAACCGAAGCTCCTTCACTTGTACCGGCTGGTGGACTACAGGTTGAGACTGGTTTTATTTATGAAAAAGACCGGGCATCCAACATTACTACAACGAATTACACTTATAATACTACCTTAATTAAATACGGAGTAAACGAGCACATCGAACTTCGTTTCATCTCTGAATACCTAGGTCAACACACCAGGTTATCAGAAACTCAGAATACAAAAATCAAAGGTTTTAGCCCATTGGCTCTTGGTGTTAAAATCAAAATTGCAGACGAAAAAGGCTTTTTGCCACAAGCTGCTTTTATTGGTCACATCAATTTAAAGTCTGGCTCACAAGAGTTTGCCCCTTCATACACAGCTGCCGATTTTCGCTTCACGTTTGCACACACTCTTAGCGAAAAGTTTGCATTGAGCTATAATCTTGGTGCAGAATGGGACGGAGAAACTCCTGAAGCTAGTTTTCTGTACACTCTGTCAGTTGGATATCTGCTTACACCCAAAGCAGGTTTATTCATAGAAGGCTACAGCTTCTTCCCCGAAAACAACAAAGCAGACAACCGAGTTGATGCTGGCTTTACCTACAAAATCACTCCCATTGTTCAGTTTGATGTCTCGGGAGGCATTGGGCTAAGCAAAAATTCACCTGATTATTTCCTCAGCACAGGTATTTCTTTCAGACTCTTTAAATAAGCCAATTTTCCAATAATCCATCGAATCAGTTTAACAGTCCACTTAATCAAATGGATACCCCAGATAATCATTGGAGCTACCAGGCAGCAGTTGAATTGTACACCTTTAATAAAGAATTAGAAACAACCCCCATGAAAAAGACAATATTAGTAGTAGACGATTTCGCCAGCATTCGCCAGTTTGTTTGCGAAACCTTGGAAAGAAAAGGATACAGCACGTTAGGCGCTACCAATGGTAACGAAGCCCTAGCAGTTCTTACCGAAAACTCAAGCACAGTAGATCTGGTCCTCACAGATTACAATATGCCTGAGTGCACGGGTTTCGAACTGCTCAAAAAAATAAAAGAGAATCCATCAGTGGCTAAAGTACCTGTGATTTTCTTAACCACAGAATCCAGCCCTGATAAAATGCGCAGCGCGAAAGAAGCCGGTCTAGCTGCCTGGATAAAAAAACCATACCGTGCTGAAACGTTCTTCGCGCAAATCGAAAACGTAATCAGCAATGGATAACAATCAAAAGCGGTTTGTTGAAGACGCGCTCGATCTGCTGAACGAACTTGATGAAGGGCTCCTCCAATTGGAAGCCAATCCTCAGGCCAGTGCACCACTCGAACAAGTCTTCCGCACCATGCACACTATTAAAGGAGGAGCCAATATGTTTGGCTTCGAAAATATTGGTGAGCTGGCGCATCAACTGGAAACGCTTTATGATTTAGTTCGTCAAGGTAAAACACAAGTGAATGACGGATTGATCAGCATAACACTTCACGCCTTCGATAAAGTACGTGATCTCTTCAAAGAAAAAGATGCATCAAAGATTAACAATGCTGATGCATTAAAGGACCATCTTAAATCGGCTATCGATTTTCTAAAAGCTGCTGAACTAAAATCTTCAGGAGACACGTTAGGTCTTTCAAACAACACTATTAAAAAAGATGAACTCGCTACATTCTTTGTTCGGGTTACGCCTACGATAAGCATAACAACTGATGGAACTCATCCATTGGTATTCATCATTCAAGATTTAGAAGCTCTCGGTAGCGCTAAAACTTTCTTTTACAAAAAAGAGAATGGTGAAGTTGCACATTGGGATATCTTCCTTGCCACAACAACTGCACAGGCAGAAATTGAAAGCTTTTTCCTTTTTGTTGAAAATGAATGCCAGGTTAGTTACACCAAACTACTTACGTGCAGTCTTTTTGAGTCCACAGAGTTTACACAGTTTATTGAGCAATTCAATGCAACTCCGGTTGTACTTGAATCGGTAACTGCACTGGTTGAAAAACTGAGCAAAGACTTAATAGAAAAGAATAAAGAAGAAGAAGATTCTGAGGAAGTCTCCTCTTCAAAAAAGAAAAAATTCAACGATACGTATATAAAAGTAAGCAAGCGCAAAATTGATGACTTGTTAAATTGGATCAGTGAATTAATCATTCTTCAGGCACAGTTGGTAAATGCGACAACCCACATCAATTCACCTGAAATTACTGAGGTTACCGAACAACTCGAGATGATAACCAACCAACTCCGTGATACGTCATTGGAAATTGGTTTGGTTCCTATCGAAACCCTCGTTACTAAATTCAAACGTTTAGTACGCGATTTATCAAAGACCCTTGATAAAAAAGTAAACTTCCTTTCTGAAGGTGCTGAAACCGAAATGGATAAGGATGTAATCGAGTTGATGGCAGAGCCAATGATTCACATCATTCGGAATTGCATCGACCACGGCATCGAAACTCCTTCTGATCGAAAAGCCGCTGGCAAATCCGAACACGGAACTGTAAAATTAAAAGCATTCAACACAAGTTCGTATGTCAACATTATCATCAGCGATGATGGTAAAGGCATTCACAAAGAAAATGTATTAAAGAAGGCTATTGAAAAAGGATTGGTTTCTGCTGATGCGATATTAACAGAAGAAGAGACATTAAATCTTATTTTTCATCCTGGCTTATCAACTGCTTCAAAAGTATCCGATGTTTCAGGAAGAGGGGTTGGAATGGATGTAGTGAAGCAAAAGATAAATGATTTGCGTGGCTACGTTTCAATAAAGAGTACACTAGGCAAAGGAACATCAATACATATCAAGTTACCATTATCACGTTCGATCATTGAAGGTCTACTTGTAAAGGTTGAAGAAACCCGTTACGTAGTTCCACTAAATGTAATTGATCGTATCGATCGCATTCCGTACGAAATGCTGAATCGTGAAAACAGTGTAAACAAATCGGTGATTGTAAATGAAGAAACACTTTCTGTTTTTTCAATGCGCCACAAATTTCATAGTGATACAGTGGCGCCAAAAACAACCGATATTATTTCGGTTACCGTAAATGGTATAAAGAAAGGAATTGCTGTTGATCGCATCGAAGGTAAAATGCAAACCGTGATGAAACCACTAGGCGATGCTTATCAACAACAAGACTTTATTGCAGGTAGTACAATCCTTGGCGATGGAAGTCTGGCCCTTGTTTTAGATCCTGCCCGTTTATTTCAACTACATATTAATTAAAGAAAAAAGACCAATGAAAAATGATTCTAATTCTTACTTGACGTTTGCACTTGGTGACGAAAAATTTGCCATACCCGTAGATCACGTTCAAGAAGTAGTGGAGTTTGGTCAAGTGACTAAAGTTCCCAATGCTCCCGATTACATGCTCGGCATCATCAACTTGCGCGGACGTGTATTACCCTTACTCGATACCAAATTGAAATTGGGTTTGCCTGCAACTACTCTATCTCAAAAAAGCCGCATCATGGTGCTTGATCTTCAATTGGCGGATGATAAGAATCTTCAGATTGGTGCAATGGTTGATTTAGCAAGAGAAGTAATTGAAATCAGTGAAAGCGAAATTCAAGATGCCCCGGAATTTGAAAATTTAAAAACATCGGCTCCTATTACAGGAATTGTTAATAAACAAGGTGACATCACCATGATTATGGACATCACCCGAGTGTTTTCAACAAACGAAATAACAGAATTAAACAAATCATTAAATTAATAACCCTCACAACAATGTTTACCAACATCACAATTCGGAAAAAATTAATCATGGCCTTCTCAGTGCTCATCGCATTGATGGTTGTAATCTTCGCTATCGCTTTCTTTCGCTTCCGCGAAATGAATGCCCGTATGAGCGAGATTACCAATGTAACTTCTCATAAGGTATTGTTGATCGGACAGATCAAACACGACATCACCGCCATTTCACGCGATCAGAAAAACATGATTGCAACCGTATTGGATGAGAAAATGGTAGAGATCGGTCGCACGATTGATAAGGAGATCAAATCCATCAACGAAAACATGGTGAAACTGGAAGGGTTGAGTGATGGTGAAACACTAACGTTGGTGAAATCTTTGAAAGATATATTAGAAGATTATTTTATTGTTCAACAAAACGTTCAGCGCATTGCTACGCAAAACACGGAAATCAAAGCTGAGGAGATTGCTGATAACGAATCCAGAAATGCATTTCAACGCGCCATGGCTACGCTGAATGAAATTGGAGGCGAAACCAATTCAAAAGAAATTGTAAAGACTATTTTGGAATTGAAGCAAGCCGTCTCCGAAATGAACTCGATTGAGCGAGATATGATCATTGCAAAAACAGACGATGATTTGAACAAACACCTTGGGCAGGCAGCAGATGCAGAAGCGATCATTGAAGATGCTACTTCAGACTTGAACAAAAAACTTTCAGGTGAGGCAAAATCTTTATTTGACAAGTATCAAAACCAATATGCAACCTATTATGCATTCCATGTTCAGGTAAGAACGCTTGCTAAAACCAATTCAGGTGGTAAGGCAGAAGAAATTTCAGTGATCCAAGGCGAGGCAATTGATGATCAAGCGGATGAAGTAATTGCTAAAATCTATGATATTATCAATGCTCAATTGGCGAAAGATCAATCTGACACAGACGAGATGTATGATAGTGTTGTATCCACCATGATTATTGTGATCTTATTGGCTATTGTCATAGGCAGTTTAGTGGCAACGTGGTTATTGAAAGATGTTATGACTTCATTGGGAATTGCAACAAGTGCAATCAAAAAAATAGCAGTGGGAGATTTCTCATCGGATATAAAGGCTGATAAGAATGATGAGATAGGTGTGATGCTCCGCGAACTTCAATTCATGATTGAAAAACTTCGCAGCAGCGTAGACGTAGCGAAATTGGTTTCAAAAGGTGACTTAACCATGGACTTCAGCACAATGAAGAATAAAGGTGGTGATCTTGACCAGGCTTTAGAAGAAATGGTAAACAACTTGCGTGAGATTGCTACTACGATTTATAACGGTGCAGAAAATGTATCGGGTGCTTCACATCAGGTAGCTTCTGCTTCGCAACAGATGTCGCAAGGCGCTCAAGAGCAAGCGAGTGCTTCTGAAGAAGTTTCATCCTCAATGGAACAGATGGTTGCTAACATTCAACAGAACACAGACAATTCAAGAGAGACTGAAAAGATTGCAAACAAAGCCGCGAAAGATATTCAGATCAGCAGCAATGCGGTTTCAATAACAGTAGAAGCCATTAAAACAATTGTTGAACGTATTGCTATCATTGAAGAGATTGCATCCAAGACCGATCTTCTCGCATTGAACGCTGCTGTTGAAGCCGCTCGTGCTGGTGAACACGGAAAAGGTTTTGCAGTGGTTGCTGCAGAGGTACGTAAGCTTGCTGAGAGAAGTCAGAAAGCCGCTGCTGAAATCACAGAGATATCATCGAAGACAGTACGATCTGCAGAAGAGTCTAAACAATTATTGGTTGATACGCTTCCGGATATTAAGAAAACAGCGGAGTTAGTACAAGAGATTGCAGCTGCAAGCGTTGAACAAAACACCGGTGCTGATCAAGTGAATGGTGCGATCCAACAATTATCAACGGTAACACAAGGCAATGCTTCCGCTGCGGAACAAATGTCTTCTAACGCTGAAGAATTAAATAGCCAGGCTGAAGAATTGAAAGCTGCTGTAAGCTACTTCAAATTAGATAGCCGCATACGCACAGCGAAAAAGTCAACACGTGCAACGGGTACTAAGCGCCCGGCTGCAAAAGTTCAATATGCTGAACTTCATGAAAACGGAAATGGACATACTAACGGCAATGGCTTCGATTTGAAGTTGTCTGATGGCCCTTCGGATTCTGATTTCACTGAATTCTAAATAAGTTATTTGTTAAAAGTTAATAGTTAATCGTGAGTGCTGCAGGATTGGTGATTTGTAGAACGATTAACTATTAACCATTAACTGAATACTTTACTAGTGTTTCGCAGCGCTGAATTCTTCGGGGTTGTTGAATTAGCCTGCGGACACTTACCCATTTCAAATCCCTCTTCAAAAAAAAATCACCCTTCAAATGGAACCCTCTAACGTTAGTAGCATTTTAAGTATGGACACAGAAAGCTTTGAACGCCTAAGCACGTATGTAACACGTGAGTACGGTATCAAACTTCCGTTGGCAAAAAAATCCATGTTGGAAAGCAGGCTCAATAAAAAAGTAAAAAGCCTTGGATTAAATTCATATAAAGAATTTCTTGATTTCATTTTTAGCGAGCAAGGAAAGCAAGGCGAACTTTTTAACGTAATCGATCTGATCACAACGAATAAAACAGATTTCTTTCGTGAGGCCGCTCACTTTCATTTTCTATCGAAAGAGTTTTTAACACAATACAGAACAGAGTTAGGCCGCAACAATATTAAAATCTGGTCAGCGGGATGCTCTACAGGTGAGGAACCGTACACCATCATTATGTCGATGGAGGAGTATAAAAAACAAAATCCCGAAGTAAGTTATAGTTTGTTAGCAAGCGATGTATCGACACGAGTAATTCAAACAGCCTATCAGGGAATTTATGATATTGAAAAAATAGAACCTGTTCCATTAGAACTCAAGCGTTCCTATTTTTTGAGAAGCAAAGCCAATCCAAAGTTGGTTCGTGCTAAGCCTCAATTCCGTAAGAAGATTCAATTCAAACGAATCAACTTTATGGACAATAACTACGGAATGATGAAAGCTGACTTTGATATTATCTTTTGCCGTAACGTCCTTATCTATTTTGATAAAGCAACACAAGAGCGTGTTATCAATAAATTCTGCAGTCACTTAAAGCCTGGTGGATTATTATTTCTAGGTCATAGTGAATCCATTATCGGCATGAATCTTCCGCTGAAACAAATCCGACCAACCGTTTATCGGTATGAAGGATGATCGAATTAAAAAAACATATCGTATTTCCCGGGCAATTTATTATCACCTCTGTACCTACCCTGATCTCTACTGTATTGGGATCTTGCGTATCGGTATGCTTGTGGGACAAAGTATCTAAAATTGGTGCGATGAATCATTATCTTCTCCCAGGAAATGACGAGGATGATGCCGGCAATGCCAATAGAGGGTTAACCTCTACCCGAATTCTAATTCGTTCATTAGTCAATCGCAAAGTGAGGCTGGAGAATTTGGAGGCAAAAGTTTTTGGCGGATGTAATTCACTTTATATAAATGGTGATACTTTTAAAGTAGGTGAGCGCAACATTACGATTGCATTAGAGGTACTGAAAGGTTATCACATCGCTGTTACAGCACAACACGTTGGCGGGGGTTACGGTCGTAAAATTGTTTTCAACACGGCCACAGGTAAAGTGCGGATGCGCTTATTAAGAAAACCATCAACAGAAGTAAATGAAGAAATCAATAAAGGTTTTGGTTATTGATGATTCTGCTCTTGTTCGGCAAACATTAACAGATATCATCAATTCAGATTCTCAATTAGAAGTAGTTGGCGCAGCTGCTGATCCGTATTTTGCAGCACAAAAAATAAAATCCTTTATTCCAGATGTTATCACGCTAGATATTGAGATGCCGCGCATGGATGGATTGACATTCCTAAAAACATTGATGGCTCAATATCCCATTCCAGTGGTCGTCATTTCCAGCTTAACACAAAGTGGAAGTAATCTTGCGCTACGGGCTTTAGATCTTGGTGCTGTAGAGATTGTAGCCAAGTCAGAAATCAGAAATACAAAAGAACATCTCGAAG
Source organism: Chryseolinea sp. (assembly GCA_031412655.1). Lineage (GTDB taxonomy): Bacteria > Bacteroidota > Bacteroidia > Cytophagales > Cyclobacteriaceae > Chryseolinea. The sequence goes on from JANODK010000269.1 coordinate 109,482, forward strand.
AGTCTCGAATACGAATTACGGACGCCATCAAAGCGGCCTACATGGTTCCGGTGAAGCGAACAAGCTTAGGTAGCAGTAAATCAGAATATACTCGTGTTATAAAACCAGATCCTTCAAATCAGGATGCCCCGATTTATAAAACAACAGATAAGGTAATTGCAATAGGTGCGTCTACTGGTGGTACCGAAGCGTTGCGTTACTTTTTGCAAAACGTTCCGGCCAATTCTCCTGGCATTTTGATTACACAACACATGCCCGCAGGTTTCACCAAATCATTTGCCGATCAGTTAAATACAATTTGTGAAGTAACCGTTAAAGAAGCAAGTGATGGAGAGCGTGTAATGCGCGGTCATGCATATATAGCACCTGGCGGAAAGCATATGGAGCTATATCGCAGTGGCGCAAAGTATTTTATAAAAATCAGAGGGGGTGAACTAGTCAACCGACACAAACCATCGGTAGAAGTTCTGTTTAATTCTGTGGCCACTCACGCTGGCCAAAATGCGGTTGGCATTATTATGACAGGCATGGGCCGCGATGGTGCTGAAGGATTATTGAATATGAAAGAAGCCGGGGCAAAAACGATAGCACAAGATGAGAAAAGTTGTGTTGTCTTTGGCATGCCGAAAGAAGCTATCAAGATAGGTGCTGCTGATCAGATCATGTCGTTGCAGGAAATGCCCAAACGTGTTATCGCTTATTTTTAAACCGAACCCGCTTGCTAAATTCATTATTTTATGATGATCTTAGCAGGGATGGGGTTTCTTAAAAATGTAATTGAAAGCGGAGTTTCATTTGCTGATGAAAAGTCGGAAAAGCGAAACATCATTCTCTCAAATTATATTTCCATTGTCATTTCGTTAGCGCCTTTAAGCTTGCTTGTTGCCCGGTATTTTTCAGGATCACTGGCCGCTGAAAGCAGTCCCCATCTTATCCTTGCCTGCGTAGCCTTATTTTTAACACCTTTGGTTTGCAATCGATTAGGACTAATTCAAATCAGTCGGATGATTTTGTCGTGGATACCTTCTGCCTGCGTGATGGTCACCACGATCATCAACTTGAAAACAGGTGAAGCATATCAGACTTCAGACCTGGTGGGCATTCGCTATTTTTTACTGGCCTTCGGCTGTATCCCGTTTTTAATATTCAACGTAACTAAATCCAAAGGAATAATTCTGGGTTTGATCGGCTCATTGTTTCCACTTTTATTTTTTGATTTTATCCTGAAGCAATTCCATGTTAGTTACCAGGATCTCAACCTTGTCGATCGTGGCTACGAGTTTAATCAGAACCGCATATTTATTTCGGTTTTAATAATCGGTTTCGGTTTTTATTTTTTGAAAAGATTAATCGAAAAAAGTGAAAATTTGAATACTACGTTGGTAAAAGAATTGGAAGAAAAAAATCTATTCATTCAAAAACAAGCAGCAGAGGAAGTTCACCAACTCAACAACCAACTCAACTTAAACCTGCAACAATTAAGTGAACGTGAATTCATTCTGAATCAATCACAGCGCATTGCGAAAATTGGAAGCTGGGAATATCGCATAAAAAACGATTTTCTGTTCTGGTCGGATGCGATGTATGAGATTTTCGGGTTAGATAAAAATTTCGATTTAAAAACCAGAAACATGAATGAGGCGCTTGGCGAAGAAGGAAGTAGAAGGATGACAAGCGCCACCATTAATTTACTGCGAACCGGGCAGCCCTTTGATCTCATCATTCGCACAAAAACTCCCATTGGTTACATTAAGTGGTTTCGTACTTATGCTTATCCCATTATTGAGGATAATGATACAGTAGGCCTCAGGGGAATTTGTCACGATATAACATTCTTCAAAGAAGCAGAAGAGAAACTTCGTTCAAGCGAAATTAAATTTTCAAAAATTTTCGCTAACTATCCGGACTTCATTATGATAGTACGAGAATTTGATCTTATGGTGATTGATGTGAATCAACGCATCTCGAATGTATTGGGCTTCACAAAGGAAGAAGTAATTGGTCAGTCTGCCCGAATGATGGATCTGTTTTTGACAGAAGAAGATCGACAGAATTTTATTAAGAATTATTTTCCCGATGGTTATACCAATTATGAATGTTCCTGGAAACGAAAAGATGGGCGCATCATTCAGGTAAAAATAACAGCCATACGAATTGACATTGATGGACACTATTACAGAATGTCGGTTGTTCAGGACATTACTAAGACCAAACAAGATGAGAAAGATAAAGAGCACGCACTTCATCAGCTTAATGAGCGAATAAAAGAGCTCACCACATTATATCGTACAAGTCAAATTCTTCACCAGGAGCAAAAACCATTTCACGAAATGCTACGGGAAATCGTTTCAATACTTCCATTGGGATGGCAATACCCGGAATTTGCAGCAGCCCGAATTGATTTGGGTGGAGAAATTTTTAGCAGTCCTAACTTTGAAAACAGTAAGCATAAACAAAAAGCTGAGTTTCAAATTCCACCAAATATAACCGGGGTTTTAGAAGTTGTTTATACTGAAGACAGACCAGTAGAATCAGAAGGACCCTTTCTTGCAGAGGAACGCCACCTGATTAACATGATAGCAGAAATGTTGCAGGAGCATCTTGCACGCAAGCATGAGCAAGAATCGCTTGTAAAAGCACAAGCCAATCTCAAGGCTACTATAAACAATACCGAAGTTATGATTTGGTCAGTCGACCGACAGTTTAAGCTAATAACTTTCAATATTCCCTTTTTTGAATACATTAAGAAATACTATGGAGCCGAAGTAAAAATTGGAAGTAAGGTCTTAGAACAATCGGATAATTTTGAAGCACAAATGCTGAAATCAAAATGGAATGAGAATTATACAAGAGCGTTGGCAGGCGAAATTGTAACGCTGGAAGAGGCACGCTTCGGTTTTGATTTTCAATATTCCTTAAGTCCAATTATTGAAGATAATACGGTGACTGGCGTCAGTGTATTTGCGGATAATGTAACAGAACGAAAAGCCGCTGATCGCGATTTAGCAGAAGCCAATAAAAAAATTGGTGAATTGAAATTGATGGCACTTCGCTCGGTGATGAGCCCTCACTTTATTTTTAATGTATTGAACTCCATCCAATTCTTTATCGCAAAAAATGATCGCTTAAACGCCATTACCTATTTATCTACGTTCTCTAAACTTATTCGAAGCATCCTCACTCATTCTGTTAACAATAAAATTCGGTTAACGGATGAGATTGACATGCTGAAAAATTACGTTCAGCTTGAGATGGTACGTTTCGAAAATAAATTCAACTTCGTTTTAAATGTGAACCCGGAAGTTGATGTAGAAGCAATAGAAATACCTTCACTGCTAATACAACCCTATGTAGAAAATGCCATTCTGCACGGCTTATATAATAAAATTGGAACAGGCACTTTAAAAATCGACATATACGAAGAGAATGAAACCGTTATCTTTCAAATTGAAGATGATGGTATTGGACGCGAAGCAGCTCTGAAATTACGCGACCAAAATTTTCCAACGCATAAATCAATGGGAATTAAATTGACAGAAGAGCGCTTACAGCTAATTAATCAAAAGCACAATGTGATCTTTGAAATTCAGGATCTCAAAAACGAGGATGTGCCTGCTGGCACACGCGTCAGGATTGGGGTAATCTATTAGAAATCTACTGTTTTTATATAACAGCTGTTGTATGTCTTTCAAATGATTTACAAGAACCAACCTCCATAAATGAAAGATATTTAATAACTTTCTTCTATACCTCGTGTTATTTACTTCGTATGAAAAAATCAAACTCAACACAATTCTCTTTGATCACCTTGATCGTTATACTTTTTTCTTTTAACTCTTGTCAACCAAAAAAAGAAGAGCTGAAAGCAAATCATGAATACCTAGAAGAGATAACCATCACACAACTTCAACAAGGTTTTAAAAGCGGCAAATTTACCATCGAACAAGTGGTTCGGGATTATTTAATTCGAATTGAAGAACTTGATCGAAAAGGTCCGGCACTAAACTCTGTCATTTATATAAACCCTGAAGCGATTAACATCGCAAAGGAACTAGACAAAGAATTAGCCAATGGAAAAAGTCGAGGCCCGCTTCATGGTATTCCGGTTGTCCTAAAAGACAACATTGACACACACGACATGCCTACCACTGCCGGGGCAACTGTATTACGAAATTCATATCCGCCTCATGACAGTAAGGTAGCAGAACAATTAAAAAATGCCGGAGCAATAATTATTGCGAAAGCTAATTTGAGCGAGTGGGCTAACTTCAGAGCAAATATGTCATCCAGTGGGTGGAGTGGTGTTGGAGGTCAAACTAAAAATCCATATGTGCTCGATCGTAACCCCTGTGGATCAAGTTCTGGATCAGGTGTTTCTGTTGCTGCTAATCTTTGCGTCTTTGCCATCGGAACAGAAACAAACGGATCCATTGTGTGCCCTGCAAATAACAACGGCATTGTTGGATTAAAACCAACGGTAGGATTGTTGAGCCGGTCGGGCATAATACCAATTTCATTTACACAAGATACTCCAGGACCAATGGGTAGAAGTGTAGAAGACATCGCCATTAGCTTAGGCATACTGACAGGTGTTGATTCTGTCGATAGCAAAACGCTTGCCTCTTCCGAAAATTTTCACAAAGACTATACTCCCTTTCTAAAACCTGATGGGCTTCGAGGCAAACTCATTGGTCTATTAAAAAGCGAAATGGGTTTTCATGCAGGTGTAGACACACTGATGAAACAAACCGTTTCATATTTAAAGAGCCAAGGTGCTGAAGTGATTGAATTGGATTTCGCAATGGATCAAAATGCTAATCAGTTGTCCTTTCAAGTTCTGCTCTACGAGTTTAAGGATGGCCTTACAAAATATTTCTCAAGTCTTGGAGACAAGGCTGTCGTAAAAAATGTAAAAGAACTAATTGAATTTAATAAAAGGGATTCTGTTGAACTTCGTTTCTTCGATCAACAACTATTAGAAATGACTGAAGCAAAAGGCGATTTGCAATCAAAAGAATATATAGAAGCCTTGAGTAAAATGCTAAAGGCAACACGTGAAAATGGGATTGATAAACTTTTAAAAGATAATAAGCTTGATGCTTTGATGGCACCGACCGGTTCACCTGCTTGGAAAACCGATCTGATTGATGGCGATCATTTTATTGGAGGCAGTTCATCATTGGCAGCAATTTCGGGTTATCCTTCCATTACAGTGCCAATGGGTTTTATTCATGAATTACCCGTTGGAATATCTTTCTTTAGCAAAGCATGGAGCGAGCCCTTGCTGATAGAGATTGCCTTTTCTTATGAACAAGGTACAAAGCATAGAAAGGCGCCCAAGTTCATTCCGTCAAATTAAAACACCATGAGAATAGAAACATCTTCTTGATATAGCTTCATCATCAAGACCACTAAAATAAAAATCCCTGAATCGTAAAATGTTTTTTTACGATTCAGGGATTTTACATTTCTCATGCTTGCTATTTTATTTCTCCGGATACAGCACTACTTGTACATAGTTTTTCATGTCCAGGTATTTATTCGCCACAGCTTTTAAATCAGTAACAGTTAAGGCGTCTACCTTTTTCTCGTAATTAAATATCTCGGCTACATTGCCTCCATACTCAATACTTTGTTGAAGCTGGCGTAACCAGAATCCATTGTCTTTCATGTTCTCCTGATGTTGCTTCTTCCAGGTTTCTTTCACTTTATTTAAATCTGCTTCTAATGGCCCTGCTGTTTTTACTTTATTCAATTCGCCAAAGGTTGCTGTGATCAATTTATCAACATTCTCCGGACCGCAAGGCAAGGAAATACCAATGGTATAGTTTTCATAAGGAAACTTGTTCATTGATCCATACATTCCACCGCCATAAATTCCACTCAATTCTTCGCGTAATGTTTCAATGAGTTTAATATTCATTAATTCAATCAATGCCTGAAGTTTCAAATTCTCATCATCTGAATATTTTGTTTCGCCAGTAAACTGCATAGCGATGAAACTTTTCGGTTCAGCTCCTTTTCGAACTTCCTTTTTCACAACACCACGCACAGGCCGCAGGCCAATATCCTTGAATGTGGATGTTACCTCCTTGTTTGTAGGTAAGCTGGCAATATATGTTGCGATAAGCGGTTTGATTTTGGTGATATCAAATGCTCCAACAATAACAAATGTATATCCATTCGCATTTGCAAATCGCTCCTTGTAAATTTCAAGTGCGCGTTGCTCATTAATTTTTCCAAAGTCGGCTGCGCTTGGAACACGTGGTCCGCGTGGATTACCTTTATAAACTGTGCGCAACAATGTATCTTGAAAAACTGCTCTAGGATCCGACATCATGTTTTGATACATGGCCTGTTGCTTTGTGACGAACGAAGTGAAGAGTTCATCATCCTTGCGGGGCTTTGTAAAGTAAAGGTTAACCATCTGCATCATGGCCTCAATATCAGTAGAACTACACGAACCGTTCAACCCTTCTGAAGTAGTGCTAATGCGAGGTGATACGTTTACCGATTTTCCCGCCAATACCTTTTTCAGATCGGTTGGTGAAAATTCACCAATACCCATTTGCCCAACAACAGACGCAGCATACTCTGCGTTGTACCGATCTTTAGTGTCATATAAAAACTGACCACCAAAACGAAAGGCACTCATTACCACCTGATCATTTTTAAAGTCAGTAGTTTTCAGGATTACCTTTACGCCATTGTTCAAGGTAAGTTCAAAATAGCCAGCTTCCTTATTTTCCTTTTGGAACATAATACGGCCAGGTGCTGGTGGTTCTGCTATTAGACTAGCGGCTACTGCCTTCTCTTCATAAGCTTTAATATCGGTCTTGGCCGCAGTTTCTACCATCACTAACAATTTATCACTTGCAGGCAATTCAAACTCAGTCTTCTCCGGAGCTGTAATGGCAATTAATTTATTTTCAGATGTCGGTATTGCTATTGATGTAAACTTGTTTATTTCCTCGAGGGTAATGCCGTCTACATATTGTTTGTAATACGCAAATTCATTTTCAATTCCAGGAATTGGTTCTTGCTCTAAGAAGTTACGAATGTATTCATCCGCATAGTTTTCAGATTCGGTTTTGTCTCGCTCGCTGTACGCGCGCTCCATACCTTTCATCAAATTCTTTTTGGTGCGATCCAGTTCAGAAGCAGTAAAACCAAATTTTCGCGCGCGCTCATTCTCCTGAATAATGGCATTGACTGCCGGTTCAACACCACCTTTACTGATTAAAGCAAAGGAAGAGAATGTTTCATGTCCACGTAAAAAACCACCTAAGTTACTTCCCCCAAAAACAAATGGCGGGTTTGCCGATTGTGTCAACTCTTGCATCCGCTGACCTAACATGGATTGAAAAATATTTTTCACAATAGATTGACGATAATCTCCAACTGTTACTTCATCCTTCGATGGCTTAGTTGAATAATAAATTTGAAGAACACTGTTCGTTGCTTCCTTATCGGTAACTACCGCTGCTTCCGTAATTTTTCTTGGTGGAATTGGACCCGAAACACGAGGTCTTGGTTTTGCAGGGTTTTTAAGTTTTTCGAAATGACTCTTTACCATTTTCTCTGCTTCTGCAACATCAATATCACCTACCACAACAACGGCCATTAAATTTGGACGATACCAATCCTTATAGAATCTTTTAATTACATCATACTTGAAATTCTTTAATATATCTTCTTTACCGATGGGCAAGCGCTCAGCGTATGTAGACCCAGCAAGAAGCTTTGGCAAAATTACTTTGTTCATCCGGTCTTGTGCACCTTTACCTAAGCGCATTTCTTCTAATACAACTCCGCGCTCTTTATCAGTCTCTTCATTGTCGAACGCTACTGTGCTGGCCCAATCTTCTAATACTAAAAATCCTTTCTCTACATTTTCCGGTTTATCGGTTGGGATAGGAAGAATATAAACTGTCTCATCAAAACTGGTGTAAGCATTTAAGTCAGCACCAAATTCAACACCAATAGTTTGGAGAAAATCAACGAGCTCGTTCTTTTTGAAATTTTTAGTTCCATTAAACGCCATGTGTTCGGTGAAGTGAGCAAGACCTTGCTGATCGGCATCTTCTAAAATAGATCCGGCATTCACGACTAAGCGAAGCTCAACTTTCTTTTCCGGTTTTACATTTTTACGAATGTAATAGGTAAGTCCGTTGGCCAGCTTGCCGATTTTAATATTCGGATCAATGGGAAGTTTGTCTTCTGGCTTTGTTTGTGCAATGGCCATTTGAGAAATAAATAAAAGAGCTATCAGTGATACACACTGAATAGTTTTTAGAACGTGATTGTTTTTTTTCATGTAACGAGAGTTAGGTTGATTAAATTTGGAAAGTTGTAAAGTAATGTATGGATAGGTTTTGAATTTATACTCTAAGAAGGAGACACCTTAGTACCCCCATTTATCTTTTATAATGGATAGCATTTCAATATGCATATTGGCATTCGATGCACAAAGTTCGCGGCTATATAAAAAAGTATCTCCACCCGAAAAGTCAGTTACCTTTCCACCGGCTTGTTGAACAATAAATGCGCCCGCTGCTACATCCCATGCGTTGAGATTGTATTCAAAAAATCCTTCTAATCGTCCGCAAGCAACATAGGCCAGATCAATTGCAGCACTACCGAGTCTGCGAATGCCATGCGACTTCTCTAAGAATTGTTTGATAATATCGAGATAAACATCTTGTTTTTCAGAATGATAATATGGAAACCCGGTTGCCAATAAACTTGCACTTAATTTAGGGATTGGCGAAACGTGAATTATTGTATTGTTACAATACGCTGGTCCGCCTTCAATGGCATGAAAACATTCTTGTCGCATAATATGATAGACAACACCCAATATTGTTTTTCTTCCTTTTGTCAATCCAATGCTGATGGCAAAGATAGGGAGCCCATGAAGAAAGTTCGTGGTGCCGTCAAGCGGATCGATAATCCAGTTGAATTCATTGTGACTGGATTGTTCTACAGTTCCTTCTTCTGTAATGAATCCTGCTTCGGGAAGAACGCTGCTCAATACTTCAACCAATCTTCGCTCAGCTTCCTTGTCAACATACGATACTAAGTTGTTGAAACCATCTTTCTCTTCAATCTTCGAAAGGTCGAAACTGGCGCCTTCTTTTCGTATAAATGCACTCACCTCCTCACAAATATCAATCACACTTTTTTCGATGGCTTGTAAATTCATGTGCACTTCAATTTGGTATTACTTTTTGCAATGGTGAAGATAACGATCAGTGCCGAAACCCATGCACCTGTATGAGATAATAATTCTCAGTTTTGTTACTATGTATTTTCCTTATTCTAAGGCTGCACGCTTCAGGCGATAGGCTTCAAGCAGATTGTACGCACAAATAGCCTGCGGCTTGCAACTTGAAGCGTGCGGCCGTTCAAAATTTAAATAAACCATGACAGATAATTGCAGACTTGACAAGTAGGATTAACTGTCCTTTCCTCCCACCACCATCACAATCTCACCTTTCACTTCTTTTGCCTGAAAGTGTTTTAGTATTTCTTCGAGTGATCCGTTTACGGTTTCCTCAAACATTTTAGTTAGCTCGCGGGATACGGATGCTTTGCGATCTGCTCCAAAATATTCTACAAACTGCTCCAATGACTTTATCAATCGATACGGTGATTCATAAAAAATCATAGTACGTTCCTCCTCTGCCAATTTCTTCAACATGGTTTGCCTGCCCTTTTTGTGCGGCAAAAATCCCTCGAATACAAATCGATCACATGGCAATCCCGATTTGACGAGAGCCGGAACAAAAGCAGTCGCGCCAGGCAAACAATCTACTTTTAAATTAGCCTGAAGACAGGCACGGATAATTAAAAAACCAGGATCAGAAATTCCCGGTGTGCCAGCATCGGATACCAACGCCATGGTTTCACCTTTCTCTAAACGCGAAATTAATCCCGAAAGAATTTTGTGTTCATTAAAATTATGAAAGCTCTGAAGCGGTTTTGCAATCTGATAGTGTTTCAATAAAAAACCAGAAGTTCGGGTATCTTCCGCAAGAATAACATCAACTGACTTTAAAATATCAAGCGCACGTAAAGTGATGTCACCCAAATTACCAATGGGTGTAGGAATAATATAGAGTGCTGGTTTCTCAGGCGTATGTGCAGTCATTCTAAAAATTTCTAAACGCTCAACGCATCAATTGCTTTTGCCAGTTTTTTGTCGAGATCCGTTACTCTGTTTCCTGCGTCATGTGTTGAGAGTTGAAATGAAACCATATTCCATGTATTCGTCCACGTAGGATGATGATTCATCTTTTCGGCAACAATGGCTACCTTGGTCATAAAACCAAAAGCTTCGGTAAAGTCTTTGAATTTAAAAGTCTTCACCAGCGAGTTATTTTCTTCTTTCCAGTCCATAATAAAATGAGTTTAAATTTTACGTTCTCCCTCCAGACTATTCGATTTACAATTTTATCGGCAGGTTTGCCACTTTTGTTCTGCTAACTCAACGAATGAACCTATTTAAGAGGTCATTAAAGCGCAACGATACCTTCTACTACTGAAGCTTGAATGTAAACTTCAATTACGGCATCACTTGAGATCATCATCATTTGAAAGGTGACACTCGTGTAATTTCCATTCTTCGATTTTTTCTCTGTTGGAATGTGTTTTGGGAAAAGGCTTTTCACTTCCTCTTCTTTTCCTGAGGGTATAATGAACTTAAAGATGTAGAGTGATGGCCAGGAATAATACTGGTCGAGTTTTTCGCGGAAAGAATTTTTCCACTGATCATCCATTTCCATATTCAAAATTCACAGGATTTTCAGAAAAGTAAAATAAAGGGGGAAGTTTCTTTGCCGAAATTCCGTGTAAATAAAAACGCTCCCGATAGCTATCGGGAGCGTTTTTAAAGGAGGTGTTTCCTAACTAAAAGAACTTATAGCGCTTATCAACAATATCTGAGTTTAACTTAATTGCTTCCGCAATATCGAAACCACTGCGAGATTGAATGTTTTGAGCAAGTTGATCCTTATATGCCGTGTAATCCTGAAGAGAAGGTGCAATGGTTTTGTTTTGAAGTTCAAGCATGACTACACCATTTTCTCCCGCAACTGGCTTGGAGCGTTTTCCATTTTCTAGCGAGAAAGCCAAACCAACCGCTTGCGGATCAAAACCAACTGTCGGCATTGAATTGCTGCTCATTTTCAAGTCGCTGCTCGAGTAAACATTGGCATCGGAACCAAAAGTTTTAGCTACTTCTTCCAACGTACCGGTAGCTGTTGATAATTTTTCGTTAATCAATTTACCTTTCACCAGATTTCTTACGGCTGGAGTAATTTCAATTTTCACTGCATCCAGTGGCCTATACCCTTCTTCAATTTCACCAGTCATAAGCGCTACAACATTTTGATCCTGAAGATCGAATACCTGTGATAATTTTCCAGTAGACGCATCACGGAACAACCACTGCACAACTTGACGTGCATCGGTTAGTGTACCTATGCTGCGATCTGCTCCACTCACATTCTTGCCATCCAATACAACCAGACCCGCTAGTTTTGCATGTTCTTCAAAATCAGAAACGCTCTTGATGTCTGCCGCAAAAGCTTCTGCCTTGCGGAATGCTTCGTTGATCGTTGCATCGCTTGGTGTAATGGTGCGTTCAACTACTGCAAGTTTGTAAGCATTGTTATCTTTTGTGTTTGTTACTTCAATAATATGATAACCAAATTCAGTCTCCACAACATCTCCAAGCAATCCGGTTTTTGCTGAATTAAATACAGCATCGTTAAACGGTTTTACCATTTGGCCTTTAGGGAACCAACCTAAATCACCACCGCGACTTGCTGTTCCATCTGTACCGAACTCACGAGCTTTTGCTCCAAAGTCAGCACCACCTTTAATTTCTTTCAAAATATTTTGTGCTTTTGTTTTTGCTTCTTTCTTCGCTGCATCACTTGTATCTGCCCAACGAATTAAGATGTGCTTGGCACGTGCATTGAAAACGGTGTCTTTAAAAACACTGGACACCTTCACTACTTTGTAGGTTTCGCCATCTAAGAATGGTCCGAAAACTTTTCCCTGAACTAAACTATCCTGATTAACGAATGCTGGGAGGTTTGCCACTGTATATTTAGTATAAGCATCTTTTCCATCACTATTTGTTGCTGCATAAATTGAATCTTCTGAAGCACTCTTAAACTCTGCCACAGCCTTCTTCAAATCTTCCAGAACACCAACGGAGTCGTCCGCTGATGCTACAACCGGAATGCTTACATATTTCAGATCGCGGGTTCCAGTTGTTTTAAATTTCTCTTTGTTCTTATTGTAATAATCCTGAAGGTCATTATCGGAAACATTTGCCAATGAATCGCTGATGGCATAAAATGGAACATAAACGTATCTCACTTCTGCCACATCGCTTTGAAGATGATATTCACGCTCCGCTTCTGCTGCTGTTACATAATTCGTTTTGATAAGAAGATTCTCATACTTAACACGGGCACGGCCGGGTTGTAAATCTTTTTGAAAAAGCTCCCAGCGAACACGTTGCTCAGAAGTTTCGGGCATTGATTTCAACTGGTTAATGTAGTTACCCAAAGCAGCACGATCGAACTGTCCGGTTTCCTGATTGGTAAAAGCCTGCTTCACGTTCGGGTCAATGTTTGTCCCGCTGATCATGTCGACAACCTCATTTGCACTCACTTCAACGCCTACCTTTTCATATTGTGATTCGATAGCATGACGGGCAATTAGCAAATCCCATGTTTGTTGACGAAGACCTGTCATTTCTCTTTCGCCAGGTTCGCGACCAAAGTTGAGGATGTAATTATTTTCGCGCTCTTGTAGAACGGATTGAAATTCATCGTAGGATATTTCTTTGCCCGCTATTTCGCCAACCGAATTTCTGCCCCAGTTTAAAATAGAAGAGTTACCGCTAAAGATGTCGCCTAATGTAAAAGCTGCTATCGCAACAAACACAAAAACCACCACCCAGGTGCCCATTTTGCTGCGTAAAGTACCAATAAATGCCATAGTTTAATTTTTAAAGAGCCGCAAATTTAACCCGTTATCTCTATTAGAAAAATATCGACCTTAAAAAAGTAGGCAGTAGGCAAAGAAGAGTAGGCAAACCCTTAAAAAATGGTTTTAAGGCTTATTTGCATATTTCATACGGCCTTTCGCTTATTTCTTTCTTTTGAATACAAAAACAAAAAACAAAACAGAGGCTATCATGATGGCCCAATAGGCACTGCCAAATCCATATACCATAGTTTGGTGTATGCCAATAATAAAAAAAACAAAGGCCAGGGAAAGAATTATAATTTCTGAAAGCTTCATTAGTATCAGTTCCAGGTTTCAAGTTCCAAGTTCAAAGTTGGAGGTTATTTTGAATTGCTTTCAGATTAAAATATCTGAATTTGCAATGGTTAAATTGATTATTCTTTTACCTCAATTTCTCCATGAACGCCTTCAGGGTCGCCAACTGTACCAATAGTATAATCGGATAAATCTTGCTTGGCAGTTAGGCCTGTTCCATAAATGACATCGCCTTGCCTACGAAGGGTAACAAACTTCTCGGTAAAGATGTCTTTCTTGGAAGGTTTCCAGAAAAGTTCTTCAGTATTTAACTGTTCATTCTTTTCAACATTTTTCACCTCCACATTTCCGCGACCGCGCCATTGGGCTTCGTTCTTAAAATAAAAAGCGTGGTCAGCACGGAGAGTCGATTCAAGTCTTCCAAATTCATTGTAGAATTCCATATATACTCCCTTCGGGAATTCACGATCCCCATTCTGAAATTCATACAGAAGTTCGGCCTTCATTTTTACTTTTACCTGCTCATTTTGAGAATAGAAAAGCTCAACGTTTTCAGCTTCTTGCAGCGGCCCGGTATACTCCAATGGTTCTTTGATTTCGGCTGAGTTGCAGCCGGAAAGGAAAACGATTATGAAAAGCAGAAAACTTAGCTTCATATCAATATGAAATAAAAACGATTTTGAGCTGCGCGTATTCGTATGTAAAAAGAGATAGCGTTCTGTAAAAGATTTAATTAGCACGAAACTTGATTTCGCGTGTTCATATTTAATCGAACTTCCTCTTGACAAACCACTGATCGTTAAAGGTTATCCCTAAGTACACTTTAAAGTAACTCTCTTGAACAAGATTAACTTTCTTATCTCCACGCTTACCTACTTTAAACGCCAGGTCTAAACTCGAACGCCCTGCCGGCAGCGAAAGGCCAAAATTAATGCCAAGATCTTTTAGCTCTTGATTATTGACTAAGAAAGGATATTGCTCTATGCTTCCTCCAATTCGATAGGTAATGCGTTTTAAAAAACTCTCAAGGGCTTGCGCATCGGGTGTATACTCTCCACCAATCGAAGCTTTATACTGTTTGCCTCGTCCGTTTTCATTATCGGAATTGACACTCTTAAAGCTTGACCAGTCCTGATACGCGAATTCAGTTCCTACAGCCCACTTCAGACCCCTGCTTATTGAGGCACCGACTGTTATTGACGGTGGTACATAAACCGTTCCTCTTTCTCTGTCCAGTCGCTGAATTTCGATGGTATCACCAGATGGTGATAAACTAAAAAAGTTAACACTTTTGGTTGCTTTCAGATCAACACCCAAATTATATACAACACCAAAACTCAATCGGTAATCCTGCTTCTTAAATAAAGAATCCTTGCTGAAAGAATAACCTAACCCAAGCGTAAAGTCTTTTACAACTGTTTTCTCTTCCGTTGTTACAATATAAGGAATCGGTTGACCTGTATTGTTTACGATGTTTGAAAAAGTGTTGTCAAGAGAACCAAACAAATAACTTGCTTTGACACCGACACTCATATCTTGAGTTATCCGAACGCCATTTGACCAATAGAATTGTGATAACCCTCCAAAGCCATTGTTTAAAACATTTTGGGTAACCGTATCAATGGGAACATTTGTATTGCGATCTCTTACGACATCTGAATACGAAAAACCATAGTCTACATTGGTATAAGGCATCAACCCGATTGACGTTGTCCATCTGTCAACTTTAACAGGAAACACAGTTACTAGGTAGTTTAACGTTCCTCCAATATTTTCTTCGTTTAATGTATCGCTCTTTAGCGTTCGTTTCTCACCGTGGATACCCGCTTGAAAAACGGTAAAACGATTAAATACCAATAAGGCCGGATTTTGATTATTGGCAAACCAAAACTGAGGCTGGCTTACACCGATGCCACCCATTCCCTGATTATGAGCAAGGGCGTTGCCATACGGCTCACCGATACCAAAGCTTGTAACGGGAGAGCGAGCAGATTGACCCCAAACATTTGCCGAAGCGAATACAACAGCCAAAAACAAAATAACCTTCTTACTGATTGACATTATAAATTAAAATGCTGTTTAAACCGCTTAGTACTAATTCCGGGAGCGCAAATATGGATGCTTTCAGTTTGTTTTCAAAAAAACGTGCATCACCTCCACATAAAATCACCTGTAAACCTTCAAATTTCTCTTGATACCGATAAATAATTCCATTCAATTCTTCCATCACTCCATTTAATACTCCACTTTGAATGCAGGTTTCCGTACTATTTCCAATCAGAGCCGCATCTTCCGCCATTTGCACTAACGGTAGCTTAGCTGTAAAAGTGTGAACTGCATTAAAGCGCATGGCGATTCCGGGTGAAATACCACCTCCCAAAAAAACTCCCTCCCGATCGATAAAATCATACGTTATACAAGTGCCTGAATCAATGACCAAGCAATGCCTTTTAGGAAAAAGCTGATGAGCTCCGCATACTCCAGCAATCCGATCTACCCCTAAGGTCATAGGAGTAGCATATCCATTTTTGATGGGTAATGGAAGTTCGTGGGAGAGAATGAATTTTTCTTTCACTCGTTTAGCCCATGAAGAAACAAGCTTTGCATCTGTTGTCACTGAACTAACGATGATGCAATCAGCAGAAAAGTTTTCCAGAAAATTTTGCAATAATGCGGGTTCGGCAAAGACTTCTTTGCGCACCAATATGCGGTTCTCAAAAATACCTACCTTGGCGGAGGAGTTTCCATAATCAACAACCAAATTCATTACTCTCTTTTTATCAATTAAGCTTAAAAGTATGGATTCGAAGGAGAAATATAAAGTTATAGGAATTATGTCGGGCACATCACTAGATGGTGTCGACTTAGCATGTTGCACTTTCGAAAAAAATGAAAAGGGCTGGATATACAAAGTTGATTACGCAGAAACCGTGCGATACCCAGCTAACTGGAAAACGAAATTGACAAAAGCACATTCTTTTTCGGCTGAAGAAGTGCTGACCTTAGATGTAGCGTATGGAAAATATTTAGGAGAACTCTCCACTTCCTTTATCTCCAAAAATAAAATCAGATCGATCGATTTTATCTCTTCGCATGGTCACACCCTTTTTCATCAACCCAAAAAGAGTTTAACATTTCAAATCGGAAACGGCATGAGCATTCATGCTGTAACAAACCTTCCGGTAATTTATAATTTCAGAAACCTCGATGTCATTCTTGGTGGAGAAGGAGCTCCCCTTGTTCCAGCGGGTGACGCGTTTCTCTTTTCTGAATATGATGTTTGTTTAAATCTTGGCGGCATCGCAAATCTTTCGATGGATATTAAAGGCAAGCGTGTTGCCTATGATGTTTGCTTTTGCAACATGGGTTTGAATTACCTAATGGCAGATGTGAAAAAAGAATTTGATGCGGGTGGCGCGCGTGCAGCCAGTGGAGAAATTGATTCCATAATGCTGACTGCATTGAATAAAGTGAATGCGGGACTTCGAAAAGAAAGACCTTCGTTGGGGCGCGAAATTTTTGAAAAGAAAATTATTCCAATACTAAAACGGTCGAAATCTTCTTTGCATGATAAACTCAGAACATTCGTTGAATCAGCCGCGATTGAAATTGCGTTTGCTATTGGTTCGAAAAAAAATCCATCCGTTTTATGTACTGGCGGTGGAGTTTTTAATTCTTTTCTCATGGCCAGCATATTTGAACACACTGGCGACAACGCTACTCTGATTATGCCGGAAGATGAAGTAATAAAATTTAAAGAAGCAATTGTCTTTGCCTTTCTGGGTGTATTGCGTGTTCGCGATGAAGTGAACTGTTTAAAAAGTGTTACCCATGCATCACGCGATAATAGTGGTGGTGCTTTGATTGGATTCTAAAAATTATAATTCTCGTTCTATCTTTGGCGCATGCGATCACTCCTGCAAAAATTTGAAAATAAACGTCCCGAAATTGTATTCGAATGGAAAGACAGCGAAACAGAAGCCGAAGGCTGGGTCGTTATTAATTCTCTACGAGGTGGAGCTGCTGGTGGAGGCACGCGCATGCGCAAAGGTCTTGACAAACGCGAAGTAGAATCACTCGCCAAAACAATGGAAGTAAAGTTTACAGTTTCCGGCCCTCCTATTGGCGGAGCTAAATCTGGAATAAATTTCGATCCAAACGACCCACGCAAACACGATGTATTGCAACGTTGGTACGCAGCGGTAATGCCACTCTTAAAATATTATTACGGAACAGGTGGCGATTTGAATGTAGATGAAATTCACGAAGTTATTCCGATTACGGAGGATGTCGGTATCTGGCATCCGCAAGAAGGGGTTTTCACGGGTCACTATAAACCAACTGAACCACAAAAAGTAAATCGCATTGGCCAGCTGCGACAAGGTGTCGTAAAATTAATTGAAGATGATCAGTTTGCTCCATCGTTAAAGATGAAATACACCGTGGCCGATATGTGTACGGGTTATGGTGTGGCACAAGCCGTAAAACATTATTACGAATTGTGGGGAGGTAATTTAAAAGATAAACGTGCCATCATTCAAGGCTGGGGAAATGTTGGCGCTGCAGCAGGATTTTACCTTGCACAATCGGGAGTTAAAGTAGTTGGAATAATAAGTCACGAGGGAGGACTCATTAACCAATCCGGATTTTCTCTTGACGAAGTTCGGCAGTTAGTGATCAATCGAAAAGGAAATAAACTGGTGTCAGATGCCATGCTTTCATTCGATGAAGTGAACAAAAAAATATGGGATCTCGAATTTGAAATTTTTATTCCCGCTGCAGCATCACGCTTGATTACGAAAGATCAGGTTGATCGAATGATGGCCTCGAAGCTTGAAGTTTTTTCATGTGGCGCGAATGTTCCCTTTGCTGATCCTGAAATATTTTTTGGCGCTACGGGTTTATATGCGGATGAGAAATTCTCTGTGATTCCCGACTTTATTGCCAATTGTGGAATGGCTCGTGTCTTCGCTTATTTCATGGAAAGCGAAGTGGGTATGGATGACGCCTCCATCTTCAATGATATATCACAAACTATTCGCAATGCAATGGTGAAGACACACGAAGCGAATCCACAGAAAACTGGAATCGCTCAGGCTTCACTTGAAATTGCGCTGAAAGGATTGGTGAGAGAGTAAATTGATAGAGCAAAATGGTAGCCTTATTTCCGGCTTCCGTAAAATAGAGTGAGGAAAAGTGTTGGATAAACAGAATATTTTTTAGCAGCAGGCATTTGTTCAATTTTTGATGTGTACGCATCCACTAAAAAGCCCGCCTCAAATCCAGTAACCTGACTCTTTGCTGTTCCCAATTCAAAATTTACTGCTGCTTTAAAATTTCCTCCGATTTTTACTTTGGAATCACCTAGTCCTTGAAAAATTCTTCCTGTGCCTAAAATTTGTTGCGCATTTATACTTGAATTGTATTGCGCAGTTTGAGAATTGAATTGGCTATTATCCCCGGTATACTCAACATAATAGGGAGCCTGAAGGCCGATGGAGGGACCAACAGCAAATACTCCCTTTATTTCTACGCCTTGCTGAGGAGCCTTTTTAAAAAGTATTACATCTCGTCCATATTGAAAGCGAAAAGCATAGAGAAAATTACTTTTTCCGAAAACATAGAAATTACCAGTTTGGGCAGAGGTGGTTCGTACTTCTTGAGGATGTTTAACATTAACGATCTCCAATCCATACGTTTCTAACATGGTCTCATTTAACTTCTTGGCTTTCTTGAAAGTAAAACCACCAATCAGACCACTGGAAGTATTTTTGGTTATTCCCCAGGTAAACTCTGAACGGTACTCATAGCTGTCCTGGGTTTGGGCAGAAACCCAAAAAGACAAAGTTGAAAACGCAAAAATGAAAATTGAAATCTTTTTCAATGGAAACGGGTTGACTGAATTCTTTGGAATAAATTTAGATTTTAATTTACCTAACGCAAATATAAAACCCAAAGTTATTGACCAATGGTTTCAATGAAAGCAATTTATATGGGCGGTTTACGCACTGAAGTAACCCACCTAAAATCAGGAAACAAAATTATTACCGATGCTCCACCTGATAATAATGGCCGTGGCGAGGCTTTTAGCCCTACTGATCTCACCTGTGCCTCATTAAACAGTTGCATGATGACACTGATGGGAATTCTGGCTGAACGCGAACAAATTGATCTCGCGGGTTTGAAAGCCGAGATTGTGAAAGTAATGGCTTCCAGTCCTCGAAAAATAGCAGAGGTTCAAATAACCTTTACACATGACAATCTGGTTGCGACTGACATTCAAAAGGAGAAACTGAAACGTGCTGCTTTGACTTGCCCGGTTGCATTGAGCTTAAATGATGAACTCAAACAGAACATCGTCTTTAATTTCTAACGCAACAAAAAAGACCTCCTGAATTCAAGAGGTCTTTTTCTTACAAAATTTTTATTCTTATGCTTCCTGTTCAATGTGGACAAACGATTCGTCTTTTGCTTCAAGAGCAGAAGTACCCATAAGCCATACATCAACAGCCCGAGCGGCTTCTCGACCTTCAGAGATTGCCCACACTACTAACGATTGTCCTCTGCGAACATCGCCTGCAGCAAAAATCCCTTCTTGCGCGGTCATGTAATTATCAGTTTTGATGTTTCCGCGTTCGTCAAGTTCAAGACCAAGCTCTCCTACAAATCCACCCTTCTCAGCACCAACAAACCCGATAGCAAGCAAAGCTAGTTCACATGGGATGATGCGTTCTGTGCCGGCAATTTCTTCAAAGCCCATTTTACCCTGATCATTCACTCCCCATTTTATATTAACAGATTTTAATCCAGTAAGACGACCGGTATTATCACCAACAAATTCTTTTGTAAGAATAGCCCAGTCGCGATTAACACCTTCTTCGTGAGAAGAAGAAGTATTGAGTATCATCGGCCAAAGTGGCCACGGATTATTTTCGCTTCTTGTTAATGGCGGTTTGCCAAGCAATTCAATTTGTGTAACTGACTTTGCTTCGTGACGATTGGATGTACCTACACAATCTGATCCTGTATCACCTCCACCAATTACTAAAACATTTTTACTGGTTGCTAAAATCTCACCCGAGAAAATCCGATCGCCAGCACCGCGTTTATTTTGTTGCGTTAAAAATTCCATCGCAAAATGAACGCCTTTGAATTGTCTTCCAGGAATTGGAAGATCGCGTGGAGCAGAAGCGCCACCACACATTACTACTGCGTCAAATTCATCGCGTAAATGTTTTGCACTTACGTTTACACCGATGTGTGAGTTCGTTCTAAAAATAATACCTTCCTGTTCCATCAACCGAATTCTGCGGTCGAGTACTTTCTTCTCTAGTTTAAAATCAGGAATACCATACCGTAACAATCCGCCAATTCTATCACTACGTTCAAAAACCGTTACCCAATGTCCGGCTTTATTTAACTGAGCTGCCGCAGCTAAACCTGATGGACCGGACCCCACAACAGCGACACGTTTTCCTGTTCTGTTTTTCGGAGGAGTTGCTTTTATGTAGCCTTTTTCAAAAGCAGTTTCTGCAATGGTCTTTTCTATATATTCGATCGTAACCGGTTTGTTGTTGATGCCCAACACACAACTTGCTTCACAAGGCGCTGGGCAAATTCTTCCGGTAAACTCAGGAAAATTATTTGTGCTGCTTAAAATGTTAATAGCCTCTTCCCATTTGCCTTGATACACGGCATCATTAAAATCAGGAATGTTGTTGCCAAGCGGACAACCGTTATGACAGAACGGAACACCACAATCCATGCAGCGCGCTGCCTGATTGTTTAGTTTCTCTTTATCTATCGGAGTATAAACCTCTTTATAATCTTTAAGACGTTCTTTTGGATCGCGGCTCTTTGGCATCTCGCGATTGAACTTCATGAATCCATCTACTTGTCCCATGCTCTATTTCTTTTCTGGTTGTCGTCTGAATCTGTTGAATTATTTCGCTACCGCTTTTGCAAGTTCGGGTTGAGCTGTGCGTACTTTCTTTTTCGTAAGTACTGCCTTGTAATCCTTCGGCATCACTTTCACAAAAAGATCAACCGCTATCTCCCAATTCTCCAATACCCACTCTGCAGGATCGCTGCCAGTATATTTGAAATGCTTTTCGATCATCGCCTTCACTTCCGCTTTGTCTTCATCTTCCATCGACTCAAGCTCCACCATGTCTTTGTTACATAGTTTTTCAAGTGCATGTTCCGGATCGAATACATAGGCAATACCTCCGCTCATACCCGCTGCAAAATTTCTTCCTGTCTTACCTAAGATCACAACACGGCCACCGGTCATGTATTCGCAAGCGTGATCACCCACACCTTCCACAACAGCTTTCACACCTGAGTTACGCACGCAGAAACGTTCGCCTGCTTGTCCGCGAATAAAAGCTTCACCCGATGTAGCACCATAGAAAGCTACGTTACCAATGATGATATTGTCTTCCGGTTTGAATGTTGATTCTTTATCAGGATACACAATCAGCTTACCACCCGATAATCCTTTACAGAAATAATCATTGGCTTCACCTTCCAGTTCGAAGGTTACACCTGGAGCAACAAATGCTGCAAAGCTTTGACCCGCTGAACCTTTGAATTGAAAATGAATGGTGTCTTCAGGTAAGCCCGCTGCTTTATATTTTTTCGAAATCTCATTCGAAAGCAATGCACCAGTTGAGCGATCAGTGTTGCGAATAATAAATTTTGCTGTTACGGGTTCGCATTCATCCAATGCAGGTCTTGCTGCTTCTACTAATTTCCAATCGAGCACTTTCTCTAATTCGAAATCTTGTTCGATCTGTTTGTAAAGTCCAATGTGTTCGCGAACCGGCTCGAAGTGTAGGATTGGAGACAAATCCAATTTCTTTACTTTCCAATGATCAATATCCTGACGAACACGCAATACATCTGCGCGACCTACCATTTCATTTACGGTACGGAAACCTAACTCCGCCATTACTTCACGAAGATCGTTTGCCAGGAAGGTGAAGAAATTCACTACGTGATTTGGATCACCCGTAAACAACTTGCGTAATTCAGAATCTTGTGTTGCAATTCCAACAGGACAAGTATTCAAATGACACTTGCGCATCATAATACATCCTTCCACCACAAGGGCTGCCGTTGCAACACCCCACTCTTCTGCTCCTAATAAAGTAGCAATGGCGATGTCACGACCTGTTCTGATCTGTCCGTCTGTTTGAAGCGTTACTCTGCTTCTTAAATTATTCTTTACTAATGTCTGATGCGCTTCTGCTAAACCAAGTTCCCAAGGTAAACCAGCATGGCGTAATGAACTGAGAGGTGATGCCCCTGTTCCTCCATCAGCACCAGATATTAAAATCGCATCTGCTTTTGCTTTTGCTACACCTGCTGCTACTGTACCTACACCCGCTTGCGAAACCAACTTCACGTTAATACGTGCTGCCCGATTTGCATTCTTTAAATCAAAAATCAACTGTGCTAAATCTTCGATCGAATAAATATCATGGTGAGGTGGTGGTGAAATCAATCCCACACCCGGAGTTGCGTGACGCACGCGACCAATCCACTCATCTACCTTATCGCCTGGCAACTGTCCGCCTTCTCCTGGCTTGGCACCCTGCGCCATCTTAATTTGCAATTCATCTGCATTAGCGAGATAATAACTCGTAACACCAAATCTTCCGGATGCTACCTGCTTAATCGCTGAACGCTCCCAATCACCATTTTCTTTTTTATCGAAACGAACTTCGTCTTCCCCACCTTCACCACTGTTACTCTTTCCACCTATGCGATTCATCGCAATGGCCAGCGTGCTGTGTGCTTCGTGCGAAATGGATCCGAATGACATCGCGCCTGTTGCAAAGCGTTTGAAAATTTCGGTAACGGGTTCTACTTCTTCAATGGGAATGGCACTTCGTTTTTTGAATTCTAATAATCCGCGTATCGTTAATGATTCTTTTGTCTGGTCGTTAATGCGCTGCGCATACTTTTTATACAGGCTTATGTTATTGGATTTGGTTGAGTATTGAAGCAAGTGAATTGTCTCCGGACTAAACATGTGTTTCTCGCCTCTTCGCTTCCATTGATATATTCCACCAACCTGAAGCTCTTTGCTTTCTTTTTTATGAGCCAGATCATGACGCACCAAAACTTCCTGAGCAAGATCATCAAATGACAATCCTTCAATGCGACTAATGGTTCCGCGGAAGCATCGATCAACCACTTCACTACTCAAGCCTAATGCTTCGAAAATCTGTGAAGACTGATACGACTGCAAAGTACTGATCCCCATCTTCGACATTACCTTCAGCAGTCCGTTACCGATTGCTTTTTGATAATTCGCGAAAGCCTCTTCATCGGTAATCTGCTTATGGAATGCTCCTTCTTTATTCAGATTGTGAATGGTTTCAAGTGCCAGATACGGATTCACTGCGCTTGCACCGTATCCAATAATGGTGGCGAAGTGATGAACCTCCCAAACATCTCCAGCCTCTACTAATATTCCGGCTTGTGTACGAATTCTCTTTTCAACCAGGTAATGATGTATAGCACCCGTGGCGAGCATCGATGGAATCGGTGCATACTCTTCGCTTATTTTCTTATCGGAGATAACAATGATTTTCTTTCCTGCACGAACCGCTTTCTCAGCTTCCTGACATATACGGTTTACGCTTTCTTCTAATCTTCCGGGTTTCCCATCGGCTAAGAACACTGAACGGATAATCGCATATTCAAAACCATGCTCCGGTAAGTGCTTTAATTTTTCAACATCTGAACTTAGTAGAACAGGTTGTGATATGTGTATTTGATTGGTGTGCTCAGGCGTTTCCGCGAGTACGTTTAAGCTCACACCAATACGAGTGAAGAGCGACATTACCAATCGTTCACGGATCGGATCAATAGGTGGATTACTTACCTGCGCAAAATGTTGCTTGAAATAATTTGAGATGTGTCTGCTTTCTTTCGACAACACGGCAATTGGTGTGTCATCGCCCATCGAACCAATTGCTTCATAACCTTTCTCAGCCATTGGTGTCAACAACATTTTTACATCTTCGGAAGTGTAGCCGTAAACTTGCTGACGCTTTGTTAAGGTCTTATCATCATAATCATCTTCTTGCCAATCTTGCTCTGGCTCGAGACGCAACTTTAATCGGTTTTGAATAATCCAGTTATAATACGGCTTACCTTCATAGATGGCGCGCTTTACTTTTTCATCGTCCAATACCTTGCCCTGATCCAAATCAACCAACATCATTTTACCTGGCGTGATACGGCCCTTCTCTAAAATATCTTTCGGATCGATCGGAAGTGCTCCCGCTTCTGATGCCATTACCACTCTACCGGATCTTGTGATGCAATAACGAAGTGGACGAAGACC
This sequence comes from Chryseolinea sp., assembly GCA_031412655.1. Taxonomy (GTDB): domain Bacteria; phylum Bacteroidota; class Bacteroidia; order Cytophagales; family Cyclobacteriaceae; genus Chryseolinea. Next base: position 134,149 of record JANODK010000269.1, read on the forward strand.
ATTACGATCCAGTGTAGCACCAATGCGAATACCATCAGTGAAAACCAATGCTGCTGGTCCATCCCAAGGCTCCATCATAGAAGCATGATATTTATAGAATGCCTTACGATGAGGATCCATCAACTTATTATCCTGCCATGCTTCGGGCACCAACATCATCATAACATGTTGAATTGGTCTGCCCGATAACACAAGCATTTCTACTAATGCATCGAGGTTAGCTGAATCAGAACCATCCGGACTTGTGATGGGCAATAATTTTTTTATTTCCTCATCAGAGAACAATGTTGATTTAAACAATGCCTCTTTTGATTTCATCTTATTTACGTTCCCACGAATGGTGTTAATCTCACCATTGTGCGCGATGAAGCGGAATGGCTGAGCCAATCTCCAGTTCGGAAATGTATTTGTAGAAAAGCGTGAGTGAATTAAAGCCAGTGCCGTACGTACTCTTGGATCCTGAAGATCAAAGAAATATCTGCGTACTTGTTCGGTGCGTAATTGTCCTTTGTAGATAATGGTTCGCGCAGAGAAGCTCGTAATGTAAAACTCTTTATTGTTACCCTTTACATCGCGGGCAATAGAGTGAGAAGTATAGTTACGAAGCAAAAATAGCTTGCGCTCTATCGCTTCAATTTCAAATGCATCGTCTTTAATTTTTACAAACACTTGTTCAATCACTGGCTCTACCTCTTCTGCACCAGGGCCAGGAACACTATGATCAACCGGCACGCTGCGAAAGCCAATTAATTCAAATCCAATCTCTTTAATATTTTTTATCAGTACGTCCTTACATGCTTTTAAAACTTTCTTGTCGCGAGGAAAGAACACCATACCAACGCCATATTTACCCGGTGCCGGAAGTTCAAAGCCAAGGCGAGAACTTTCTTCTGCAAAAAATTCGTGTGGAATTTGGATGAGAATACCGGCACCATCACCTGTCTTCGGACTGCTTCCGCAACCACCTCTGTGCTCCATGTTTTCCAACATCGAGAGTGCATCGCGAAGTACTTGATTTGTTTTTGTTCCGTTGATGTTGGCGATGAAACCTGTACCGCAGGCATCATGCTCCAATTCGGGTGTGTATAAACCCTGGTTCGTTGTTTGTATTTCTTCCATCTCGTTCATTTCAGCTTGGTGGTTGTCTCGCTTTGGTCATTTTATTGACCAAATTAATTTTCGAAGATACCAAACAAACGGTAGAAAATTTTGGGAAACACCTACATATCCAGAATATTTCGAATATTTTCAGAAATAATTCAGAACGTTTTAAAATATGCAAGACGATAACGTTTGCAGAGTCCGCAATTTTTAAAATTTGAAAATTCAGCGAAAACGATTGAGGTGTGGGCGAGTAAGCAGTAAGCAAAAAACAATAGGCAATTGATAGGAGGTATTGAATGAATTGGGGCACATATTAAAAGTTCTATAAAAATCTCTGCCCACTGCATTTACCTACTGCCTACTTAATTGCCCTCACCATTTCTTTTTTTCCTGGAGGTCCGGGGATAGTTTCAACTGTAAGACCTAGACTTTTCAGATCGCGTTTGAGTTGACCTTTCGCACAATAGGTAACGAACACACCATTTATGCGCAGTGCATCCGCAACTTTTTTTAAGGTATCAATTTCCCAAAGCTCGGGTTGTTTGTTGGGCGCAAAAGCATCAAAGAAAATAATATCGAATGATGGAGGAATGAGCACTGCATCCTGAAGTTTGATGTGATGTTTTTGAAATTGAAAGTTCGGTAAGATGCTGTGTTCTTCTTCCCACGAAACACGATGCAGTAAATCAAAATACTCTTTCAAATTGAGTGTGTCAGTGTAATTCAACTTTGCCCACACTGCTTCTTCTAACGGAAAAGCTTCAAGTGTTTTATACTGAAATGATGAAGATGATAGTTGCGCTGCATGAACTGTGAGCAAAGCATTTAAACCAGTTCCAAATCCAATTTCTAAAATGGAGATGTTCTTTGGGCTAAACCTTTCAATAAAATAGGTAAGTCCACTCTTGATAAAAACATGAAGTGATTCTTGAATTGCACCATGAATGGAGTGATACGTTTCGTTCAGTTCTTCATTGAACAAGGAATGAGAACCATCAGAGGTAGTGATGATTTTAATAGTAGACATTAATCTTTTTGTATCAATGCAACAGCATATGCACAAACGCCTTCTTCACGGCCCACATAACCCAGCTTTTCATTGGTTGTTGCTTTAATGGAAACATCATCTTCATCAATGTTCATCAATGGAGCAAGCACGCGCTTCATGGCATCAATGTGAGGATTCACTTTCGGTTTCTCCAAACAAATGGTACAATCTACATTGCCAATCTTCCATCCTTTCTCCTCCACCATGCGCGTAACTTCTTTCAGAAAGAATTTACTGTCCATTCCTTTCCAGCGATTGTCTGTGTTGGCAAAATGAAAACCGATGTCGCGTAAGTTTGCTGCACCAAGTAGTGCATCACAAAGGGCATGAATCAATACATCTGCATCCGAGTGGCCAACAGCACCTTTGGTTGCATCCCTTAATTGAATTCCTCCGAGGTAGAAATTTCTTCCCTCCTCCAATTCATGCACATCGAAACCCATGCCTACTCGTATTTTCATTTTTTGGTTGTTAGTTGTTCGATAATCGTTGTTCGTTTCGTTGGTGCATAAGCAGTGGCCGGAATTCGATGCGCTTCCTGTACCACTAAATCAAACGTAATTTGAAAAACTAAACTACAAATTTACACTGAACCCGCCATTTAATTATGCATGTTGTGTGTAGTGCCGCCATACTCGGCACTGAGCAATCTTGCACAAGCTTTAGTTGGCGTGTCAGCAAGTGTGGCTTGGGTAAGTATGCGGTTGGGTTACTCATGGCGTAATGAATCCACCGGATTAGCGCGCGCAGCTTTGATGGACTGATATCCAACCGTAAGCCAGGCAATAGCAATGGCAGATACACCAGCAATCACAAAAATAAACAGATTGATTTCCACACGATAAGCGAATCCACTCAACCACTGAGACGATACCCACCAACCTATTGTGGCCGCAGGTACAAATGCGATGAACACCAGCACGATAAATTCTTTCGTCAACGTCATTGAAATTGAGCTCACCGATGCACCCATCACTTTTCGTATGCCAATCTCTCTGGTGCGCTGTTCAGCCGTGAATGCTGCAAGCGCGAACAGACCAAGGCAAGCAATGAAAATGGCCAGGCCAGCGAATACACTTAACACTTGCCCTATCCTTTCCTCCGAACGATAAACTTTGTCGAAATTTTCATCCATAAAAGAATAGGCGAATGGTTCTGTGCCGGCATACTGTTTCCAAAGTTTTGAGGTGTTGTCAATCAGTGTTTTCGCATTGCCCTCGTAGCGCAACATCAAGATGGGTGAAGTGCCACGCTCTAAAAAGACAGCAAGCGGTCGAACTTTGTTATGATAGCTATCAAAATTAAAATCCTTCATGATGCCTATAACATGGTAGCGGACAAAAACGTAGGCATTTTGGGCGTTTAGAATCTCCTGGCCTTCTGGGTTATCAAATCCAAATTGCTTGGCAGCTGCCTCGTTGACGACCACGGCAGAAGAATCTGAAGGGAAATCTTTTGAAAAATAACGACCCTCTTTCATCTTAAACTTTACTACATCTTGAGAATCAAAATCAGCCCAGTAACTAGCAACAATATGCTCTCCTTCAGATTGTGCAGAACGCATTACTGTAGAGATGTATGTGCCGGGAAATTTTGCCATCGTAAAACTGGTGCTTAAAACTCCGGTTTGTTGTGCTACGGCATTGCGAAAAGCTTCTGCGTTGTTACCTAGTCTATAATAGAAATCCTCAATCAATACCACATTCTCCTTGTCCATGCCCATTTGTTGTTCTTGCATAAATTTGATTTGCATATAAACAACGGAAGTGACAATAAAAAGGAAAATTGAAATGGCGAATTGAAACACCACCAAGCTGCTGCGGATGCCTTTGCTCTTAAGCCCTGCTGTGACTTTCCCCTTTAAGACCTCAATTGGCTTAAATGAGGTAAAATAAAAAGCCGGATAACTTCCTGCCAGTAATCCAACCACTAACAACATCAGTCCAATTAATAAAATGAACTTACCATCCAGTAAATTACTCCTTGACAATTCTTTCCCAGATAGCACGTTAAAAGCCGGCAACAACAAGCAGCAAAGCACCACGGCCAACGCAACGGCAACGATACTGTACAGCATGGACTCAGCAAGAAATTGCACAATCATTTGTCTACGAAGCGAGCCCAACGTCTGACGCAAGCCTACCTCCTTTGCACGTCCGGCAGATTGTGCTGTGGACATGTTCATGAAATTGATGCAGGCGATAGCTAAGATGAAAATGCCGATGCATCCAAAGACAGCCATGTACGTAATGCTTCCACCCGGCTCTATATCATGCTGCGAAGTTGACTTTAAATGAATGTCTGTGATTTTTGTTGCATAATAACTATAAACTCCACCCGCTTTACGAAACTGATCCAGGCTGTTGCCTAAAAAATTCTTTAATTCAGGTGCTACGTACTTCGACACCAGATGTTCAAGTTTTTTCTCCACCACAGAAGCGGATGTGTTTTCTCGCAACAAAAAATAAGTAAACACACCACTGTTCAGCCACGCGTTGTATTTGAAGTAATCATCCTGACCAGCCGAGAGTAATATGTTAAATTTAAAATGGGAGTTGCCAGGGCAATCGGCTGCTACTCCCGTCACTTTATATGCTATTTTTTTTTCCTCACCATCATCGATGACGATTAATTTCTCAAGCGGGTTTTCATCACCGAATAATTTACGTGCTGTCTTTTCTGTGAGCACCACTGTATTCGGTTCCTTCAAAGCGGTTTTGGTATTGCCCGAAATAAGCCTGAAAGAGAAGAAATCAAAGAAGTTACTTTCCGTAAAAAACACGTTGTCCTCGGTAAACACGTTTTCTTCATATCGAATGACTGGCTCTCCCCCGCTTCTCAACCTGAGAACAGACTCCACTTCAGGGATCTCTGACATCATCGCATCCGCTAAAGGCGGGCAAGTGGAGACGCTGCGTTCATCCTGCGTTCCAATTTTTTTGTGTAATCCCACCTGGTAAATACGATCTGAATTGGCATGGAAACGATCGTAACTAAATTCATCAATTACATACAGGGCAATGAGCAAACAAGCCGTGATACCAGCAGTCATCCCCAGTATGTTGATGCTCGCGAAAAACTTTCGCTTACGAATGTTGCGAATGGAGATGGTGAAATAGTTTTTAAGCATAGCCAATTTTTTGACTGTCAAATCTAAAGATCACAGCCCAATAAAGCTGCACTCTTTTGTGTCCAGCTTGGTAAATCGCTTGAAAAAAATGTAAACGAAATGTAAATTCTGTTTTTATTCTTTGTTAAAAGACCTGAGTCGTCAGCGGGTCAAATTTTGTCCCATGATAAAATTGTCCTCGACCTTGTTTTAAATGCAATTCTGATTTTGTCAGGGAGTCGCAGGTGGAGAGGCAGGCTCTTTTGCATTGCTTTGGTTAAGTGTCGGATGTGCGGCAACGCAAATGTGCCGGACTGTGCGAATGAAACTGAAAACTTGTCGGGCGGGCATTACACACAACTATGGACTATCGACAATGGACTATCGACTAATTATTGGCTCTATAATACATAACATTCGAATTCTCTTCCTTCAACATATTACCTGCTACGCGTTTAATATCCTGTATTGTTACACTATTAATTTTATCTCCTTCTTCATTCACCAAATTAGCATTGCCTGAGAGAGAAGAAAAAGCAAGATTCATCGCGCGATTAATCACTTCTACTTTTTCAAACTCCATGCTCGACTCCGCCTGATTTTTTACTTTCTGCAATTCTTCATCATCAACACCTTTTGATATGAACGTGTTCAAAATCTCATCAACTGCTTCTTCTGCTTTCTTTAAATCAACTCCTTCTTTCACGCGACCGCTGATAACAAATAAACCAGGATCTATGGTACCCATTACAAATGAAGAAATTGATGTAAACAATTCCTGTTCCTTTACTAACTGCTGATACAATCTGCTGGATTGTCCGCGGCTTAACATATCGCTCATCAGATCAATCGCATAGTAGTCCTCATGAAAACGACCTGGCATGTGCCACGATTTATAAAATGCATCGGCCGGAACTTTTGCTTTTACTTCCAGAAATTTCTTTTGCTTTTGATTGGGTTCAACAGGAAGTGCGCGCTGCAATTTCTTTCCTGCGGGTATTGGTCCAAACCATTTTTCTGAAAGATTTTTTACCTGATCATGTGTTACATTTCCAGCAACAACAAGAACTGCATTGTTCGGAGTGTAATGTTCAAAAAAGAAATTCTTCACATCGTCCATCGTAGCATCTTCAATGTGACTGATTTCTTTGCCAATGGTTGCCCACTTATATGGATGCACATTATATGCAAGCGGCCGAAGTTTCAACCACACATCTCCGTAAGGTTGATTAAGGTATCGTTGCTTAAATTCTTCGATCACAACTTTGCGTTGTACTTCCAATACATTAGGATCAAACGATAAACTCAACATCCGATCGCTCTCTAACCAAAATCCAGTTTCAATGTTTGCTGCAGGAACCGTTAGATAATAGTTTGTAATGTCTGTATTGGTAAACGCATTGTTCTCCCCTCCCACCATTTGCAATGGTTCATCATAGTTCGGAACATTGATTGAACCTCCAAACATTAAATGTTCAAAGAGATGAGCAAAGCCGGTTTTCTCTTCACGCTCATCGCGCGAACCAACATCGTATAAAATATTCATCACGGCAATCTGCACGGTTGGGTCTTCGTGCACGATTACGCGCAAGCCATTGTTTAATATAAATTCACTGAAGTTGATCATGAGCCTCAAAAGTAATTGACTTTTTTGATTTTGTTAGAAAAGATTGATACATCATTCAATGCTTTCCTGCTGAACCGGTAATGTAATTGTAAAAAGTGTGCCCTTATCGATAGTGGATTGCACACTTACCTTTCCTTTCATTTTCAACACGGCCTCTTTTAATATATAAAGTCCGAGACCAGAGCCTTGTGCCTGATCGGTAGCCCGATAAAACATATCGAAGATGTGATCGAGATGGTATGCATCAATTCCTCTTCCATTGTCTTCCACTGAAAGAACAAAAGATTGCCCTTCTTGTACAAGCCTGATTTTAACGTAAGGCACTTCCTTTCCATTGTATTGATGAAACTTAATAGCATTCGAGATCAGATTGTTCAACACAATTTTCAATCGCATGGCATCGCTGACAAAAGGGCTACTTGTGCCGGCTTCTGCCATAAACTTGATCTTTGAAAAATTGGGTGCGTATTGATGATCGTTAAGCAGTGCATTTACAAAGGATCTGAAATCGATCGTTTCATATTTCGCTTCCATGCGTGTGTTACGCGAATAACTCACCACATCGCGAATAAACTCCTCAAGCTTGAGCACACTTCGCTGCATCATGTTGAGGTATTGAGTTTGTGGCTCACCCGGATTTTCCATTCGCGAAACACTGATAAGTCCCAACACTGATTTTAACGGAGCACTTAAATCGTGAGAGGCACTGTACACGAATCGATCAAGTTCATTGTTGCGTTGAGTTAATTCATCATTGGCTTGCTGCAAATCTTTTGTGCGCTCATCTATTAATCGCTGAAGATAATCTCTTCGTTTGTTGAGCATACGCGAGGTAACGACATACGAAATCCATGCAATGACAAGCGCAAGCACAAAAATCAGGAAAATAAAGGCAGGTTGTTGCCAGTAAGGCTTACCCATTATGATGTTAACCGAGGTCGCATCACTCCATCCGAGTCCGGTATTTTTTTTCGCACGAACTAAAACCTGATGATTACCCGAAGTGAGATTTGTGAAACTAAGTTGATTGTTTTCTAAGGTATGCCAGATTGTATCTGCCTTGTTTAAGCGCCACTGCAAATTAATTTTGTTTTCAGGAAAGGTAATGGCCGAAAATTGAAGGTTAATAAAGGCGCCATATGGGACACTAATTCCATTTACAAAACGACTCTGCTTTCCGTTTACCTGTGCGCTCACACAATACGGTTTCCTGGTTGGCTTATCTTGAATAATAGGTTGAACTTCATGCGCAAGGCCAAATGATGTGCCCACCCAAATTTGTTTTTGATCATCAACAAAAATGCCATGAGCGGTGATGGTATTCGATGGCAAGCCAGAGTTCTCATCGTACAACCAGAATTCTTTTGATGATACATTATAACGGAACAGCCCATGCGAATTGGAAAATAAAATATTGGATTCATCAAGCACTTCAACTGAAGTTGCAGACAAAGAAGTAAACACTTCGCCCAAATCAACACGTTCCATTTTTTGGTGATCAAATCGTAATAACCCTTCCGTTGATGCCATCCAAACCACATCATCGTGAATGGCCAGATCGAGAATATTAAAATCTCCAAGTACAGGAAAATTGACAGGAAGACTAATGTCAACAAATTCATTTGCCAGGGGATCTTTAAAAAACAAATAACGATCGATGCTATTGGCAGCAGCATACATTCCTCGCTTGCCTTCACGTACTACATTAATCACGTTTTGTTTTTTGGTAGGTACCGGGTAACGTTTTACCTCCAGTGAATTTGTAATGACCAACACATTTGAATTGCCCGCTTGTGCAGCCCAAAGATTTTCGTGTGAGTCAAGAAAAATATCATGTACAAAGTCACCTTCTTTCGAAAAATTCCATCGCTTCGAAAGTTTATCTTCTTTAAAAAGCATAATCGATGAAACATTCGAAGCCCACAAACCACTTTCCCCAGATTGAAGACATTGAAAATATTGACGGCTATCGGTGTACAGAATTCTTCTTGTCCAGTCTGTGGTAGCATGAGGTAAAATCTGAACGAGCTCTTCTTTATTGCAGTAATAAAGGGCATGCGATTTTTTGTCTTGTGTAATACCTTCGATAAACTTGGCGTGAGAAAAATTATCTACCACTCCAAACAAATTCTTTTGAATCAAAACGATGCCTTTATCTGTAGCTGCCCAGACGTCATTTTCACGACTAATGAAGCTGGCATTGATACTGCTAAAGGAGTAGTTCAAGAGGGTAGATTTCACTGAACTTCCGTGCAGATCGATTCGATACAAATCCTTGCCGAAGGTACTTAACCAGAGTACCGAATCGGAAGAGAATACAAGATGAGAAGCGTTCGTAACAGCGAATGTTCTTTTTACATGTGTAATGTCTTTGTTTACAACTTCTGCTTCAAATAATCCTGCTTTTGCAGCGATCAACAATTTGCCTTTGCTGAATAAAACGCTGCTGCAATTTTCTGGAAGTCTTTCTGAGAGCAAGGTAAATTGCAGCGCTTCTGGATCGAACCTGAAAACCTTTCCTGCATATGAAATGGCGAACAATGTTCCTTCATCATCTTCAAAAAAACTAAATGATCGTATATAAACTAATGATCGGTTTTCTGTCCCAAAATCAAAGCGCTTCATTGATTTTCCATCAAACCGAATAACAGAGTAGGGTTCATCCATCCATATGTTTCCATTGCGATCTTCATAAATCGACTTCGGATACCATATTGTTGAATCGGTGAGTGTGCGCCCGCCACGCAATAGTGTTTTAAAAATAACCGTATCAATCTGGTTTTGAATTTCGATTAACTCCAGATCGGCAGCCATAATCAAGCGGCCATCACGGGTATGTAAAAAGCTTTTTGCATACTGGCTGCGAAGGGCTTGTTTATAGGTTGTAAAATGAAGGCCATCATATTTTACAAGTCCATCGTCCGTTGCGATCCATAAAAACCCTAAGGAATCTTGCGCTACAGCCTTTATAACATCACTTGGCAAACCCTGTTCAACACGGTAAAGCCCAAACCGATACTCTTGTGCACAGAGCAGGGTGGTGTTACACAAAATAAAAGCAAGTAATACAAAGCGCATGGGCTGCACTAGATTTATTAAGAATGTTAAACCTTTTTTAGGTGATTTCAAAGGTTTGCAAAAACACTATGAGGTTCAAAAACTACATTAACTTTGCGTCCATTTTACGAGCATATGATCTTCAATCGAAAACAGTATTCAGACGAAACTTTAAAAAACCTGTACAAATCCCTTCTTCTTCCGCGGATGATTGAAGAGAAAATGCTCATCCTCCTCCGTCAAAATAAAATCAGTAAATGGTTTAGTGGCATCGGACAAGAAGCTATTGCCGTTGGCGTTACACAGGCATTAGAAAAAGACGAATATATACTCCCTATGCACCGCAACCTCGGTGTTTTTACAGGGCGAGATATGCCATTCGATCGTCTCTTTGCACAATGGCAAGGAACGATGATGGGATACACCAAAGGACGTGATCGTTCCTTTCACTTTGGCACTAATGAACATCATATTGTGGGAATGATTTCTCATCTCGGCCCGCAAAATGGTGTGGCAGATGGAATTGCACTGGCCAGTAAGTTAAAAGGAGAAAAAAAAGTAACGGCTGTTTTTAATGGTGATGGAGGAACAAGCGAAGGTGATTTTCATGAAGCGATAAACGTTGCCGCAGTTTGGGATTTACCGGTCATCTTTATTATTGAAAATAACGGCTATGGTTTATCCACACCAAGCAATGAACAATTTCGATGCAAACATTTTGTCGATAAAGCAATCGGTTATGGAATAGAAGGTATTCAGGTTGATGGAAATAATATTCTTGAAGTATATGATGCGGTACGTTCTATTGCTGAACGCATGCGCGAAAATCCAAAACCTGTTTTACTAGAATGCTTAACCTTCCGCATGCGCGGACACGAAGAAGCATCCGGAACGAAATATGTGCCGAAAGAATTAATGGAGATGTGGGCGCAGAAAGATCCGGTTGAGAATTATGAAAAGTTTTTAATCAGTGAAGGTATTGTTGATGAGAAACATATTGAGAGTGTTCGCAAGAGTATCAAGAAAGAAATTGAAAATGGTTTAGCCATTGCCTTTGAAGAAACTCATCCGGTAGCAGATACGGAAATAGAAATAAATGACATGGTTGCACCCTTCTTGCAAACTGTTGTTTCTCCCTCAAGCGAAAAAAACTCAGAGAAAAGATTTATAGATGCAATTAGCGATGGCTTACGTCAAAGCATGGAGCGCTATGATAATCTTGTGCTGATGGGGCAAGATATTGCCGAGTATGGTGGTGTATTTAAAATCACCGATGGCTTCGTGGAGAAATTTGGAAAAGGTAGAGTGCGCAACACACCAATTTGTGAATCAGCAATTGTTGGTGCAGGCTTAGGTCTTTCCATTAAAGGTATGAAGGCCATGGTCGAAATGCAGTTTGCTGATTTCGTTACCGAAGGCTTCAATCAAATTATAAACAATTTAGCGAAAGCACATTGGCGCTGGGGACAACAAGCCGATGTTGTTGTGCGCATGCCAACCGGTGCGGGTACTGCTGCTGGTCCATTTCATTCGCAAAGCAATGAAGCCTGGTTCTTTCACACACCCGGATTGAAAATTGTTTATCCATCCAACCCATACGATGCAAAAGGTTTGTTAAATGCTTCCATCGAAGATCCAAACCCGGTAATGTATTTTGAACATAAGGTTTTATATCGTTCCATAAAAGCAATGATTCCCGATGATTACTATACGGTTGAGATTGGTAAAGCAAAACTTGTTTCCGAAGGCGATGATCTTTCCATCATTACCTATGGAATGGGTGTGCTCTGGGCAACTGAAGTTGTGAAGGAGTTAGGCGATATAAAAGCAGACATTCTTGATTTGCGAACCTTACTTCCATGGGATAAAGAAGCCGTGGCAAAAACGGTTAAAAAAACCAATCGCGTGCTTATTCTTCATGAAGATACTCTCACCGGAGGAATCGGTGCCGAGATCAGCGCCTGGATCAATGAGCATTGTTTTCAGGAGTTAGATGCCCCAGTTTTGCGGGTTGCCAGTCTCGATACTGCCATTCCTTTCGCCCCAACCTTGGAGCAGAACTTCCTGCCTAAAGTGCGACTTAAAGCATCGCTTGAGCAATTGCTAAAATTTTAGCTACCTTAGCCTACTATTACCATTTTTTTGAAGGCAACCAAGGAAAATACTGCTCCTTATTTTTTTAAAGCCTGGAAATTGCTCGGCTTGGCTGTGCTTTTTCTTTTGGTGACTCAAATTAGTTATGCTCAAAATACAAAGGGTGCTGAGGTAAACCGTGGTGGAGGACAAAAGCGAGAAAGTCGTTTCCGAATCCCAATAAAAAAGAAAAAGAAAAAAGGAGGAAAGCCTTCGTTTAACAGAGCACAAGCCAGAGGCGTCTCGCGCGCGACTGTCGCGCGAGTATCGGTCTCAAAACAACACAAAGTATATCCGCAGAAAGGTCCATTCGTAAATAATACCTCTTCAAAAAGCAGAAATAATCAAAAGGCATGGAGAGGAACTGCATCAGGTTCAAGATTAAAAGTGAGAAGCAACACAGGCAAAACAAGAAATGTTTTTCCACAGTATGGTCGTTACGTAAGTAATCCATCGCGAAAGCCTAAGAATACAGAACCAAAAGTAACATCTAATCGCTCAACAGTTTCGCGGCTTAACCGATTACAACGAAGTCATGCCCGGTCTTCTTCGGGTGGCGGAAAGCAAACCGTAATTCCGAGATCTGCCTCACATTCATTCATAGCACGCAAGAGTATTAATGTGTACGCCAACTTTCATCGCCCCAAACCCAAAGGCGAAAGAGCTCACACAAAAGATATTACGGGTCGAAGATTACGAACCAAAAATTTTGAGACACAAAGACCAAAAATACAAGCTCCTTCATTCAAGCCGTATTATGGTCGTAAACGTGTTGGAGACAAACCGTATCAAGGTCGCGCAGCAGGTTCTTACCAATCAGCATCACGTAGAAGTGAACGTGCGTGGAGAGGAAATATCTCAGGCAATAAAATAAGAGGCAGGAATTTTTCAAGCAAGCAGCGGGTAGAGGGTCTTCCTATATTAGGCAAAAATCGAAGAGTTCGAGGCAAAGATCGACTGTATCGTGGTGCAATGCCTACTTCAGGATATAGATCAGCAAGTCGACCCGGAGAATCTCGCACAGGTAAACGTCCACTGCCTGTACGAACTCCTGGAGCAAGTGCTGCTCGCGCTGGAACCTATCAGGGTTCAATAAAAATTTTTGGAAGATCAAATCCCGGTTATAATAATCAAGGCGAAGGTTTTACAGGTTACAAAAAAGCCAGGAGACCTGTGAAGGGTGGCGGAAGCGTTAGTGGAAGATCATGGAACAATAGATCATCTGCCTTGCCCGTGCGAACACCTAATTCTGGTGCCAGAAGAGCAGGAATGTATCAGGGTTCAATTAAGCGGTTTAGTAAATCAGAACCTGGATACAGTGACCAAGGGGAAGGGTTTACAGGATATAAAAAAGCAAGAAGACCAGTGAAAGGTGGCGGAAGTATTAGCGGAAGGATGTGGAATAACGGACGATCTGCTTTGCCTGTGCGTACGCCTGATCCAAGTGCAAGGCGAGCAGGAACGTATCAAGGATCAATTAAGCGCTTCAGTAAATCAGAGCCTGGCTTTGGTGATCAAGGCGAAGGGTTTTCCGGATATAAAAAAGCGAAGAGACCTGTTAAAGGCGGAGGAAGTATTAGCGGAAGATTATGGAATAATAAAGAGAAGCCACTTCCTGTTCGCACACCACCTCCAGCCGCGCAACGTGCGGGCACATTCAAAGGCAACATTAAGCAGTTCACCCAAACTCCGACAATGATGGATCAGGGTGAGGAGTTCACGGGCTTCATCAAACTTCGAAAGTTCAAAAAGAATTATGTAAAAAATCCGAATTCAGCAGAAGCCGCTTTGAAGAAAAAATACCCAAGTAAATCCACTTACTCCGTTGATGGACTACAAGTGAAGGTAAAAGAGCGCGATTACGTTCAAAACAAAAATGCAGCGAAAGAATCCACACTGAAAAAGAAACCAACAAAAGCAACCTATCAGGTTGGCGAACTTCAGATCAAAGTAAAAGAACGCACGTATGTTCAAAATAAAAATGCAGCAAAGGAATCATTGCTCAAAAAGAAACCGACCCGAGCAACCTATCAGGTTGGTGAGCTTCAGATAAAAGTAAAGGAGCGCGAGCACGGTAAAAAACCACATGCTGCAGAGGGCAGTATGCCTGGCGTTAAACCATCTAAATCTTCTGTGAAGGCAAGCGAGTATGCACGTGGTGTAAAACGAACTTGGAATTATATTCACAATCCGAGCAGTGCGGATGAAGCACAAAAGACACGTGAGCCTGGAAAAGCATTTGGTAAAGTCACCGATTACCAAGGGAATATTAAGAGTCAGAAATTTCACTTGTTTGAAAAAAACAGACACTTGCATCCGGATGCTACCTTTGTAAAAACAAACAAGAACAATGTTGATGGTGAAAGAGACTTACTCACCAATGTAAAATTATGGTGGGCTAAATTATTTAAGAAGCAAGCCACACAGCCTGATAATTTAAAAGACAAAGGCAAGCGACCAAGGTATGATAAGCGTGAAGACGGATTGTGGAATGACTAATGTAATAGGATGAAGTGGACAGCATTGGAAGAGTTGAATCAGATTGAAAAAATCGTAGAAGAATCAACTGAACAGAATATACTTATTTTTAAACACAGCACGGCTTGCTCAACAAGCAGAATGACCCTCGATCGGTTAGAGCGGAACTGGAATGAGGAGGAGATGATAAAACTGAAACCGTATTACCTCGACTTACTTTCCTTTCGGGCAATATCAAACGCCATTGCACAAAAGTTTGGTGTTGAACATGAATCACCTCAAGTACTGATCATTAGAAAAGGGAAATCAATTTACAATCAATCCCACTTCGGAATTGAATACAAGAGTCTGAAAGAATTCTCTTCGTCTATTTCTTCTTCTTAAATCCTTTTTCATACAAATCAATCCATTGTTGTAGATTGATCTTTTGTTCTCCAATTAGCGTGTGTGGAATCTGATCAAGCGTTTTAAATCGAACACAACCTTTACCCATGTCTAACTTTGTCGTAGTTTGCTTTGCGTATTCGCTGGTAAACCAATCCATTAATTTTTTATCACCATATAAACCCATGTGATAAAAATTAACCGAGTTTTTTTGTGACGCTAAACACATAAAAGGCAAATGCAACTTTGGATCACAGTGATATCCATCCGGGTAAAGCGAATGGGGCACAACATAGCCGAGCATACCATAACTCATTACTTCTGAAAACACTTTGGGAAGATTTTTCTTAATAGCTTTTCTTATTTCGCTAACTGCCTTTCTTCTATCATCGGAAAGTTCATCAAGATATTCTGCTGGTGTTTTCACTTTTGATTGCATAGGTCCGGTTTTAAAGTTTCAAGTTCAAAATTCTGAGCCTGAAGTATCGTATTGAATTTAATGAAGAATATTAATCTGGTTGTCTCTTATAAACCATTAGTGAATAATAAATCCGAGTGCCAGTCCGCCCACAATGATAAAAGGAGAAGGCAACCGAGTGAAGGCTAATAAACAAAAGGTAATAATCGTTACCGCGAAATTCATAAAGGTATTGTCAAGGGGCTGAAATAAAATTACTGCTGATGCTGCAACTAATCCTGCGCTCGCTGCAGTGATACCTTCTAGTGATGCTCGAACCGCCCGATATTTTTTTAGACTCTCCCAGAAGCGAATAACAAAAAATATCAGGAATGTGCCCGGAAGAAAAACGCCTGCAGCCGCCATGATCGCTCCTAGTATTGCACCGCCCATTCCATAATCTCGCATCGACAACGCACCAATGTACGAGCAAAATGAAAATACCGGACCAGGAAGTGCCTGAGCTAATGCATATCCTGTGAGAAATTCATCATTTGAAATCGGATGGTGATAGCGTTTCGGAGCGTACTTCTGTTTGAGTTTGGTTTTTAACTCTGTCACTTTTGTAATCCGATCATCGGTGTTCGAAGCGTCCACAAATTCTGTGTAGAGTAAAGGTGCTAGTACTTGTCCTCCTCCAAAAACAAGACTGCCGTTCCGATAAAAATTTTCAAACAATTTAACAGGGAGCGCTTTCGTTGCCGTACTTAATGCTCCGGCAAAAATTAAAACACCTGCCCATAATAAAAAATTAGACCATGGTACAATCAGTTTCTTCTTTTCTGCTTTTGGTTGCTCTTTATACTTTAGTGCGGTGATCAATCCCGAACCCAATAAGATGATTGGAAAAATAAAAGGTGTTTGAACGAAGTATGAAACAATGGCCGCAAAAATCATTAGCACAATCCCGGTTTTTGTAGAGATGGTTTTGAGACTGATACTGTATGCGCCATAACTCACAAAACCAACTGCCATCGGTTGAATGAATCGGGCAAACTCCATCGATATATTATTTTGCTCGACACTCGACATCATAATCGCAGCAATGGTCATCAATGTAACAGCAGGAAGCAACCAAACTAATAAGGTAAGGTAAGCTAGGTTCGGTCCGCCAATTTTAAATCCAATGGCGGTGAGCGTTTGCGTTGAAGTGGGGCCAGGAAGAATTTGACACAATGAATTTATTTCCATCAAGTCCTCATCGGAAAGATATTTTCGTTTGCTCACTAACACTTTTTGAAAATGTGCCAGATGCGCTTGTGGTCCACCGAATGTGGTTAGCGACAGCAGGAACACATCGCGGAGGAAAATAAAGAAGCGGACGCGTTGTATCACTGGCGGCTCCTTTTATTTCTTCAATCCAATTTCGCGCAAGCGTTGATCAAGAAACTCTCCAGCTGTAATGTCATCCCACTGTTTTGGATTGTCTGCATCAACGCAACTGGGCAAAGCGGCAAGACTCATCTCCGATCTTGGATGCATAAAAAATGGAACGGAATAGCGAGGTGTGTTCATTAATTGTCGTGGTGGATTGACAACCCGATGGATGGTTGATTTTAATTTCTTATTGGTGAAGCGTTCTAACATGTCGCCAACATTGACAACCAATTGATCGGGAAGTGCTGTTATCGGAATCCACATTCCATCTCTGCGTAATACTTGCAGACCATCGGCACTCGCACCCATCAATAATGTAATGAGATTGATGTCACCATGTTCCGCTGCACGAACTGCATCGGCAGGAACAGAGTCTGGTGATTCGATCGGGAAGTAATGTATCGGCCTTAAAATGCTATTTCCACTTTTTATTTTTTCATCAAAGTAGAATTCATCTAACTCCAGATAAAGCGCGATGGCGCGAAGTATATAAAGTCCTGTCTTTTCTAATGCTCGGTATACTTCGATAGCAACTGGTTTGAAATCCGGAACTTCTGCTGGCCAGACATTTTCAGGGTAATCTTCTTTTTTTAATTCATCTGATGAAAGTTCCTGTCCAACATGATAGAATTCCTTTAAGTCACCTGTATTTCTTCCTTTTGCATGCTCCTTGCCTTTACCCGTATGACCACGTTGACCAGCCAAACCAGCGAGTTCATATTTTTTCTTTACCTCATCCGTAAGAGCAAAATAACTTTTGATTGCTGTGTATAGTCTGTTCTGCAAATCATCAGTCAAAAAATGATTGTGAATGGCGGCAAACCCAATATTGGTATATGCTGCGCCAAGTGTGTCAACAAATTTTTGCTTTTGGCTGGCATCTCCTTTGTAAAAGTCGGCCAGGTTGAGCGATGGGATTTCATCGTAAAGTATGCTCTTCATACCGTTAGCAGAATGGTTTACTGCAAGCTAAAAATTTTTACCTACATTTAATTCGTACTGAAATTTGAAACTTTAACGATATGAAATTGCCGGACGAAATTGCATCCATATCGGCACCATAATTGGCCTCTGCAATTCCGTATTTCTTTAAAAATCCACATCCATAATATGAAAACAACCCGCAGAGAATTTGTATCGCAAGCACTGAAAGCAGCTGCGGTAACCACCATTGGAACATCCCTTGTAATGCAGGCCGCAAATGCCTCCTCTCTTCACAATCTTCCAAAAAATATGAATAAGTCAACTGAAGGCGCTGGCACAGGTTTACAATTTTCACAAGTAGCATTGCCCTATACTTATGCTGCACTAGAGCCAAGCATTGATGCCATGACCATGGAGATCCATTATACAAAACACCATGCGGCTTACGTTAAAAATGTAAACGAAGCAATTGTTGCTGACAAGATCGATTTCCCGAGTGAAAAAGATTTCTTCGCCAATGTTTCCAAACTTTCGGCTAAAGCCAGAAACAACGGAGGCGGAGTTTGGAATCATAATTTCTTTTGGGAAAGTATGAAGCCGGGAAGTGCAGCTCCTACAGGTAAGGTAGATGATGCGATAAATGGAGCCTTCACATCATTCGACAAATTCAAAGAACAATTTACACAAGCTGCCATTACGAGATTTGGTTCCGGATGGGCTTGGCTTGTAGTTGATAATGGAAAATTAAAAATCGGTTCTACACCGAATCAGGATAATCCATTGATGGACTTAAGTGAATTGAAGGGAACCCCTCTTCTTGCCCTTGATGTTTGGGAACATGCTTACTATTTAAAATATC
The DNA here is from genome assembly GCA_031412655.1 of Chryseolinea sp. Classification (GTDB taxonomy): domain Bacteria; phylum Bacteroidota; class Bacteroidia; order Cytophagales; family Cyclobacteriaceae; genus Chryseolinea. Next base: position 152,706 of record JANODK010000269.1, read on the forward strand.
AAAACAAACGCAACGAGTACGTTGCCAATTGGTGGAATATAGTGGACTGGAACAGGGTGGCAGCACGCTTAGTCTAACCCTAATCTATAGGGGTATTCTTTAAATTACGAAGCCCTGCTGCCCAATACAGTAGGGCTTTTTGTTTTTCATATTCTGTCAATACTTTCACCAGTTTGGATTTGGCTTGAATAAGTTTCTCTTGCTGGATATTGATTTTAAAAAGATCGCTTTCACCGTTTTCTAAATTCAATAACTCTGCCCTTAAAAGAGTTTCATAATTCATCACCATCTCGCGCTGTTGCACTATGATGGAGGTTGTATTAACCAATTCATTGTAAGATGCTTGCAGTTGATTGATGATCTGACGCTCCGTCAGGCTTTGTTCAAATGTCGTTGACTCGATTTTTAACTTTGTTTGGGCTAATTTCGATCGCTCTTTTCGTAAGAATAGTGGAAACGAAAAATCTACACCCACTTTATAATCTTCTCCGGGTTTAAAAGATGTATTCCAATTCGGATCAAAGGGTTGGTTAAGTAAAACATAACTCAAATCCAACTTGGGTTTTAGAAATTCGGCTGCCAATTTCCGATCATTTTCGAGTTGCTGAATCTTCACTTTAATCTTCCGCAGTTCTGGATGATTGTCTTTTGCTTGATCAATTAATTGCTGTAATCCTTGTGTTGTCATAGCCCATGGTTCCGGTTTTAATACCGGAGCAAAGCGAGGTTCAAGTGCAACCGGATTTCGTAAACTGTCCCATAAATAGGTAGAAAGCTGCACGCCTGTATTTAAAAAATTAATGAAAGCTTCTTGCTGTTCAACCTGTCGCTGTTGCCAGGTAATTTTTGCTTGCACGGTGTCAATGGTTGCAGCTTCGCCTAATTCAAAATTTATTTTTACTCGCCTGAAAATTTCTCCGGCAACCGCAACCCCTTGGTTTAACAAGCGGTAATTATAATATGCGAAGTACCATTGCCAATAATCTTTAGCCGCTTCTAACAAAAGCTTGTTGATGATCTTTACTTGCTCAGCCTCGTTCATATCTTGCAATAACTTTGCTTGTAGAAGGGCTGTTCTGCGTTGGTCTGTAATTAAACCCTGGCCCAATGGTAACGATACACCAGCATAAAATTGTTGATAGTTAAATTCATCAGAAATATACCGTTCAGGATTGAGCTGGCTTCCTGAATTACGTTCATACCCTATCTTAGGATCAAAGGGAAGTGTAGTTGGAAATTTTAATGAGCCATTTAATATGTTATAATACTCGGTTCCTTTAAATTCTTTCGCCATCCATTCAACTTCCAATTTAGGATCAAAACTTCCTCGCGCTAACCGAATTTCCTGTCGGGCAAATTCGCTGAGAAGTCCTGCTTGTTTTGCTACAGGATGATATTCAACAATCAGAAAATAAAAGTTCTCAATAGGCAATGGCATTACAGAATCGGGCAACGTAAAGATAGGATCGCGCTCTTGAGCCTGAGTTTGCTGCCTTGCAATAAAAGACAACATTATAATGAATGCGGTAAAATACTTTATCATTTTACTGCTCCGCCATTTTGTTTTGCATCATCAGTATTTTGCTTAATCACATCTTCCAATGGCTCTTCATATAAACTTGGAGGGAAGCCATTGAGCTGTCGCCAAAGTTCATACCAAACCGGAACGTCATCTAACATTGCCCAGCCCTTAATTCCCGAACCCACACGCAACTGTTTAGGCCATGGGTCATCTTTTTTATTTGGAACTACTAAGATTCGGAATTCACCCGGTTTTGAATTGATATAGTCAATCACTTCAACGGTACCTCCGAATGTTCCCACACTTACGCTTGGCCATCCTGAAAACTGAAGGGCTGGCCATCCATCAAATTGAATACGCACTTCTCTACCTCTGCTCAACAAAGGGACATCCATTGCCTTAACGTACATTTCAACGGCAACATCTGAGACTGCAGGCATTATCGTGCATACCGCATCACCTTCTTTTATTGTTTCTCCAACACCGGCTTGCATTGCCTTCACAATAGTGCCGGATTGTGGCGCCAGTATTTGATACTGATTATTTCGTATCTGCATGTTGGCATATTCGTTTCTGTATTTGATAAGGTCTCCTTGTCCATCAAAAAGATCGGCACGGGTACTACTTAAGTCGGATTGTGCTTTACTAATCTTATCAAGGTATTCAGCCTCAACTCGGCTCAATTCAATTTCTGCTTGCTGCAAATCCGCTTTACTGCCCTGGTACTTATACTCAATATCCTGGAACTTGGTGAGTGGTATATTGCCAGCCTCAAAGAGTTTCTTATTTCGTTGATATTGATTTTCTGCATTTTTAAAACGAACTCGCTCGGCTTCTAATTTTGCCTGTGATTGATCCAGTTTGTTTTGCATTCCATCTTTCAATGCCTTGATTTGGCGTTCTAGTGCTCTAGCTTTGCTCTCCTTCGAATCCAGGCTACTCGCCTTTGCATCAATTTGATCGCTCATCCGCTGCAAAAACAAGGGGTCGAAATATTTCTCTTTCACTTCTGTAAGGGTAATGATCGTATCACCTTTTTCCACACGTATGCCTTCACGCACATGCCATTTGGAAATTCTTCCTGCTATGATTGTTTCTATTGTTTGAGGACGATTTGCAGGATTGAAAGCGGTGACCTTACCATTACCACGTATGTTTTGTTGCCAGGGCAAAAACAAAACAACTAAAAAGATGAGGAAGATGATTAAAATCCATATTGCCAAGAATCGTGCGGCCTGAGGAGTTTTTAAGGAACGTAATGAATATAAGCCGTCAAATGAAACGTCCTTTTCAATTTCTTGTTTGGATAATTTAAGCATGTTATAGTTGTTTCATCTACCGATTTATTCAATGTAATCTTTTACTAGTCCGTTTCGTTGAAGGTCTTCAAACTTTCCTTCAGCACGAATACTACCATCTCGCAAGATGATAACACGATCACAGCTTGCCATTACCAATGGGTCATTGCTTATTGTAAGCAGCGTCCAACCATTGCTTTTATCAATCATCGAATTCAACATTTCTAGTTTATCTACTTTGCTTAATCCAGCGAAAAAATCATGGAGCATAACTAACTCCGGCTTTTGAGCAAAACAACTTGCAATCATCAGGCGATGATTGAAGGATGTTGAAAAACCCTTACCGCCACTTAGTATTGGCGTGCTTAATCCATTAGGTAATTTATTGATTGCATCGGCTAGCCCAGCTTTCTCAATGGACTTCACTACATCATCCATGTTACTCGCTGCTTTGCCAAGGGTTAAATTTTCCAATAAGGTACCATCAAAAATATCTTCTTGAGAAATAAAGGTCACCACATGGTCACGCAAATGTGTAAGGTCGAGATCGCGAATCGAATAATTGTTTATAGTAAGGCTCCCTTTAAAAGAAGGATGCAAGCCAGCAAGCGTGTCCATCAATGTGCTTTTACCACTATTGCCGGGTCCCGAAATACAAATGCGTTCGCCAGGCATGATGTCAAGGTTAATATTCTCTAACGCTGCACCGGTTCCATTGGGGTAATGATAACTCATTTCACGCGCAGATACAGAATACCCTCGTCCTTTAGAATTTCGTGGAAAATCGATACCCCCAACTTTCTCCAACGGTAAGTCTGTTACATTCGATACTTTATCTACTGCTGTAAGCAAGTCATACACGACATCCATATACATGATAATTTTTTCCACTGCATTTAAGAGTAGAATGATGATGACTTCGGATGCAACAAATTGTCCCAGGTTGATTTCGCGACTCACCACCAAGATCGTACCCATGATTAAAAGTCCACCCGTAACGGCCGCTTTGAAAAGGATGACAAATGAAAACTGAGTTAATAAAATTCCGAAATGCGCTTTTCTATACTTTAAATAATTATTAAGGTTGTAATCGGTTCGCTTAATTGGCAAATCAGTTGTGCCCGCGAGTTTAAAAATATGAAGTGCCCTTGCCAATTCCTCCAGCCATTGTACTACTTTATATTTGTATTTCGATTCATTAATGGAGGATTGAAGTCCACGAGGACCTGTGAATAGAAATATGAAAAAGAGCACGATCACCAACACCAGACTGAAGAAAATAAAGAACGGGTGGTACAGTGAAAGTAAAATCAAACTAAAAATAATTTGAATGGCAGCAGAAGCCAAATCAATCAGCAGTTTTGGCAGTCCCTTTTGAATCGTCAGGATATCGAAGAAGCGGTTTACTAATTCAGGTGCATAATTACCCATGAGTGACTCAACGCGGATGCGGGGAATACGAAAGGCGAATTCAAAAGCCGCCTTTGTAAAAATTCTGCGTTGCAAATGTTCCACTAAACTGATTTGCATAATCTGCAATCCCCCCGCAATCAAAACACCAAGAATTACCAATGAAATCAGGAGGTAAACGGAACTAAAGAATACACCACCTGAAACTAGTTCAACTATGGTTTGAATTCCAATAGGTAAAATAAGGCTAAGTAAACCAACAATTACTGCATAGAAAAAAATATAATAAATCTGTTTTTTTTCAGAGCTCAATAGTCGAATGAATCTTCTAAGTGGGCTCATTTTTTCCGCTTCTTGAGTCTCATCGTACAAATATTCACTAACCAAACTCCTATATGGAAATATGGTAAAGGTAACTACGCGTCCATGCGCATCGGTTAGCAATGTATTGGTTGCTAACGCTTCTAAACCTAATACTTCATTCTTAGAACCAAGACGCAATACTTGTACTTTCCCTCGATTTCTTTGCAGTAATATGGGCACCCTGTCATCATCCTTTCCTTGAAATACTAAAACACAAGAGGCTTCTTCATTAACAAAAGAGGTGAACTCATTTATTGCAATTGGATATTCAAGAAAAAGAAAACGCACCTTACTACCCAGTTCCAACAGGTCACGTTTAAACTCACCGAACTCTTCACTACTGTAATCCCGTTGATTGGTTTCTGTGAATCGTAGATCCATTGCATTAAAATCGTGATTCAACATTAATGCAGCTTCGCGTAAAATCCGTACAATTTGATGATTGTCAAGCATATCTTATTTCTTTTTGCTTATGACTTTTAATACCAAATCCTCAATAAAATTATATAGTGCAACATAATGATCGCCTTTATTAAATTTTATGTTTGTCAGAGAAGGAAGATGTTGGGCGTAAAAAATTTGATGGTTGCAGCTCAGCATAATGGTACTGACAAGCGAGTTGGGATAAGAATAGTCTGGATTAATTTGTAACACAATGTCGGCAACCTTTTTACATATCGATTTATACGTAAGAAATAATCCATCCTTATTATCAGCATCTACTTGCTTTGTAAGGTACGCTTTATCAAACTCTGAAATAACAATTCGCTGAAGGGCTGGCTCATAGATAAATGCGAACGATGGATCGAATTTCTTTTCTTCTGAAAGGAGGCGAAGGCAGATGCTTAATCGTTCTTTGGCATCTTTTACATTCTGAATACTAAATTCGATTCGGTGTTCTAACCAAGTCCAATACCAATCCATTAAGTAAACTAAAAGTTTATGCTTATTTTCAAAATACCGGTAAACGCTCGCTTCAGTAGATCCAATCTCCTCAGCCAGTTTTTTAAAAGTGAAGAGCTCAAAGCCAAGCTGATCAATCATTTTAACACTTTCTTGTAGAATTTTCTGCCCAAGCTCGGTGTTTTGAGGATCGCGTAAGTAGAGATTTTCGTTTAGTTTAATTGTTAATAACGCCATACAACTAAGAACGATAGTATTACTATTTTTTTTGCGAATATAGCATTATGCTGCTTGAATCTGATCAATCCATGGATAATATATTAATGGATACAGAATACCTAAAAAATTAACATTCAGGCAGATAGTGTCTGATGCATTTTTGTTAACAATATTATAAGGAGCTTTTTGATTGAGACCACGCCAGCGTGTATTGAAACTGGTCATGACCTACACTCTAATTTCTATTCATAGTGCTTCGGTCTTGGTCAGATTCCATTAATTTTTATTAATCCTAAAAATTACCTTTGGTCTTAAGTGCTCATCATATAACAAAGGCGGTGGAATCGGGTTACCCGTCATATCCAATAACTTAAGGTTTTTCATTCGGTTGATTTCATTGGGAAGAGAATTAATATTATTTCCGATTAGAAATAAATATTCAACAGATTTGAGCTCAGAAATATTCGATGGCAAAATACGTATACTATCATTCTCAATATGTAATTCCTTTAGGGATGAAAGCTTACTTAACACGGTTATGTTACGTTCAAGATCAAAGTGAACATCATCGTTTATATAGAGTGTCGTCAACTGTTTTAGTTTTGGGGTTCCCGCTGGAAGACTTTCAAAATCATTTTCTGATAAATCAAGTGATTCTACATTTTGAATTCCAGAAAGCGACATGGGAAGAACAGTAATATTATCACCGGCTAAACTCAATGTTTTAAGCAAAGGAAGCATACCCAAAACAATAAGGCTCTTGTCTAAATCAATTTGTGGATTGTGATCTAAATAAAGCGTTTGTAATTGAATTAGTTCTGAAAAAGCATCCGGCAATACTTTTAGTTGATTCCGTGATAGAACCAAATACTTTAATTTCGATAGCCTTTTAATTTGATCTGGAATAAACTCAATTTGATTGTGTGCAAGATCAAGGTATTTTAAATTGGTTAGTTCAAACAAGGAATCAGGAAGCGCTTTTAAGCCTTGATTTGTAAGTGATAACCACTCCACTTTATCCTTATTCGCGAAAGCATCACGTATTGTTTTATACTCGCGATTTGAATCATTTAGCTGTGCAAATGAACTAAAATTCAGAAACACCAAAAGACATTGTAAGAAAATTATATGCGTTTTCATTGCGCAATACTAATCGGAGACACTCGGAGAATATAGGAGTGTACAATTTTTTCATGAAATTAAGCTTGGTACTGAAAAAAAGATTTAGATCTTTTTTTATTTTAGCTCAGTTCATTGTTGCATGCTGTTGGGTTTCTTAATCACGGATTAGTGAATGTTAAACCTGGATTATGCAATAGCCCCGACATTTATGTCGGGGGAGATTAATGGAAAAATATTTGGCTTTAGCCAAAATTATATTGGG
>JANODK010000270.1:0-11295 GCA_031412655.1 Chryseolinea sp.
AGTAGCTTTTTCAGGTTGTCTCACGGCTTTGCTTATGATCACATTTCAACTTCCTGTTCCACTGGCTATCTGCATTAGTCTTCTGGGTTCAATTGTTATTGGTTTGGTTAACGGATATCTCATTGCCTACAAAGGCATTAACCCAATGATACAAACGTTGGCCATGATGGGCATTGTTCGCGGTGCTGCATTAATGTTAAGTGGTTCGGGTGTTCAAAATTTGCCGTATTGGTTTAATGCCATTGGGCAATCGAAGTTGCTGGGCATTCAAATGCTGATATGGTATATGTTAATTACTGTTATCGTATTTACTTTTCTACTAAACAAAACAATTCGTTTCCGACAATTCTATTATATCGGTGGAAATGAAAAGGCGGCTGATCTTTCAGGCATTCGCGTAAAGCAAATGAAAATGGTGGGCTTCGTATTATCTGCAACGTTGGCCGGCATGGCCGGTATTTTATTATCGTCACGGTTAGGAGCAGCCTTGCCAACCGTTGGCAGAGGATTAGAACTTCGCGTTATCACAGCCGTAATACTAGGTGGCGCCAGCCTTAGTGGTGGTTATGGAAAAATACCCGGTGCGTTGTTAGGTGCATTGTTTATGGGCATCATTGCCAACATCATGGTCATCTCGCGCGTGTCAGGTTATTGGCAGGAAATAATTCTGGGCGTAATTTTAATAAGCACACTGTGGCTTGACAAAGCCTTGCAAAAGAAGTATTCAAACCTTAACTGAATCCTCACATCAAATTGAAAGCAATGAGATACACCATACTTCTATTAAATGCTCTATTTCTTTTGGTGAGCTGCGAGCTTCCATTAAGAAATGAAGAAACAGTGGTTAATCAAACTCTTGGCGATAAACAAGAGAAGGAAATTGTAAGTGAAGAGTATGTAATGGTGACCACTGCTGTTACGATGCCGATGTATATGAATCGCGATCAAAAATCATTTATACGGTGGGGTAAAAAGATGGGCGTAAAAGTTTCTATTCTGGGTCCGGCAGATTGGGATGTGCCTGCTCAAATTAACATCATCGAGGAAGTGATAGGCACAAAACCTACCGGACTTTTAATTAACGGAACGGATCCTGCCATTGCACAAGTAATTAACAAAGCAGTTACGGCAGGCATTCCTACCGTGGTATATGATTCGAATATTCCAAATGCAAATCATCATGCTTTTTTAGGAACCGATTGGTACGAGATCGGAATTATGCAAGGCGAAGAAATGGTGAAGTTGATCAACGGAAAAGGAAAAATAGCCTACATGGGTATTTTGGGAATGTCGAACATGGAGGCTGGCTTTAGAGGTTTATTAGATGTTTTAAAAAAGTATCCAAACATTGAAGTGGTTGGTAAGTTTGATAGCAAGGCCAGTGTTGAAGAAGCTGCACGAATTAGTTCTGATTTAATTTCGGCCCATCCTGATATTGCAGGGATTTGTGGATTTGATGGTCCATCGGGCCCTGGCATTTCGTTGGCAGTGAAAGAAGCAGGCAAGGCGGGCAAAATAAAAATTACTACGGTTGACGGAGAACCTGAACATCTTCAGCTTGTAAAAGAAGGTACGATACAATTATTGGCAGCACAAAAGCGAGAACTCTTTACCTGGTATGGCGCACAATTTTTATACGACATGGTTCATCACACCAATCGCTTGTCGCAAAACGATTCGGATGCAGGGATAACAAGCGTACCGTATCAAGTTAACACAGGACTGTTGCGAATCACGAAGGAAAATGTAGATCAGTTTATGAAAGAGCCTGAGAAATAGTTTATCGAGAAAAGTTAATAGTAAAAAGTACCTGTAGCTGGCAATAGCAGATAAGATTGGTTTAATAATAATGGAAAGAGTAAAAACAATATATTGGATAGAGACCGCTCATCACGTTGATAAAGCGGCAGAAGCATTGGCGGGCGAGCAATCAAGTGGAACCTTTTTAGCAGTGCCCGGAGAGACGGTTGAATTAAAAGGAAAACATGGAGCACGAGTTGATCGCATTGAGATAAAAGGTGAAACAGATACACCATCATTACCGGGCGCAACAATATCGAAAGATTCGGCATCGCCAATGTATAATCAAGCTGAAATAGAAGTTTCGTGGCCAATCGAAAACATGGGTGTTAACCTTTCGAATTTAATGGCAACGGTAGCGGGAAATCTATTTGAGCTCAATCAATTTTCTGGTCTGCGACTTTTAGATATTGTAATTCCTGAATCGTATTCAACAAAATATAAAGGCCCACAATTTGGTATTGATGGAACACGAAAGCTTGCCGATGTTTACAATCGCCCCATCATTGGTACCATCATTAAGCCCAGTGTAGGATTAACACCCGAGCAAACTGCACAGCAAACTAAAACACTTGTTGAAGCTGGCCTCGATTTTTTGAAGGACGATGAACTCATGGGCGACTCACCGCATTCACCTTTTGAGAAGCGAGTTGACGCTGTGATGGAGGTAATCAATCGCTTGGCAGATGAGAAAGGTAAGAAGGCCATGTTTGCTTTCAACATAAGTGGAGATGTTGATGATATGCTGCGCAGGCACGATTATGTTTTACAGAAAGGTGGAACTTGTGTGATGGTAAGTTTAAACTGGGTTGGCATTAGTGCGTTGGCAAAGCTTCGCAATCACAGTAAACTTCCAATCCACGGCCATCGCAACGGCTGGGGCTTGATGTACAGAAGTCCGCATATTGGTATTGACTTTACGGCCTACCAAAAAATATGGCGACTTGCTGGTGCCGATCATTTGCATACCAATGGCTTGCGAAATAAATTTTGTGAGGCAGATAGTTCTGTTATTACCTCGATTAAGGCTTGTCAAAAAACCGAACATGGACACAACGTTATGCCAGTTGTTTCTTCTGGTCAATGGGCGGGCCAAGCCGTAGATACTTTTAAAGCGATTGGTAATTTAGATTTAATGTATGTGTGTGGTGGCGGAATAGTGGCACATCCTGCTGGTATTGCTGCGGGTGTTATCAGTATTCGTCAAGCGTGGGAAGCTGCCATTATGGGTGAATCGTTAGAACGTTATGCAACTGATCACATCGAATTGCGGGAAGCTCTTCAGTTTTTCGGTAAACGCGCATCCTGATGCAAAGTGAATTACTCATCAGTTTTTATGGTGACGACTTTACAGGTTCAACAGATGTAATGGAGTCACTTTCATTTAATGGAATACCGACCGCGCTTTTTCTGCAGGCACCTACACCAGACGAAGTAAAAAAATTTCGATTAAAGAATCGGTACGTAGGCGCGGATGGAAAATTAAAAGCCTTTGGTGTTGCCGGAATAAGCCGAAGTTTAAGTCCTGCGCAAATGGATCGTGAACTTCCTACTGTTTTTGAAAGCATAGCCAAAATACCAACACACTATTTTCATTATAAAATCTGTTCAACATTTGATTCGTCTCCGCAGGTAGGAAACATTGGGCATGCCGTTGAATTAGCCTTGCGTTACTTCCCATCTTCTTTTATTCCATTAATTGTTGGCATTCCTTTACTAAATCGCTTTTGTGTTTTCGGGAATCTCTTTGCGCGTGTTGACGATATTACCTATCGCTTAGACCGGCACCCTACTATGTCGAAGCATCCTGTCACGCCTATGCATGAGTCGGATTTGTGCAGGCATCTGGGCAAACAGAGCAAGCGTGGAATTCATACAATTGATGTTTTGCACTTACAGGATGAGGAGAATGGTAAGGCACGGTATAAAAGTTTGTCAAGCCAAGGTGGTTATATTTTGTTTGATGTGCTCACGGTTCAACATCTTACTCAGATTGGAAAATTAATAGAAGGCGGAAGACGAAATATGCAACAGATTTTGGTGGGGTCATCTGGCGTAGAGTATGCACTTTGTTACCATTGGCAACAAAACGGATCGATTGAAAAATTATCGATACCAACTTTTACAAAGAAAGCAGATCGATACATCATCGTTGCGGGAAGTTGCTCGCCTGGTACAGCAATCCAAATTAAACATGGATTAAAATTGGGATACATTGGTATACGGATGGATACTGTAAAGCTGATTGAAAACAGTGTAAACGAGATTTTACGATGCACGGAAGTCTGTATTGAAATTTTAAAGGCAGGAGAAGTACCATTGTTATATTCGGCCATTGGGCCAGACGATTCATCCATTGAGGCTACAAAAATTAAATTGAAATCATTGGGTAAAGGCGAAGAATTAATAGGATCAATTTTGGCTGGAGCGCAAGGTGAAATCATGAAAAACATTATTGATAAAACGGGAAAGTTACGGGTAACCGTTGCCGGTGGCGATACCTCAGGCTACGTAACCAAATCACTGGGAATTTATGCGCTTGAAGTCTTGGTTCCAATTGCTCCTGGCGCCCCGTTGTGTGTGGCCCATGCCAATGATGCACGATATGATGGACTTGAAATTTCATTAAAAGGCGGACAAAATGGCAACTATAATTACTTTGAATTGGTGCAAATGGGAAACGCACAACAGGTATAAGAAGAAAATAATTTTAACAATACATAATCATGATTAAAGTAGCTTTAGTAGGAGCGGGTGGTAAAATGGGAGTTCGACTCACGCGCAATCTGATTGCCTCGAAGTATGAAGTGTCGTATTTGGAAGTAAGCCCGGACGGTATTGAACGCGTCAATCAAAATGGTGTGTCAGTTTCTTCTGCGGAAGAAGCGATACCGAATGCTGATATTGTTGTTTTTGCAGTACCCGATGTGCTGATTGGGAAAGTGGCAACGCTGTATGTTCCTAAAATGAAAAGTGGTGCGATGGGTATGTGCCTAGACCCCGCAGCACCGTTGGCAGGATACTTACCTGCTCGTGATGATATCGCTTACTTTGCTGCGCATCCTTCTCATCCGTCTGTTTTTAATTGGGAGCCAAATGAAAAAGCACATTACGATTATTTTGGTGGTATTGCCGCTAAACAAACTATTGTATGCGCGCTCATACAAGGCAACGAAGAGGACTATGAAAGAGGTGAGGCATTGGCAAAAGCAATTTATGCCCCTGTTACAAAATCATATCGTATAACGATAGAGCAGATGGGAATTTTAGAGCCCGCACTTTCAGAAACATTTGCTGCAGCGATGATTACCGTGATGAAGGAAGCTGTGGATGCAGTTGTAGAAAAAGGTGTACCGCAAGAAGCTGCTTACGAATTTTTTCTAGGTCATATCAACATTGAACTGGCCTTACTCTTTGGTAAATTGCCAGGTGGCCAATTTTCTGACGCAGCTAAAAAGGCTATCGAGATTGGGAAACCACAAATTTTTAAAGAGGATTGGAAAAAAATATTTGAAGCTGATAATGTGAAAGCACAAATTAAAGCCATCACGTAAATTAGGGAGAGACATTCAATATCCTTTTCTTAAGCTCCACTTGCTTCGCTCTTCTTGAGAGGAACGAGGTGAGTCCTTAATGAAAGGCTTAAGTAAATGTTATTGCAGTGACATTCATAAGAAAAACAACTAACCAACAGGTATGCATCCCAATATACTATCGCATGGTTCATTGAGTTCAATAGTAAAGCCGATTGTGTTGAATGCTGGTGGCTTGAGTATTTCATATCAAAGCGGTTTTTTGCGATATATAAAGTGGAATGATATAGAAGTGATCCGCATGATTAACTATGCCGTGCGCGATTGTGACTGGGGAACCGTTCCGTTATTGATCACGAATGAAAAAATCGAAGCCAACAACAATAGTTTTTTGATTGAATACGAAGCACGATGCCAACAGGATGATATTGATTTTGTTTGGACGTGTCGCATTCACGGAAGGGAAGATGCAGGTATTGTTTTTGATATTGTTGGTAAAGCGCTAACAAACTTTAAGCGAAATAGAATTGGGTTTACGGTTTTACATCCCATTGATTCGTGCGCAGGAAAGGCGTGTACCCTTACACATTCCGACTTAAAAAATGAAACACTACAGTTTCCTATACTGATAAGTCCATCACAACCCTTTTTTGATGTTGTCGCTATGGCTTGGAAACCTTCTGAAAAAATTAAAGCTACTCTTACTTTTGAAGGCGACATTTTTGAAACAGAAGACCAACGCAACTGGATTGATGCTTCGTATAAAACATATTGCACACCGCTTTCAAAACCATTTCCGGTTAAAGTTGACGCTGGATATGAAATAAAACAAACGATTCGATTTCAAGTTCATACGACTCAAAAGGCTACCGTTCAGGAAAAGAAGTTACTCACTTTTCAGTTGGATAAAGATAAGACCTTGCCCTTTCCGAAAATCGGAATACCTGTAATTAAACTGATTCAAGATTATCACACACTTCATTTAATAAATGAGTTGCAACCTGATTTTTTAAGAGTTGAATTAATCATAAAGAATAAAGTAGATAGTGCCGAGCTTCGACATGCAGGTGATATTATTTCTAAAGTGAAATGCAAATTAGAAGTTGTTCTATTCTTTGATGAAAAGTATGATTTGAATTTTATTGATCATCTTCTTCCATTCAAAGAAGTTATCAATCATTTTATTATTCTATCGACTTACGCAAAGTGTACAGATCAAAAATTAATTAATCAAATTGTTCCACAGCTACGAAAGTATTTTCCGCAAACTAAAATTGGGGCAGGCACAGATGCATTCTTTGCTGAGTTAAACCGATCGCGAACACCCACCCTTGATTTAGATTTTTTAACCTTCTCCATCAACCCACAAATTCATGCATTTGATTTGAATTCTCTTACTGAAAATTTAGCAGCTCATCGTGATGCAGTAGTGTGTTGCAGCGCGTTTGCTGGTGGAAAGAAAGTACATGTTGGCCCTGTTACTTTTAAGATGCGATGGAATCCAAATGCTACATCCGCAGCAACAGAAAACTTGGTGAGTAATGAAGTGCCATCACACGCTGATCCACGGCAACTTTCACTTTACGGAGCGGCATGGACTTTAGGCAGTTTTAAATATTTGGCTGAAAGTCAGGTAGAGGCCATTACGTTTTATCAAACTTGTGGCTGGGGCGGATTGATGCCGCACGCAAATGAACCGTGGCCTGAAGAGTATGCTGTTCGGCAGAATTGTGTTTATCCAATGTATTTTATTTTAATGGAAATTCTGAACCAGAAAAGTAAATTGATTGTACCGCTAGTAAGTTCCGATCCCTTAATATTTGATGGGGTTGCATTTGTCGATCACCATGGAAACGAAACGGTTATAGTAGTTAACTATACAAATGAAGAGCAGTGTGTAACGTTACCATTGGAGATAAAAAATAGTTTAGTGAAATTTATAGATACTGAAAATATAGAAAAGTTAATGGAAGCTCCAAACTCATTTCTAAACGAAGATAAAGTGAAAGTAGATGGAGAGATTGTACTAAATCCTTTTGGTGTGGCAATTATAGAGAAGCTTACGCAAGACACGAAGTGACTCAATTGCCCTAAAACGTTTACGGAAATTGTTTGAAAGGTGTGGCGAATAAGTTTTCTAAAACTCAATTCAATAAAAAAGCGAAGCTGGTACCGATCACGCTTCGCTTTTTTGAATCATTTAGGTGTTTCTTGCTATTCGATAATCAATTTTTTATGTGCACGATGTTGTTCATCTTGAAGGGTAACCACATAAATTCCTTTTGAAATGCCCTGCGGTACATCAATTACTTTTTTATTTGTTTGAGCAATGTGCAGTACACTTTGCCCCATTACGGTTGTTATATAAATTTCTGGTTTTTGAAACCCTTTGTATTCTATTGTAAAACCTCCTTTCGAAGGCATCGGATAAATTTGAAATGAAGAATTTTGGTCTTCCAAATTATCTCGATCTTCAGCTCCTAAAATAATTGGGTCATTCGGATCGCCCCAAAATTCAATCTCAGCAACATTTCCATATCCGTTATTAGGAGAGAGTACCCGATAGTATTGATACACTTCATCATTTGTAAAACGTGCTACTGTAAAAATGCCTTCAGTAGGTACATTGGAGATCACAAACAAATCAACAGCATCAGAAAAATTTAATGAATTCGCAGCTTGTATTTTGGCATCGACCATTCGCAGTGCCCAGGATTGACGCGGTATATATCGCATTTTTTTTACGGTTTTATATGCATGTAGATTTAATCCAACCCACTGCCCATCAGCCGATGGTCCATCAAAATAAGTTTCAGCGTTACCGTCAAGTGCTTTTGAAAATGTTAATCCTCCGTTAGCATACGAACCTGGAGAACCAATGCCTGTTCCATCAAACTTAATGTAACCATCTGTCGAGCTTACAGTAATCGTAATGGTGGCAGATGTGCCGGTACTAAATAAGTTATCGATAGCAACCGCTTTAATGGAATAGATACCTTCATCTACATCTGTCCAAATAAAGCTAAAAGGTGATGTATTGTCTTCGCCTATCTTTATTGTGCCGTTAAAAAATTCTACTTTACTAACACTTCCATCGGGATCGTTTGCAGAAGCATCAATGATGATTGTAGCTGGCGCTTCTATTGTAGCATTGTTTGTAGGCGATGTTATACTACAGGAAGGTGAAATGTTATTTGGTGTGTTATTTAAAATTGGAATAAGAGCATCAAACCATGCATTGGCATCTTTGGTGGCGCCTTGCTGGCTTAGGTGCACATCATCCCAAAAATCACCAGGTCCATAGTTGACCAGCATTCGATTATAGATATCGGCAAAGTAAATATTATCGGTTGAGCTTGAATCTGCCAATACTTTTATCGCAGCGTTTAATGCGCCTAAGTTTTGATCATTCGGATCGCTTCCCCAATTCACGTCCCATTTTACAGGTTCAATGGTTCCCAGAATTAATTTTATACTGGGTTTAAGCTGAAGTATTTTTTTTACAAGATTGCGATACCGTTGTGGCGCTGTTTCAGCATAATTGGGCGGATGCTTATCTGCACTAAACATATCATTAACACCAATTGCTAACAGCACTATATCGGGATTGGCTGCTGGTAAATAGTCTTCAAGATGTTCAATCAATCCGGTGGTTTCACATCCTGTACAAAAGGTTTGAATGTCGGGACCAATGGTGTAACCACCGTGACCCGCGTGGTCATTATCGTTTGGAATTCCATCGCCATCTGCTGTATTGGAACGGTCTCCAACATAATCTATGGAGTAACCATTTTGCATCAACTTTGCTCTTAAATATCCTCGCCAACTCTGTTGACTGCCACCACCTCCGCCACCTTCTGTTTTGGAATCGCCTAATGGCATGATCTTAAAAGTTTGTGACGGAAGAAAGTCAGGCGCCTCTGGTGCTCTTCTGTTTACCATATCGCTAGTCGCTCCTCCACCAATCGTAGTTGCGCTGTTGTTACTAATCACTTGTAAATTAGAAAAGAGTCTTTTAATGTCACGCGCCCACGGAATATTTGGATTGCTGTAATAGTTCATGTCTAGACCATACAATGTTTTAAACTCATCGCTTACTCTTCCGTTCGGACCAATTTCAGTAATTAATCCATACGTATCCCATGCGGTGTTATCTACCGTATAAGCACCATAGTTTTGAAGTGCCCGCGCAATAATTAGTCCGGCTTCTGTTTCAATACCTAAACTATTATTGACTACCGATTCTAACACAGCATCTTTATGAATAGCCAACAAAGCACCAATGCGCATTTCAGTATTTGTACCACCATAGTAATTTCCAGAACTTGGATCATCATACCCACCATCTGCAGTGGTGGCGGGCCAGCGATAACCGGAGTTTCCTTTATAGAAATTTTCTTTGCCCCATAAATTTATTTTTAGCACGTGTTTTATTTCTCCGGAAGTTAACTCGCCCACACGTAACGCTCCGCCAATGGCCGATAGATGACTTCCTCCATGCGCACCTACAATGCATTCCCCTGTGAGTACGCAATCATTTTCGTTCCAACTGTATTGCGAAGTTGCCAGTGCAGCACCGCACTTTGCAAAGGGCTGAGTCTGTTTTATTTTTCCATTGGTTAATAAAATAGAGGCGCCCGAGTTGGGTGTGTTGCCATGCCATATATCGTTGGAGAAAATAAAACTTTGTGGAATAGGGGCTGAAAATAGTGTTGGTCCCTGATCGGCACATCGTGCATTGCCACCGGCACTCCATCCTGTGTAGTTTGTCTCCACTGTCATCAATGGCTCATTGGGCGTCATAATAATCACATCTTCGTCCACTTCAAAATTGGCAGCATCTTGAATTCCTGCAGATACATACAGGGCATTGTTATGAATGGGCATATTCCAAATGGAGTTTTTGGCGAATGGCCATTTTAGAGGATCGCGCTGAGCATTCACAGATGCGAACACTAGACAGGCAGAGAACAATAGTAGAATCTTCTTCATTTTTTTATAAATAATTCCTTCAATGCTGTTATGACGATGAACCCGACTAAATCCCTAAATGTTTTGAGAAAATATAATATCTACCTCATTCTACTTCAATTCAAAAATAATGGCGTGTTTTGCGAGGTTAATAAATATAAATTTTGATCAGGTGAGATATGTTTGCATTAGCTGTTTGATACGTATCAAAACGGTTAAAAAAAATGGAATGTCAAAATTAAGCATTATGAAGACAACACTGACTTTATTTTTTCTTTTTGTATCAACAGCATTTTTGCATGCTCAACAAACCTATTATGTTTCACCATCGGGCAGTGATACGAATGTAGGATCAATTGAAAAACCCTTTCAGACAATTGAGAAATTAAATAAAATTGTGTTTCAACCGGGTGATCAAATTCTTTTTCAAGCGAAAGCAATCTTTACCGGAAGTTTGGTTTTGGATCAAACCGATAGTAGTTCTGCTGAGCATCCCATTACCATAGGTTCGTATGGAAAGGGAAGAGCAACATTAAAGGCAAGTTCGAGTAACGGTATTTTAATTCAGAATCTGAGCGGTATTCATATTCAGAATTTAATTATCACATCTCATATACTTATGCAGAATGATGGTTATGGTGTGAAGATTTACAACGATGCTGGCGGAAATAAAATGTTGAGCAACGTTCGCATAAAAAATGTTGAAGCCAGTAATTTTAAGTGGGCTGGTATTTATGTTGGTGGTGTTCCAACCGATTTACCAAATGTTAAAGCAATTGGTGGAAGTCGGTTTGGTTTTAGAGATGTTGAAATTTCCGATTGCGTTGCTCATCATAACATGTATTATGGAATTTATGTTACGGCTTCGTGGACATCCTCTTCAATAGATTACGGAAATGAAAATGTAATCATTCGCGATTGCGTTACGCACCACAATATTGGCGATGCTACCTATACAGCCAACCACAGCGGGAGCGGAATTATGGTAGAC
>JANODK010000271.1:0-12078 GCA_031412655.1 Chryseolinea sp.
GGGATGAATGGGCAGATGAAGATGGAAACCTGGGCCCGGTATACGGATATCAATGGAGAAGCTGGCCTGCCCGTAATGGTGGTAAGATCGATCAGATATCTAAGCTCATGGAACAACTTAAGCAGAAACCAGATTCACGCAGGCACATGGTAACAGCCTGGAACCCGGCAGATGTAGATGATATGGCACTTCCTCCATGTCATGCCTTGTTTCAGTTTTACGTGGCCGATGGAAAATTGTCTTGCCAATTATACCAACGTTCATGCGACACCTTTCTTGGACTTCCATTTAACATTGCCTCCTATGCGTTGCTTACGCACATGATTGCCCAGCAATGCGACTTAGAAGTAGGAGATTTTGTCTGGACCGGAGGAGACGTTCACTTGTATTCCAATCATTTGGATCAAACAAAGATTCAACTGAGTCGGGAGCCATTTGGATTGCCTGCTTTGAAGATTAATAGAAAGCCGGATTCCCTTTTCGATTACCGATTTGAGGATTTTGAGATTGTAAATTACCAGGCTCATCCATCCATCAAAGCACCTATTGCCGTATAGTTTCCGGATATATCACTGGCTTTTTGAAAATAAGTAGAACGAAAAGTTAAAAACATACATCGAATCAAGAGGATAACGTTTGTTATCCTTTAAATTATGAAGGAAAAGCCTAAAAATGACGTATATTTGCCGGTCGATTAGTATGGCCGGAGCGTTTTTAAGGACATTTTCGGAACTAATCATTTCTTATAACATGTTAAATGCCCAATGAGACAACTAAAAATTAGTAAGCAGATTACGAACCGGGAGAGTCAATCCCTGGATAAGTATTTACAAGAAATTGGAAAGGTAGACCTGATTACCTCTGATGTGGAGGTTGAATTAGCGAAGCGTATTCGTGAAGGTGATCAGATAGCACTTGAGAAATTAACAAAGGCCAATCTTCGCTTCGTGGTTTCAGTTGCTAAGCAATACCAAAACAATGGTCTTACATTAGGTGACCTTATCAACGAGGGTAATTTAGGCCTTATCAAAGCAGCAAAACGTTTTGATGAAACCCGTGGATTCAAATTCATTTCCTATGCAGTATGGTGGATTCGTCAGTCGATCATGCAAGCGCTTGCAGAACAGTCACGTATCGTACGTTTGCCTTTGAACAGAGTAGGATCGCTCAATAAAATCTCGAAGACATTCTCTGACCTGGAGCAGAAGTTTCAACGTGAACCATCTGAAGAAGAATTGGCGGAAGTGTTGCAAGTAACTACTGATGAAGTAGTGGATACATTGAAGCTTTCAGGTCGTCACATATCAATGGATGCACCCTTTGTTCAAGGTGAAGAAAATGGTTTGTTGGATGTACTAACGAACGAGAATGAAGAAACTCCAGACGCAGGTTTGATGGTTGATTCATTGCGTAGAGAAGTACAACGTGCACTTTCTACATTAACTCAACGCGAGTCTGATGTAATTGCATATTACTTTGGATTGAACGGAGAACATGCTTTAACGCTAGAAGAGATTGGTGAAAAATTCAGTCTTACCCGTGAACGTGTTCGTCAGATTAAAGAGAAGGCTACAAGAAGATTGAAGCAAAGTTCAAGAAGCAAAACATTGCGTTCGTATTTAGGTTAGTATTCAATTTTGATAAATATTGAAACGGCAACTCGAAAGGTTGCCTTTTTTTTGTGCGATGAGTTTGGACTATATCCGCTTCGTTTAGCACCTGTGATTAAAGATTGCTATTGGATTTGAAGATCGGGGAATGAATGTAGATCGTCACCTTCAATCGAAGTTTAGCGCAGATACGCGGAAGGGCGAGCACATTTCATAGTAGTATGGCAGGCGCGTATTTAAAAACACAAAAGGCCAAACCGCTTCTGGCGGTTTGGCCTTTTGTGTTTCAATAAGCTCATCACTAAACACTGCCACAAGCGGGGTTTAGTGATGAGCTTCTTTTCGCGCGGACTACGGTTCAAGTGTTAGTAGATTTCAAATTCCGCGCAGCAGCAGAAACTGACTTTCTTTAGGTTTTTGTAGAGGCTTATTAATATTGAAACGCGACCTTATCTAAAGGATAACTAATTTGGTAAGGTAAAAGAGAACACTGAACCCTTCCCAACTTCACTCTTCACCCAGATTCTTCCTCCATTCTTTTCAATAAACTCTTTGCAGAGAATTAAGCCGAGCCCTGTACCTTTTTCATTTGCTGTGCCTTGAGTTGAGTGCTTCGTATCAATTCTAAAAAGTTTGTCCATTACTTGAGGACTCATTCCTACACCGGTATCAGAAATTGAAACAAGAACTTCATTGTTGTTTTGCTGAAGCGCTAAGGCAATGACACCGCCTTCCGGTGTAAATTTTATTGCATTTGAAATAAGATTGCGGACTACTGTATTAACGGATTGTTGATGTGCATGCACAATTACTTCACTATTGATTTCACTTAGGATAGTGATCTTTTTGTTTTGAGCCTGGGTATTCAATAGCTCCATATTTTGTTGAAGCACAGCACCCAAATCAAACGCTATTGGCTTGAATTCAATATTGCCGGTTTGAGAGCGTGACCATTCCAGCAGATTTTCAAGTAAGACAAATAGATTCTTTAATGATTTGTCGAGGTCTTTAGCGAGCATTTGAATTTCTTCTTTGCTAAGACTATCAAGATGATTGATGAGTAAACCCGAAAAGGAGGTAAGGGAATTAAGCGGTCCTTTTAAATCGTGACTAATGATTGAGAAGAATTTATCTTTTGTAGCATTGAGGCTTGATAGTGCGAGATTCTTCTCTTTCACTTCGTCATGGGCAGCTTTCAACGCTATGTTCGATTTTCTCTTTACCTGATATAAATAGACTCCCAATAAACTCACAATGACACCCAATCCGATGATAACGAATAAGAAGTTCTGAATTTTCTTCTGGGTTTGTAATTCTTTTTCTCGTTGAATACGATCTGACTCAAGTTTATCAATTTGTGTTTCTTGCTTCGTTAAGGTATAACGACTTTGCATTTCTAAAATTTGATGCTCACTTTTTTCATGTTGGATAAAATCGTGAATTGCTAAGAACAGGTCTTTATACTCAAGTGCCTTCCTGTAATCTCCGAGGGAAGAGTAGCATTGACTTAAGTATTCATAACTCTTTCGAATGGCTTCCTGATTTTGGGATTCCCGCGCTGCTTCCAAACCCAATTGCAAATTGGCAATAGCGCGCTTCGGATTTTTTTGTTGATAATAAAGCTCCCCGATGCTATTATAGGATTCGGCCATTGATTTTTTATCTTTCAATCTTTTTCGGATTTCTAATGCTGCAACGTGATTGGCCATGGCACGCTCGCTATTTTTCATAGACTGGTAGAGTGTACCGATGGTATATAAGGAAATCGCTTCTTTCTTTTTATTGTTTTCTTCTCTCCGAATTGCCAGTGCTGTTTTATGATTCTCAAGAGCCGGTTTAAACTTACCCTGTATGGCATCCAGATTTCCGAGATTAAAATATACCTCAGCTTCGGCTTCCGGATTGTTAAGCTGATCTTTGTATCCAAGGGCTAACTCATATTGGTCAAATGCTTTTTCAACGTGCCCCATTGCTGCATGATTTCTTCCTAATGTATTCAGAATCAATGCAAGTGTCGGGATATCTTTCGATTCTTCATTTAGAGTACTGGCCTGATCAAGGTATTCTATACTCTTTTGATAATCGCTCACATCCTCAAATATTCTTGCGATTGAGAGAAGGGTAAAGATCTTTTCGCGATGCAAATCCAGAGAGTCTTCCAATTTTAATGCCTGGGTGAAATACGCCATCGCGCGTTCATAATCATTGGCTTGCGTAAAATGAATCAGTCCGAGTTCGGTTAACGTCTTTACTTGAGCGTGTATGTCATTTCTGTCAACTGCCTTGGTTAGTTGAGAGCTACTGTATTCCAGTTTCTTTTCGATTGACTTTTGGTTGTCTTCTTCAAAAAAATTGTTGTACCACCTGACATCATCAGATGGTTGTTCTTGTGCTTCAACCTGAATTGAAACCAATCCCACCAGCATGGAGACTAAAAGTATTTTTATCTGAAGATGCACCAGATCAAGTTTATTCAAATGTGCTGAAAAAGAAAGAACATAATAAAGGAAGCTTCGCTTAAATCTTACACCCGATTTGAACGGGTCTGCGTCACCCTCCACGAAAGTGGCAACTTGTTCTTGCGCTGTAAATTTATTTAGAATAGATTATCTTTAATTCCTTATCAATAAAAATCAAATATGACTCTCGAACAAACCATGCGCTGGTACGGATCTAAAGATCCTGTGAAGTTATCGGATATTCGACAAGCCGGATGTACAGGAGTTGTTACCGCTTTACATCACATTCCGGTAGGAGAGGTTTGGACCGTTGACGAAATCAAAAAGAGAGTCCATGAAATTGAAAATGCCGGAATGACGTGGACCGTGATTGAGAGCCTTCCAATTCATGAAGACATCAAACGTCAGTCGGGTGATTATCTTCTTTATATAGAAAACTACATGCAGAGTTTGAAGAACGTTAGTCAGTGCGGACTAAGAGTGGTGACCTATAATTTTATGCCCATCCTTGATTGGATGCGAACAGATATTTCCTATCCTATGGCCGATGGGAGCAAAGCATTGTATTTTGAGCGCGCAGCTTTTGTGGCCTTCGATCTTTTTTTATTAAAGAGACCTAATGCTGAAAAAGATTATGGTGTTGCTGAGATCGCGAAGGCAAAAGAATACATTGACAAAGCAAGCGAAGAACAGAAGAAGAAACTTTATCACAATTGTTTGCTTGGCTTACCCGGTAGCGATGAGCCTTTTACTCCAACTCAAATTTTATCTGCATTAAAGGGATATGAAGGTATAACTGCGAGCAAACTTAAGGTACATCTTTTCTATTTTCTTAAACAGGTGGTTCCTGTTGCAGAGGCAAGTGGTGTGAAGTTAGCGATTCATCCCGATGATCCGCCTTATCCGATTCTCGGTCTTCCAAGGATTTTAAGTACGGAACGTGATGCACAGGATTTGATTGAAGCAATGCCTTCACCATCAAATGGTCTTTGCTTTTGTACCGGTTCTTTTGGTGCCCGGCCCGATAATGATTTAACGGGAATGGTGAAACGGCTAGGCGATCATATTCACTTTCTTCATCTGCGCAGTACGAAACGTGATGAGGACGGAAATTTTTATGAAGCCAACCATTTGGAGGGCGATGCTAACATGGTAGAGGTAATGAAAGAAGTGGTGAGTTTGATGCATCGAAGAAAAATCTCGATTCCGATGCGTCCGGATCATGGACATCAAATGTTGGATGATCTGGGTAGGGAGACCTATCCTGGTTATTCAGCTATTGGACGATTGAGAGGATTAGCTGAACTACGTGGATTGGAGATAGGTATTCGAAGTGTAATGTTTAATTCTTGAAGTTTCAGTTTGGCCTGACTTCATAATTTCTCATTATTAATCATATACATTCTGCACAATATCTAAAGTTTAACTTCTGACGTCTAATTTCTCCTGTCTAACGGGGGAAATTTAAAATCCGGAATCATAATATGAAACTTTCATATCTTCGTGAATAAACTTTGTGTATGAAGAACTTCTTATTTGTATTTCTACTATCGATTCCTATCTGTATTGAGGCGCAGCCTACATCCTATGGAAATTTCAAAGTAGCGGATCAGGAAATTATCTACCAAAAAATTTCCGTGGCGGATTCGATAACAACGGCAAAACTTCAAGCCTATTACAGTACACTTCCGTATATCTCAAACATTACAGTTCAACAAGATGGACTTGCTTTTGATGTAACGGATATCATTGTTGATTATAAGAAATTCCAATTTAGTCAGGTGAATTTGCAGCCGATTATGCAAACCGGAAAATTCAGTGGTAGTGCTACCATTGGAATAAAAGATGGAAAATACAGAATCACCTTTCGCTCAATTCAGATAACGGGCGACATGGGATATAAAAAAATTACAGCGCGTGATAACCTTACTAATTATGCAACAAAAAATAGCGGCACTGTTCTATCGACTGATTGGTGTAAACCGAACATGCTGGGTTTGCTAGATCAATCCTTTAGCGATAAGCTTTTGTATGTAGAGAAAAAGAAGAAGGATGATGGGGATTGGTAATCAATCGGTAATCGGTAAACTGTATTCTGTAATCAGTCGTCAGGGTATAGTTTAGAGAATACCAAAGAGATTTTGTGAGTTGAAAGACCGATTACCTTACAGTTAAAAGAATTTAACCAGCCTCAAATGATCAGTTACAGATTACTGATCACCGATAACTGATTACCATCACGAGCATTCAAGAGCAAAATCGTCTCTTCAGGGATTTGCTGAATCTTTTTAAGTCGCGTTTAGGTGATTATATTTGCGGCCGGGAAAAATCAGAATTAGAACTTCATGAGATTAGGACAAATCGCCAGGAAGATATCAATCCGTCAGTCGGATGTGGTGGACTTACTGGCCAAATCGGGTATTTCAATAGCCAATGAATCAAATGCAAGATTGGAAAATGAACACGTTCACGTTATTCTTCAGCATTTTGCCCCATCATTTTTGGAGGAAAAAATTGAAGAGGTTGATGTTATACCGCCACAGGCAACTGAAGAGTCAGAGGTGATAGAAGATGTCAATACAATTGAAGAGCCTATAGAGAATGTAGTTGCCGAAATAATAATTACGACAGCGCCCGAGGAACAAGAAGAGGAAAAGGTTGAGCTAATAAAAGCTCCAAAGGTTGATCTTCCGGGATTAAAAGTGATTGGAAAGATTGATCTTCCCGAACCAAAAAAGAAAGAAGTTCTGCCTGCTGACGAAAGTGAAAAAGCAGAAGTAGCTGCTGTAAGTAATTCTGAAACCAATCCAAAACCACGACCACAAAGATCCCGAAATGTTCAAGACAGTAGGAGAGAACGAACGAATCGGTCATCTGTAAATCCGATAGCGCTTCAGCGTGAACGCGAAGCTCGTGCTGCAGAAGAAAAACGAAAAACGGATGCGATTAAAGAAAAAGAAAAACGAACTGAATATTATCTTAACAGATTGAAGACTAACGTGACTACAAAGGCGTCACGCATTTATTCAGAACCAGTCGAAGAATACACAGCACATAAGAAAAAAGAAGCCCCAAAGACTTTACTTGGTAAATTTTTCAGATGGCTGAGATCAGAATAGTTTCTTTGACCTAGAACAAAGGACGCGATCTGTGTAAACAGATCGCGTCTTTTGACATAAGAATACTTTATCAGTTAATTATCTAACGCTCCGTCATCAACCCAACAGGCAATTAAATCGATTTGGGTTTGAGTTAAACTACCACCACCGCGAGGCATATCTCTGCTTGTTGTTCTGCTCTTAATGCCAGCCGCTTTTGCTTGTACATTACTTAATACGCTCCAATCTCTGGAAGATCCGTTATCTCCGTTGTGGCATCCTGATAATATGCAATTAGCTACTAAAATAGGTTTTATATCGGTTTCAAAACTTACACCATAACTACCTTTTACAACTTCTGCGTTAATTGCAAATTCGCAGTTTGATGCATCTTTTACGGTAACCTGATACGATCCGTGCTTTAAGGCGGTAAAGGCATTCGAAGATCCAAATAAACCCGTTCCAATTTTGTATTGATAACTCCCTTCACCTCCTGATGCGGCAACCGTAAACGATCCATTATCACTGAGACATTCGGTATCGGGAACTTCATTTTCCAATTCAGCTGAAAGAGTGGAGCCAGGAAGAATTACCTCTGCTGTTGTTTCCTTCACACAATTGTTTGCATCTTTAACCGACAAGGTATATGCACCAGGCGAAAGATTGTTAAAAGTTGTTGCGATTACAAAAGTAGTTCCATCCTTACTAAAAGTATAAGGAGGTTTTCCCCCGGTAGCCGAAACCGTAATACTACCATTTGGTGGAGAACAAACTGAAGCATCCGTAACTGATTTTGTAATCGCTAAATCAGAAGTGGTGCAATCTATCTTGTTTATATCATCATTCACGCAAGAGAAGAAGAACGTGGGGCAAAGTATGATCGCAGATCCTACAATTAATTTTCTAAACATGGCAAAAGAATTTTGTGTCTTATTCAAAGATAGTGTTATATGTCTAAACAACGACAAAAA
Source organism: Chryseolinea sp. (assembly GCA_031412655.1). Lineage (GTDB taxonomy): Bacteria > Bacteroidota > Bacteroidia > Cytophagales > Cyclobacteriaceae > Chryseolinea. Next base: position 8,139 of record JANODK010000271.1, read on the forward strand.
GAGCAGTGCAAATTTTACAGGTTAGAACCTAGTAATAGCAAATTTTCAGAGATGAACGGGAATAGTCTATTCAGATCAATGTTATGTTACCTTTGTATGAATTCAAAAACTGGACGAACGCTTTCATTCGGCAATTCTTCCATCGATGTATGTCCTCCTTCCGGAAGAATAACGAGCTTTGAACCCTTGATCGCATTATTGAACTCGTATCCGTTTTCCACCTTGATCAATTTATCCTTTTTGCCCCAGATTATTAGAGTGGGTACGCGAATGAATTGGAGGCTATCGATTGGTGGCTTTTGAAGTTGTTGAAAGCGCAGCCACGTGGCGTGCCGATTACCTTCACGAAGGATAAGTTGATAGTATCGATCTATAAGTTCCGAGGTAATTAAATCAGAATTTGCATACACTTTTTTAAGATTGAAGGAGAACATCCAACGTGGGGTGATATGCTCTAATGTAAATGCAGCATGTTCCGATCCAAGCAATGTAAAAACCAAGGGCGCCCCATTATTTTGTTGATCACCTTTAGCGGTTGTAAATCCAGCAGCATCTATTAAAATCAAATTCTTAATTCGATCTGGTCTGTGGAGAGCTGCCTGCCAAGCGATTTGTCCTCCCATTGAATTGCCTGCAATTGAAAAAGTGCCGACCTTAAGTGAATCAGCCAATTCGAAGACCAGTTTTTCAAAGTTATTGATCGTGTAATTTTCTGATTTATTAGGTCCTGTTAATCCGTGCCCGGGAAGATCAAGCGATACTGTAGTAAAAATTGTACTTAATGTATCTTCCCAACGTTCCCAGGTATGAAGAGAGGCAAAGCTGCCATGAAGTAAAAACAAGTAAGGACCTTTTCCGCGAATGCGAACATGCACTTTTGCATCAGTAAGTTGGACGTAACGTGACTGCGGTGTAAAATATTCTTTCTCTAACTCGTCAACTGGAAGATCTTTCCGATTGCCAAGAATAAATAAAGTGATCAGTACGGCAACTGAAATTCCAATGCACTTTAGTAGCCTGATCATGTATTAATTAAAAACATTAACACTTGCTGTTTCCCCCGACTTTAGTGTGAATGTCTTGAAGCCTGTGTATTTACTTCCCTTGGTTTGCTTTACACGGAAGACAATTTTGTATCGCCCTGGTAATAAAGTTAACGAGAATTGTGGTTTACGCTCATTAACATTGCATACCCATTCTTGTGTGCCATCTCCTTTCAATTCGTAAAGACTTCCATATCCCGTGGCAATCGTATTGAAATTTACGATGCCGGGCGAGGGTAATAAAATAGATTGTGTTTTATTCGGTTGAATATCAACCTGAAAAATTCTTCGAGGAAGGGTCAATGTTTCTACTTCATATTTTCCGATAAGATAACGAAACGTCTCGTTGCTTTGTTGCGTGTTTAAAATTTCAGATTTGTCCTTCAGTCGAATAACGGACATCAGGTTATAATCTTTTCTTCCCTCTTGTTGAACGATGAGATTACCTTGAGGGACAGTAACATTAATCACATTATGTTTTCCGATAGTGATGGAAACATTTCTTTGGATAACAGGAGGAATTGTATTTACAATGACGTCATAATCCACTACAGGATCAATTTGAACCGTATCCGTTTTACCTTGTTTATCGCGGAAATGCACAAACTCATACATGGATACATTTGTAAGTGTATTAGCAAACGTAACATTTACATTTGCTTCAGTGGGCTTATTGGCAGCATCAAATAGTTCAACGCTTATTGTTGTTTTTGCAAAGCTTGCTTCGATGGCCTGATTCAACACGTCATGAAATTTACCAGGTGTATCCGCGTCAATAAATTTACCAGCGCACTCCAATGTTTTTTCTGCCCGAAGACCTATTCCAATAATGTATGGGCGAAGGAAGATACCTTTCTTTTGAAGCGCGCGTGAAGTGGCACAGAGATCACCACCACATGATTCAATACCATCTGTAATTAAAATGACAATGTTTCGATAGCCTGGACTGGTTGGAAAATCATTTGCAGCTTGTTCGAGGGAATACGTAATGGGCGTAACGCCTTTCGGTTTGATCTCTTTCAGTTTTGCAATGATAGCATCATGGTTATTGCTTTTAAAGGCAACTTCGAGATGGGTGTCTTTGCAATTATTTATTTCGCGTGGCGACCGATGCCCGTAGACTCGTAAGGCAAGTTCTAGTTTTGAATTTTGCTTCAGTGAATCAATAAGTTGAGAAAGGATTGATTTGGCAACACTAATTTTCGTTTGGTTCTTTACTTTCCCCCATGGCTCTAACATACTTCCCGATCCATCAAACAGAAAAAGGATTCGGGTCTTCTCCGGAATCTTCTGCTGCACCTTGCTTTGAGCCAACCCACAAAAGGTTAGAAACAATAAGATTGCAGCTAGTAACGTTGTTCGACATGTATATCGGTATACTTTTAATTTCATCTTTGGTGTTAACGAGGAAGCATTTTTCAAATTGCTATTCTCAGGTTTAAAGTTTCGGGTCAAAGCTTCAATACGAACTTGTAAATTCAGCATTCCATATCCTATCTCCTAAATTCCATATTCGAAATTCGTACCGGACTTGAAGTAGGATGATTACGCAAATTGATTTAATTTTAGGCATTAAAGGCCATTCTTAAAAGGCTGTTATTTTTTGATTTAGAAAGCTTAACCCTATTTTTCTGAAGCGCATTGTCATACTCTTTTGCCTTACCTGTGTCAGCCTTTGTGGCGCAATGGATGCTTTTGCTCAGGATGATAAGGACATTGCTATTCCGTTGGACAAATTCTATGTTGATCGGAGAGGGGTAAGCTTATTTCGTAAGATCATTAGTAAAGTAACTATTGGGTTAAGTACGGGCTACGGAAGTACAAAATTCAAACACGATCTCAGTAGCTTTGGTATACTTCAAAATCCTGATTCGTTGCCTCGAATATTTGGAGCAGCCGGTAATGGAAGCGGCAACACAAATTGGTTTAATACCTCAACGCATTCAGAGGCTACTCTTCAACCTGGAAATTTTCAAATCGATCCCAACACGGAAAAAGTTGGTTTCAAAAGTAAAGCCTTTAACATTCCCATTAAGGCAACGCTTCATGTAGAATATGATCGCTATCGAATTGGGGGTGGATATTCGATTGAGTACACGCATCTCGGCACATTTAAGCCCACGGCTTTTGGCGATCAAATCAATAACTACACACCCGAATTCTCCAGCTTTTGGTTGAAGAAATACTTTGGTATGATTGGAGGAATGGTATATCGTTATTATGAATATTCATTAGTGGTAGATGCACAAGTAGGCGGATACGGACTTGGTAGTAATTTTAATAAAGCGTTGATTAAAAAGGGCGTCTATGTCAACTTAGGTGCAAGCATTGAACGCGATTTTTCAGAATATTTCAGGGTATTTGTGCGACCTTCTTATGAAATTAAAAGTTACAAACTTACGCTGCCAGAAGTGGGGCAGACGGTTACGCATAAGTTCAACGCATTTTATATTAATGTAGGGGCGAGTTACCGTTTCCCTGAGCTTAGAAGATGTGTAGTGAAGACTTGCAAAGCACAGATGAATCATGCACATGGTAATCGGGAGTACAGAAGCAGAGTACACGCTATCTACAAAAAGCAGAACCCGCACTATGGCGAAAATCATCCAACGTTGATTAAGTATAAGGGAAAGAATAAGAAGAAGATTGATCCGTATTAAGGATATGCTATCAGTTAATGGTTAAATGTTAATAGTAAATTTTCTTTGGATGTGTGTGGTTTGTGCTAACATTTTTTAATCAACCAATAGCAGTTTCTGGTCAGTCCGTTGTTTTTAACGATTGATAATGATAACTTACTCAGTCTTTAAAATCTATGTTAGAAAAAACCAAAATTTATGAAAAAACAAATTGTTGCCTCTTTTGTGTTGTTATTGTTCATAACAACGAGTTTTGCC
>JANODK010000272.1:0-4397 GCA_031412655.1 Chryseolinea sp.
TGATGTTCTTCTCTTCAATAAAATCAAGTAATAGCTCACCACCTAAGTTATCAATCTGGCGTTCCATCAATCGGCTACCGAGTTGAAGGATTGAAACGTTTACATTTATTTCATTTAGTGAAGCTGCAAGCTCAAGTCCAAGTAAGCCACCACCGATGATCAATACATTTCCACCAGGATTTAGAAAATTCTTTAAGGTATCGGCATCTTGGCGTGTACGCATCGTAAATATTCCAGGCAAATGAACAGGTGCATCTTTCGGTAAGAATGCGCGTGTGCCCGTTGCCAGAATAAGTTTGTCGTACGAATGTCTTTTGCCACTTTTATCGACTACATATTTTTCATTCCGATTCACCTCTACGATTTCCGTCTCTACATTTAAACTAATATTCAAGGCCTCAAATTCACCTGCTTGAAATTTCTGTAACCGTTCCCATGTCAAAGAAGCGTTTACATATTCCGGTAGTAGTACACGGTTGTAGAATGGATACTTCTCTTTTGAAAAAACCTGTATCTCGTCATCTACATTCAGCGAACGATAGGAGCAAATGAAACGGTACGCAGCAGCACCCGCTCCAGCTATAATTACTTTCTCAACAGGCTTCTCAAACTTCACTACTTCAACCGCGGCAAATTTAAAATCAGGTTCCTTGGAAATGGGATCGACAATATTGCTGGTTAAATTATTTGCACGCGCATGATCTTTCGCCAGAATTTTTCCCCAATGCATGGGTAAGAAAACAACTCCCTTCTTAATTTCATCGGTAACTTTTGCACAAACACGAACCGTACCGCGTCCATTTTCAATCACCACTACATCTCCTTCCTTGATGTTCCGAACCAAAGCATCATGCGGATGAATTTCTAAAAATGGTTTATCAATATGTTGACGAAGCTTGTTTACTTTGCCCGTCTTCGTCATAGTATGCCATTGATCGCGAATACGACCTGTAGTTAAGATCAACGGCCAATCGTGTGTAAGTGGTTCAGAAAGATTCTCTGGATTTTCTAACGGAAAAAATTTCGCTTTACGCGATGGTGTATAAAAAGAATAGTCTTGAAACAACCGGGGTGTACCCGGATGATTGGTATGCGGGACAGGCCACTGAAATGTTCCCTCCTTCTTTAATCGCTGATGCGACAATCCACTAATGTCGATGTTGGTTCCTTTTGTAAGCGCACAATGTTCAGCATACATTTCTGCTGCCGATGCAAAATCAAAACCTTTGAAGCCCATTGCTTTTGCAAACAGACAAAGTATGTCTGCATCAGGCAATGCCTCTCCTGGAGGATTAACGGCTTTGCTCAAATAACTGATCCTTCGATCGGAGTTTGTCATCGTTCCTTCCTTCTCAAAATGTCCAGCAGCAGGAAGGATAAGATCAGCAAACTTTAAGGTATCTGACTTACTGGAAATATCCTGAACGACAACAAAGCGCGCTTTCTTCAGTGCAGCTTCTACACGTCTTGAATCGGGTAAACTTACTAACGGGTTTGTGCAGACAATCCATACGGCTTTTAAATCACCACGCTCCAACGCGTCAATCATTTGTGTTGCAGTAAGTCCGGGTTTAGGTGATATCGAATCAACGCCCCAAAAGTCTGCGACTTCTTTTCGGTGTTGTTCATTACCTATCACACGATGGGCTGCAAGCATGGTAGCTAATCCGCCAACCTCTCTCCCACCCATTGCATTCGGCTGGCCTGTTAGTGAAAACGGACCAGAACCTGGTTTACCAATATGACCCGTAATTAAATTAAGACTAATCAATGCGAAATTTTTCTTCACACCAATGGCACTTTGATTTAACCCCATTGCCCATAGTGAAAGAAAACCTTTCGATTCAGCAATGTAAGAAGCGGCTTTTCGAATATCACTTATCGTTACATCACACTTCAAAGCAGCATCTTCAACACTAACTTGAAAAACAGAATCACGATACTTTTCAAACTCTTCAGTGTGTTTGGTAATAAAATCAAAATCAACTTCGCCATTTTCGATCAACACACGGGCAATAGCATTGTAAGCGTAAATGTCTGAGCCCGGTGTAATTTGTAAATGCAAATCCGCCAAAGCACAACTTTGCGTTTTGCGCGGATCAACAATAATAATCTTAACGTTAGGATTGTCTTGTTTGCGTGCTTCGATTCTTCTAAACAAAATCGGATGACACCATGCTGGGTTTGCTCCAGCAATTAAAAAACAATCGGCCAATTCGATATCATCATACGAAACGGGTACGGCATCTTCACCTAACATGTTCGCATATCCGGCAACTGCACTACTCATACAAAGGCGTGAGTTTGTATCGATGTTGTTTGTTCCAAGAAAACCTTTTACAAGTTTGTTGGCAACATAATATTCCTCTGTAAGACATTGACCTGAAACATAGAAGCCAACCGAATCCGGACCATGTTGATCAATGATGGATTTGAAAACAGCAGCAGCACGTTTCATGGCATCCGACCAACTGACACGTTCGTATGGATGATTCTTACTCCATCGCATTTCGGCATAAAGCAAACGATCACTCTTATCGCGCATGGCATAATGCAAGTTCATACCCTTCGAGCACAACATACCTCTATTGGCAGGATGATCTTTATCACCTTCAACCGAAATATTTCCATTGCGGTCTTTCTTCACCACCATACCGCACCCCACTCCGCAATAGGAACATGTTGTCTTGATGCTATCTTCGTTTCTTGTCACCACACTGTTCGAGTTTCGGGTTTAAAGTTTCGGGTTTAAAGTTGCAGGCTTGTCAAAGTTTTAGAACTCGAAACTTTAAACCCGAAACTTTTAAGCTGCTTGTTCTTCCTTATAAAATTCACTTTCGTCAATCGATACTTTATCCATCAACAGCCTGAGGAGTCTTTCGCGAATTGATTTGTACTCAGGCATGTTGACCGTATCTTTTTTATTTCGGGGTCTTGGTAAATGAACTTCTTCGATTTCACGAATCGTTGCGGCAGGACCATTATTCATCACCACAATACGATCCGAAAGAAAAACAGCTTCTTCAATATCATGTGTTACCATGATGATGGTTTTGCTGCGATGCGTAAGATTCCAAAGTTTCAATAACTCAATGTGCAAGGACGCTTTGGTCAATGCATCCAATGCTCCGAAAGGTTCATCTAATAACAATACCTCCGGATCGATTGCAAAAGCACGTGCAATGGCAACGCGTTGTTTCATCCCACCAGAAATTTGTTTCGGATGTTTGTCTTTATGCTCCCACAGATTCACCATGCGCAAATATTTTTCAGACAAGGCATGTTTCTCTTCTTTCGATTTATCTTTCAATGCAGCATCTACTGCCTCAAAAATATTCTGATAAACCGTGAGCCATGGAAGTAAAGAATAATTTTGAAAGACAATGCCACGATCAGGCCCCGGGCTTTTTATTTCTTTTCCATTCAATATCACTTTACCAGTTGACGGTGTGACCATTCCTGCCACCGCATTCATGATCGTTGACTTTCCACAACCCGAGTGACCAATGATGGAAATAATTTGCCCTTTGTCTATATCGAGATTAATATCCTTCACGGCCACAAATTTTCCTTTTGCAGTTGGGAAGGAGATTTCCAGGTTTTCTATTTTTAAATATCCCATACTAAAGTGTTGAAGTGTTTGAGTATGTAAGTGTCGTTGTTCTTTGTTGGTTGAGCGCTATAACCTTAACCAAAATCGCATACATAATTTTAAAGTGCAATGATGCTCTAAAATTGTCAGGCCTCCCTTCTCCCCCGGATAAGGGCTGGGGATGAGGTGCATTAAACATCATAGGTCACTTTCTTTTCTAGAAAAGAAAAACCCCGATCAAGTATCAATCCTACAATACCAATAATCAGAATAGCAGAAATAACTCTCTCCAAGCTCAAGGCATTCCAACTGTCCCAAACAAAAAAACCAATGCCCATTCCACCCGATAACATTTCACCAGCTACAATTACTAACCATGCAACACCTACACTTAAGCGTAAACCAGTAATGATGTGCGGTAAGCTAAATGGGATTAACACTTTCGTAAGGTATTTCCACTTTGAAAAACCAAAAGCCTTTGCTACATTCTTATGATCATCAGGAATAGAGGCAACACCAAAGGATGTGTTGATGAGTGTTGGCCAAAGGGATGTGATGAAGATGATAAAAATAGTAGCTGTACTGGCCGATTGAAAAGCAACCAATCCTATCGGGAACCATGCTAAGGGCGATACTGGTTTTAGAATCTGAACGATGGGATAAAATACTTTTCTGCAAAATGCATTGGCTCCCATCAATACGCCAATGGGAATAGCTACTAATGATCCCAGCGAAAATCCGATGAACACACGAACAAGTGAGCTGAATAATTGAAGGCCGATACCTTTGTCGTTTGGTCCGTAAT
>JANODK010000273.1:0-7777 GCA_031412655.1 Chryseolinea sp.
TCCATTTTTTGGTTTGATAACAAAATAGTTCAATGGCTTCTTCAGCACGGTTGTCACTAACTTTATTTTTAATTAATTCTCTCATATCTGAACTTGTTTCTGAAACACCCAACAAACCAGATTCATGATTGATAAGATGGCTAAACTGTTTGGGACTAAGTTTTTCAAACTTCATTAAGTACCATGCTACTCCAGGATCAAGATCGCCAGTGCGTGTACCCATTGTTAAACCTGATGCGGGTGTAAATCCCATGCTTGTGTCCATGCTTTTGCCATCTTTTACAGCAGCAAGACTTGCTCCATTGCCGAGGTGTGCTACTATTACTTTCCCCTGCGCTGCTTCCCTTCCTGCAACTCTAAAAAGCTCTTTCATAAGATATGCATATGAAAGCCCATGGAAACCATATCGTTGAATTCCCCTTCCATTAAACCTTCGCGGGATGGGCAGCAACTTTGCAACACGTGGCATGGAGGTGTGAAATGAAGTATCAAAGCAAGCTATTTGTGGTAAAGAAGGATAACGCTTTTGAAACAGCTTTATTAATTTAATCTCTCCCGGTAAATGTTCAGGCGCAAAATCGCTTATCTTCTTCAGCTCAGTAAGTAATTCCGGGGTGATTAGTTCAGGCTTGCTATGTTTCATGCCGTGAACTATCCTGTGCCCTATCGCACTTAGGCAATCAAAACCGCTCTGCTTTTGGAGCCATTCAATGAGAAAATTTACAGCGATAACCTGATCAGCAGCTTTAATGCTGATGCTGCTTTTTTTATTCGTTAGTGTATTCGTAGAATTAAGTTTCGTGCTTTTAGTACCAATGCTCTCCATCTCACCAAAAAACAATTGTATCAATGTTTCATCCACTTCATACAAAGAGAACTTAATGCCGGATGAACCACCGTTGATAGTTAGTATAGAGTTTTTAATTGATTTCATACTTTTTTCATTGGCGCACAATTTTCAATGCCTTTGAAATTTGTATGATGATGAGCGATGTGAAACTCATACCTATTATTATTAACCAGTCTGCACCAGACATTGGAAAGAGATCCAGGGTCCTTCGTACAATCGGTATCTGATAGGATATCAACACCAGAATTAAAGATGCAGCAATGGCATACCATACATACTTATTTTTAAAAACCTCGTTCTTAAAAATGTTACCGCTACCCGTTGAACTCATGTTGAACACATGAAGCAATTGAGAAATGATCAGGGTAAAGAACAAAATATTATTACATAACTGCGTGTTCCAAGTCTCTGTCTTGTGAAGTAGGTAGTGGCTGATAAAAACAGCACCCAGTGTAGTGATGGTAATGATTACTGCATAGTAAATCAAAGCAATCCATCTTTTCTTGTCGATGATAGACTCCCCGCTATTGCGTGGTGGTTGTTTCATAATGGATGCGCTGCCAGCCGTAACCCCTAATGCCAGCGCAGGAAGAAGATCTGTGATTAGATTGATAAATAAAATCTGTAACGGTAAAAGCTGAAAGTGAAAATTCAACACAGCAGCCGTTGCGACCACTAGCAATTCGCTCATGTTACAGGAAAGAAGGAAGATTACAAACTTGCGAATGTTTTCGAAAATGATGCGGCCTTGTCGGATTGCAACCACGATAGAAGAAAATGAATCATCTTTAAGTACCATGTCAGCAACGTCTTGAGCAACTTGCGTTCCGCGTAAGCCCATAGCTATTCCTATGTCTGACTTTTTAAGCGCAGGTGCATCATTCACACCATCTCCTGTCATACCTACAATGTGTTTTCGATCTTGCAAAACACTCACCAAGTCTAGCTTTTGCTGAGGGCTGACGCGAGCGAACACCGAAGTGCTGACCCACAAATCTTTATCGCTTTCGCTAAGACTCGCAAGCTCATGCATTTCTTTTCCTATTATCACTCGGGTATCTTTGTCATCGATGATGCCGAGTTGGCGTCCTATATTTTGTGCGGTAGAAGGATGGTCACCCGTGATCATGATAACCTTGATACCTGCTGCTTTACATTCTTGTACGGCAGCGAGAACCTCTTCTCGTAGCGGATCGATCATGCAGATAAGGCCAATGAACACTAAATTTTCCGACAGGATTTTTTCTTCCGCAGAGGAATTTTTAGTGGCAGCAGCAAGGACACGAAGACCGGATGCAGACAACGTTTCCGACTTTGCTAACCAGGTTGCTTTGAGTGCTGTGTCAAATTCGTGCTCTCCTGCCTGATCGATTATCCGCGTACAATGATTAACGATTTCTTCCGTAGCTCCTTTTGCATACACCCGATGCCCATCGCTGGTGCGATGCAGCGTAGCCATGATCTTTGTCTCGGAAGAGAAAGGTTCTTCTTTTATTAAGGGATTTTCCTTCCGCAATGTTTCAATTATTGATCCCTGTAGCTGGGCAAATTTCAGCAAACCTATTTCCAGTGGATCACCTGTATCCTTATCATTGCTGTCAAGAGAAGCCGTGTTACACAATACAGATGAATTTACGATGTGTTGAAAAGAAACATCTTTACTATCGACTTTTTTTGAATTGCTTGTATCAAATTCTCCAGTGGGTGTTACAATCAGGTTTACCTCAATTTTGTTTTGTGTTAATGTTCCTGTTTTATCTGTACAAATCACATCGGTTCCGCCCAATGTTTCAACGGCAGAGAGTCTTTTTACAATCACATTATGCTTAGCCATTTTAAGCATGCCTTGAGCCAAGGCCAATGTGGCTACAATGGGCAACCCTTCCGGCACAGCCGCTACTGCCAAAGCGATAGCAGTTCCCATCATATCAAGGATTTTTTTTCCGTTTAAAAGACCTACAAAAAATATGATGACGACTAAAACTACCGTTACAATTATCAGCTTTTTACTAAACTGCTCTAGCTTTTTCTCCAGTGGTGTTGCAGCCTGTTCTGCTGATTGTACAAGGCTGGCAATTTTACCAAGCTCTGTGGTCATACCTGTGCCTGTAATAATGGAGCGCGTGTTTCCTTTTGTAATGAAAGTGCCCTTGTACAGCATGTTGGTTCGTTCGGCCAGCGTGGTACCCTCATCTACTTGTCCTTCTTTCTTTTCTACTGGAATGGATTCACCTGTTAACGCTGATTCGTCCGCCTGAAGTTGAGAGGATTTAAAGGTCATGCCGTCAGCAGGAACCATGTCTCCGGCTTCAAGAAATACCAAATCACCAGGGACAAGTTCCTCGGCATTTATCTCCGTTGTTACACCATTGCGAATAACTTTAGCCGGAAGTATCGACAACTTTTTTAAGGCCTCCATGGAACGCTCCGCCTGGTACTCCATATAAAACCCGATAATCGCGTTGATTAAAATCACGGCTAGTATTGCACCGCCATCAAGCCACTCCTTAAAGAAAAAAGATAACCCTGCTGCAACAATTAACAGGTACACAAGGACACTCGTAAATTGGCTTAGAAAAATCAGCCAAAGACTTTTTTTCTTCTCCTCACTGATGACGTTTCGCCCAAGTGCTTCCAATCGCAATGCAGCCTCTTCCGTAGTTAATCCTTTTTCAGCATCAGACTGATAGGTAGATAGTATATCATTTTGTGATTTGTTATGGGATACTTGGTTTAAGATTTCTGCGCTGATCATGTTAGTTACTTTGATTAATTACATCTTCATCCCACCCATAGAGGAGTTTGCTCCTTTCTTCAAAATAAATGCACTGTTGAGCAGATAAGCGCCAGAGGTTACTACATGGTCACCCACTTTTAACCCTGAAAGTATTTCGACAAATTGTTTGTTTTCAATACCTGTTTTAACCGTTCGGCTTTCGAACATGCCCGGCATAACCTCGATCCAAACCATCGTCATGCGACCAATTAATAAAGATGATTTGGGAATGACGAGTGTTTGTTTAGGATGATGATTGATGGCGACACGAGCCATCATGCCCGGCTTTATCATATTGTCATCATTATCTATCCGGAAGCGTACAAGGCTTATTTTTGAATTTTCTTCTATGGCGGGGTTTTCAAACACCATCTTAGCTTTGAATGGCTTTTGTGGTAAACCTTCAATAGTTATGGATGCCTCAGTTTTCTCAGTCAAATACTGTATTTCACTTGCATACACCTGAGTTTCTACCCAAACAGAACTAAGGTCAGCAATCTGAAAGAGAGGTTTACCAATTTCTATGTACTCTCCTTCATTGATAAACTGTTTTACAACGAAACCTGTATTGGCACTATAGTACGTTAACAAAGAAGAGGCTTGCTGCCTCGCTTCAAGATTTTTGATCTGCGATTCTGTCATGCCCCATAACAACAATTTTTTCCTGCCGCCTTGAATCAATCCAGCTACTGCTGTTTGTTGTCCTGGAAACTTATCAAGGTGTTGAAGTGTAGACAGATAATCATTCTGATCCGCTAACAACTCTTCACTGTAAATAGCGTAAAGGGCCTGCCCTTTTATGATCCGACCACCTTCCTCGCGAAGGAAAAGACGATCTATTCTTCCCTTTATTCGTGCAGTAATGGTGGTCAGTTTATTTTCGTTCACTGATACCGTTCCAGTCAGTGTGGTTTGAGTGCTTATCATAGTAAATCGGGCCGTGTCAATTATGATATTGGCGAGCATTTGCTTTTCATTATCAAGTGTCAACATGGTGGAGTCCATTGATTCACCGTTTTCGGCTTTCTCCTTTACTTTCACCAGCCCCATGCCGCAAACCGTACAGGCTCCAGGTTTCTTCGAACGCACGGAAGGATGCATGCGACAGGTATAATACTCCTCCATTGCCTGATGATCGGCTTTCTTTTTACAGGAGAAAGTCAAGATCAAAAGGAAAATTATTGATATGGCATATTCTGGTTTCATCGTTTCTCTCTTAAAATACTTTCACTGTCCATCATGTAGCCTGCATCCAGCGCAATCTCTTCATCACCTTGCAGTCCGTTGATAATCTCAACCAAATTATTGGAGGACATTCCTGTCATCACTGCACGTGGTTCGAAGAGACCAATTCCAGTAGAGGTCGTGTCTGTTTTTACCCACACAATTTTGCGTGAGCCTAAATCGTATACAGAGGATAATGGGATAGTGAGGGCCTCAGATTGAATTAAAAATTTACTTCTTACCAATGAATTGATCTTTAATTTACGATCCGGATTACCTAAATAGATTCTTGCTTGTGCGAACCGTTGCTTATCCTGATAGATAGGTTCCACGAGATCAATCCTTGCGTTGATGGAGTCCCCTTGTCCTTCGGGATAAAGTGTTATCGAGCTACCTTTTTTAAATTCTGTCTGCGAATCAATGCCGGCTGAAATAATGACCCACACCTGACGGGCATCGTTGACAATAAAGAGAGTTTGACCTTTGGTGATATATGCGCCCTCGCTGATTTGATCCGATGAAGTAATTTGAGATTCAGCATTTGGTGCAGCGGTCGCATTCATCCCATCCATTTTAGATGAAGGTTTCATCTCAGCTTGAGAAGCAGGATCTGTTGAGAACCTGATGAAGCCGTCAATAGGCGAAGCTATGATGATTGTATTTGTGACTATACTTGATTTTTCAATTCGCTGGATTTGGCTTTCAGAAAGTCCAAGCAATTTCAATTTCTGTTTTGCTTTTGCGGCAAGACTTTCTTCTCTGGATTGCAACAGAAATAAATACTCTTCCTGAAAGGTGTTCAGCTCAGGGCTGTATAATTCTGCAATCCTTTCTCCTTTTTTTACATACTGATAATTATATTTTACATAAAGCCTTTCAATTCTCGCTGAAGTTCTAACGGCTACCATGTTATTCCTACGTTCATCAAAAGCAATGTATCCGCTGGCTGTTGCTGTTTGCTTAGAGGTGTTCTGTGAAAGCTTTATTGTTTTTTGTGAAGATAAGATGACTTGGTTAGGCGAATGGGAAATCTGTAGAATAGCCTGATTGACTTTCGTGCTATCTTGGCCAGAATGGTTTGTATGATCCTCCATTGACTGCTTTCCACATGCTGTCGCTAAAATTAAGAACCATACACTATGTAAAACATTTTTTATCATTCCCGTCTTTCTGTTTCGTATTCATACTCTGTCTGAAGTCGCAACAAAAGTTTGAGCTTATCAAGTTGCTCTAACTGTTTCATAAATAACATTTCCCAGGCATCAAGCAGCACGAAAAAGTTTCCCGTGTTTTGTTTGTAGGCCACTAGATTGGCCTCCATGCTCTTCTTGTATAAGGGAATAATGTCCTTTTGGTAATTATCAAATTGTTGACGTTCGTATTTTAGCATGGCAAGTTTTTCATCGATCATTCTTACAGCCATCAGCTTCATATTCTGTTTCTCAAAATTCATGGCCTGAATTTCATAAGTCATGGATTGCACTTCCGTTTTATACATCTTTGATGACCACGGAACGATGGGAATTGTGATCATGCCCATGATGGTAAATTGATCAGGCATCCCCAACATTGTCATATGACTGACCCTAACTCCGAAGTCGGGTTTGCTACCGGTGGCCATCCACGCTCGATTTAATTCCATTGAGTTGATGCTGCTGGTCATGCTGGTTATGTCGCTGCGCTGAAGAGTAGCGGTATCCTGGATAAGTAATATTGTCTCATAGTTTTTCAGTACTATCACGGTGTCTAGAAGGATTGGAGTATCCGTTGGTTGGTTCATTAATGTGTTAAGACCAATGTTACTTTCGGTAACCTCGGCCTTTGCCATTGTCTCCATATTATTTAATTCCTTCAGCTTGGCTTTGGCTTTGAAAATGGTACTGAGATCGGCCTGATTATACGTGTAACGTGATTCTGAAATAGTGATAAATAAATGAAGCAACTCACCACTTTCACCAATGAGTTCAATTTTTTGATCAGCAACGAGTCGTTGATAATAAAGTATCCTGACTTGGCTGCGTAGAATGTTCTTTGTCCATTCCGAATTATTTTTCTGTACCTCTTTAAGCGAAGAATAATAGCCACCCTTAGCACGCAGCTTCGCTGAGTTAGGGATCATTTGTTCAGCAGAAAACATGAGTGCGGCCCAATTCATCGGATCTTCCTTCTGCTTGATCATCTCCAATTGGTATGGAAATGAATTTAACCCGAAGGAAAATGTTGGCGGCATCCAGCTTGAACTGCCATCTGCTTTAGCTTGCAAAGACTTGATACGCGAATCGTATTGCAACACAAGCGGATATTCAGTCTCGACTTTATTAATAATTTCTTCAAGACTTAAGCGAACAGTATCCTGGGCACGCAGGCTTAGTGTCACAATTATAGTGAGAAGAGCAGCAGCAATATATTTTTTATGTACGCTCATTATCAAGTCTTCATTTCAAGATGTTGGATTGTGCATTCCTCTTTTACTTCTGGTATGTCCAATGTTTTTTTGCTATCATCCAACATGTTTTTCAGACACCATCTGCAATACCAATCCGCAAGAAAAAATGATAAAAATCTGTTAATCCATCCTTTGGGCTTTTCATGGGTTATGGAAAGTTCAGCCTGTGTTTCCTCCAATGAGGTTGAAATTTCCAGGTTCATCCTAAACCAGGAATAGATGATCATTTTTGGATCTCCAATGGTTTCCCATATTTTTTCCTTGTCCTTAACCCACTTCGTGACCTCCACGGTAAAGTCCATTGTCATGCCCACAACCTTTCCTGTCCATCGGTATTTGGAACCAAGACCTGTGTGATTGGCAGTAAGAAAATTCAAATTCAGTTTGCCACCCATCATGGGCATGGAGGATTTGGTCATGTGCATACCGCTTACACCTAAATCGTCTATACATTGAAATACCTTTTCGGGGGTTGCTCGGT
>JANODK010000274.1:0-19286 GCA_031412655.1 Chryseolinea sp.
AAAGAATTGGAAGCTGTTCCAGGTGTAACATTCGGTTTTAAGTATCCTGTACAGATGCGTTTCAATGAACTGATGACAGGCGCAAGGCAAGACGTGGTGTGTAAAATTTTTGGCGAAAATCTGGATACACTTGCGCATTACGCAAAAAAGCTAGGCGAGATAAGTAATGGTGTTGAAGGCTCCAGCAGTTTATACGTGGAAGCAGTGACAGGTATGCCGCAAATAGTAGTGCAATATAACCGTGCATCCATTGCTCAATTCGGTTTAAATATAACAGACCTAAACAAAGTATTAAACACAGCATTTGCAGGTCAAAGCAGTGGACTTGTATTTGAAGATGAAAAGCGGTTTGATCTGGTGGTGAGATTAAGCGGAGAGCAAAGAAAAAATCTTCAGGACGTTCAAAATCTTTTAATTCCAACTCCTGATGGAATGCAAATCCCCTTGTATCAGGTGGCGAAAGTAGAAGTGCAAGAAGGCCCTAATCAAATACAACGCGAAGATGCACAACGAAGAATTGTAGTTGGGTTTAACGTGCGTGGTCGCGATGTGCAGAGCATGGTGAAAGAACTTCAACAAAAAGTGGAGCAGCAAATAAAACTTCCCCCAGGTTATTATATAACGTATGGTGGAGCATTTGAAAATCTGAATGCAGCTACTAAAAGACTGGGTATTGCTGTTCCTGTTTCATTAATACTCATATTTCTCATATTGTATTTCGCATTCAATTCAGTAAAACACGGATTGCTAATTTATTCGGCTATTCCGCTTTCTGCCATTGGAGGAATATTTGCATTAGCTGTAAGAGGTATGCCTTTTAGTATCTCGGCAGGCATTGGTTTCATCGCGTTATTTGGTGTGGCCGTTCTAAATGGCATCGTACTCGTGGCAGAATTTAATCGTTTAAAAACCGAAGGCTCAAACGATTTACGAGATATTGTAATAAAAGGCACTAAAGTACGCTTGCGACCAGTACTCATGACAGCATTTGTTGCATCACTTGGCTTTTTGCCAATGGCATTGAGCAACGGAGAAGGTGCAGAGGTGCAAAGACCTTTGGCGACTGTAGTAATCGGGGGGCTTTTGATTGCAACCTTCCTTACACTTTTTGTGCTTCCCATTCTTTACATGCTATTTGAAAAGGGAATTTCTTTAAAGAAAAGCCCGGCAGTACTTGGCATACTTTGCGTTACAGCATTTCTTTTTTCAACAAATGCCGAAGCACAACTTGTCCCGCCCAAGCGGCAAACACCCATTACACTGCAAGCTGCCCTCGATACTGCAATAGCAAACAATCTATCCTTGCGGAGCGAAAAGCTTCAAGCAGAATATCTGGAAAAACTAAAAGGAAGTGGTTGGGACATTCCTTCAACCAATGTTTCAGGTGACTACGGAAAAATTAACAGTGCCTTCAACGACAATCGATTTTCCATTTCGCAGAGCATAAAATTTCCCGTAGTTTATGCAAGGCAAGCTGCGTTGCTGAATGAAGAATGGAAAAGCGGAGTGTTAAATGCTGCCATGAAAGAAAAGCAATTGAAGCAGCAAGTTACACAGGTCTATTACGACCTAATCTATCTGCAACAAGCACAGAGAATATTACAGCACACAGACAGTATTTTTATCACGTTCATGCAAAATGCTGAATTGCGCTTTAATACCGGTGCCACAAACATTCTGGAGAAAACAACTGCTGAGACGCAACGTGGACAGATTAATCTTCAGTTAAAAGAATTGCAGTATGATTATTCCATTCTGCAACTTCGGTTCAAACTTTTATTGAATACAAGAACTGATTTTCTTCCATCATCGAATACCCTCAGACTTACGTTGCCAACTGTGACAAACGAAATGGATATTCATCAGCTTCCTTACCTTCAAAAATTAAGGCAGCAAGAGCAGATTGGATTGGCTAAGTATAAAGTAGAAAAATCCAAACTACTTCCTGATCTATTTGCCAGCTACAATAATATGACGATTAAAGGATTTGGTGCAGATGAACAATTCTACTCTGGTTCTACGCGCTTTCAGTCCGTTCAGGTAGGCCTCGGTATTCCACTTTTCTTCGGTTCGCGAAAATCAAATATCCACGCATCAAAAATTAACTGGCAGCTAAGCCGAAACAATTATGCGTTGGCCTTACAAACAACCAACAGCGAATATGAGCAAGCCGCAGAGCAATACAACAAAAGCTTAGAAACGGTGACCTACTACGAAAACTCAGCAAATAAAAATGCGGAAATAATTTTAAGTACTGCAAATCTTCAATTTCAAAACGGTGACATTAACTATTTGGAATGGGTACTGCTTACCAACAATGCCATTAGTATTCAAAGCCAATATATTGAAGCCGTAAAAAACCTTAATCAAAGTATTATTAAACTCAACTCATTTACATCAAATTAAATAAGCAACGAAATGAAAAATATAATCTTTATAACAGTGCTGTTCCTTTCGTTTGCATCCTGCAAAAAGGAAAAGGAAACAGAAAAGGAATCGGAAACGGCAGTCAATGAAACCGTTGTTCAGATGACCGATGCACAGCTAAAAAATGCTGGAATAGTAATAGGGAAAGCAGAAAGTAAAACCATTTCCTCTGTGTTGAAACTTTCAGGAGTAATTGATGTGCCCCCGGGAAGCATTGTCAGCATAAGTTTTCCACTAGGCGGATATTTAAAATCAGCAAAGCTTTTGCCTGGCATGCAAATAAAGAAAGGCGCAGTTATAGCGGTAATGGAAGACCAACAGTTTATACAACTTCAGGAAGATTACCTGACTGCCAAAGCAAATCTTATTTTCATTGAGGGAGAATTTAATCGCCAGCAAGAGCTTAATAAAAGCAAAGCCACAAGCGATAAAGTATTTCAGAAAGCACAAGCAGATTTTACTACTCAAAAAGTACTTGTGAAATCCTTATCAGAAAAATTGAAGCTTATCGGGTTCAATCCTGATAAGCTTGACGAAAACAACATTTCACGCACGGCAAATATCTATTCGCCAATCGATGGTTTTGTTTCGGAAGTAAACGTGAATACTGGAAAGTATGTAAATCCATCGGATGTACTATTTGAAATTGTAGATCCGTCTGATGTCCACTTGGCGTTAAATGTTTTTGAGAAAGATGTAAATAGACTCGGACAAGGTCAAAAGGTCAGTGCTTACACCAATGGAAATCCTGAAGAAAAATATGCAGCGGAGATATATTTAATCGGTAAAGAGCTATCATCCGATAGGTTTGTCGAAGTGCATTGCCACTTTGAACAAAAAGATAAAAAGTTAATTCCCGGCATGTTCATGAATGCTGAAATTCAGGTACAAAGTAGCAATGCAACCGTACTGCCAGCAGACGCAGTAGTAAGTTTCGAAAATAAACAATTTGTTTTTGTAGTTAAAGCAAACAATGAGTTTGAAATGATGGAAGTCAAGACTGGCAACACAGAAAACGGACTTATTGAAATTGTTATTGATCAAAATTTTAGCACCAATAACTTTGTCACTAAAGGCGCTTATTCATTGTTAATGAAAATGAAAAATACGCCTGATGAGTAATGGCATAAACGTTAAGCTACAATGGAAAACTTTAAAGTGAGATTTGATAATTTTCTCATGGAAAAGCTGAGCATAAATCATGCTGAGCTAAAGCCCGACACGAAATTTTCTGATCTGGGTGTAGATTCTTTGGACATGGTAGAATTGTTGATTGAACTGGAGAAGGTTTTTAACATCTCTATCTCCGATGAAGATGCGGAAAGAATTGCCACAATTGGCGATGCGGAACAATACATAAGAGTTAAGATGGAGGATGGTATCGGCTAATTGTTACGATAAGAATAAATGGGTAAAAATCAACCTTATTACTTTTCTCAATTAACACTAAAAGTCTTTTATGAATTTTATTAAAACATTTTTCGCTCCACAATTTCGATGGGAGATCACACGCATCATCACTGTAGGTATCGCAAGCCTGTTATTCTATTTAAATATCCTGCCTTTACCTTATCTGCTGATAACAATGGTTTTTGGTCTTTATTCGCTAGTAAAAGTAGCAGTTATAGATTTAGTTAAAGAGCGAAAAATCGGCACTGAACTATTTATAACAATTGCAGTAATTGTCTCCGTTGTTGGTAAAGAATATCTGGCGGGTTCTGTAGTACTCATGATCATCCTAATTGCCGAATACATAGCTTCTGCAAGTGGTGAGAAAGCAAGAGCATCTATTAAAAAGCTAATTGGGTCTGTTCCAAAAACTGCAATAGTGAAAAAAGAAGGTAGGGAGGAAATTGTAAATATTCCTGATTTAAAAATTGGAGATATTATTCTGGTAAAAGCAGGAGAAAAAATTCCAGTTGATGGAAAAGTTACCGGAGGTTCAGGATCAGTAAATCAAGCGCCCATTACAGGAGAGAGTGTTCCGCTTGAAAAAAATATCGGCAACGATGTCTTTGCGGGAACAATTATTGAATTAGGAGCCCTTGACATTCAGATGACCAAAGCTGGAAAGGATACAGTTTTTTCGCGTATCATTTCTTTAGTTGAAGAAGCTGAAAGTCAACAGGCGCCAATTGAAAAGTACACAGATAAAGTAGCTTCCTATCTGATACCTGTTGTGTTTGTTTTTGTTGGTGCAGTATATTTCTTCACGCGCGATGTTAAGCTTGTAATTGCACTGCTAATTTTTACTTCCCCCGCTGAACTTGGTTTGGCAACGCCTCTAGTTACTATTTCAGCTATTGCTCGTGCCGCGCGCGAAGGAATTCTCATTAAAGGTGGTTTGTTTTTAGAAGAACTTGCTAAGGTCACTACTATTGTATTTGATAAAACAGGAACATTAACTGTGGGTGAACCAACTGTTAATAAGCTGGAAATAGTGGATATAAATTATACTGAATATCAATTAGTACAACTTGCTGCCACAGTGGATAGGCGTTCTAGCCATCCTCTTGCCAAGGCGATTCTTGACTATGCAGATAAATTAAAGTTGTCGTATACAGAACCCACTAATTTTGAAGTTATTAAAGGACGAGGCGTGTCAGCCGAAGCGGAGGGAAAATCACTTTTGCTGGGCAACAAGTCTTTTATGGAAGAGAGAAAAGTGCTAATGGCTGTTACTTCAAAAAATGTTACAGATACAGCCATATACCTTTCGGTAAATAGGAAATTAGCCGGAGTGTTTTACGTCTCTGATGCCATTCGTGAAGGGGCTAAGGATATGATTACTGGATTAAGAAAGAGCGGAATAAAAAGGATCGTGATGCTCACTGGTGATAATCCTGAAACAGCAAAACACGTTGCAGATCAGATTGGAATTACGGAATACAAAGCGAATTTATTACCGGAAGATAAAATTAATAGCATTAAAGAGTTGCAAAGTGATGGGTCTAAAATAGCAATGGTAGGCGATGGAATTAATGATGCTCCTGCTTTGGTCCAGGCCAATATCGGAATTGCAATGGGTGCAATGGGAACAGAAGCTGCAATGGAAGCTGCTGATATTGTGCTTATGCAGGATAAACTAGAAAAAATTGCAAGAGCCCGTGCTATAAGTAAGAGAGCATTCAAAACTATACGTGAAAATATTTTTGTTGGAGTTGGTGTTGTCCACGTGATAGGGATTACACTTGTGTTGCTTAAAGTAATTGGTCCGGTTCAGGCAGCGGCCATCCATTTACTTCCTGATACGCTGGTTTTCATTAATTCAATAAAACTTTTAAAAGTCAAGATTGGTGATTCTAAATGAATTTGCCCTGCTTTAAGAATCGCAATAGTTCCGCTATACCAGTGTAATTCTTTGCATTATGTCATTAAGCTTGAGAAAGGGATAGTCTGAAGGGTCGATGGGTCTAAAAGTAATCGTATTGTAACTAAGCCGGAGGTCTTGCAACCATGTGGGAAGCTGTTTGCAGATGCGCGTGTTGCATTACTGGCAATCTTAAATGCAGTAAGGATTTATAAAATGAAATTCTCACTCATACCAACTTAAATATGCGGATTAAGAAGCCCCTAAAATATTAACTTAGGTTGTTTAAATTGGATGCAGAACACCTTTTTAATAACCCTATGATGCTTAATGAAATTTTACGGATCAGTGCAATTACAACACTCTTAATTATCATTTTGCAATTTTTAAAAGTTGCGAAAGGAAATAAGAACGCTTGGTTTGCAATTGCCTTTACAGCATCTGTAGTTTGTTACCTGATTGTTGAAGGGAGAACCGAACTTAAGTCAGTGTTTCTTTTAATACTGTTAATAGGGCCCTTCCTGCTTCCCCTCCTTTTCTGGTTTCTTTCCAAATCAATTTTCGATGATCACTTTAAGATGAACATGCAATTCTATGCTTTCATCTTCATTTTTTTATTGATACAGTACACTTCTTTTTATAGCGAGCATATCATAATAGTTTCAACGGAAGTAAAGGGTATATTCTCCCTTATACGAAAATTGCTTTCGTTTGTCTTTATGTTCTTTGGAGTACTAGAGGCTATTCGAAATAGAAAATACGATTTGATTGATGCACGACTTCGCTTTCGAAATGCCTTTATTATTGTTACAGCTTCCTTAATTGGAATTACATTGATTGTTGAAAGCATTTGGATTGGTTCAGCCACTCCTGAAATATTACCTATCATTCAAAAAACGGCAATCATTCTTTTAAGCTTGTCTTTCATCTATTATACATTAGAATTAGACCTCACTTTTTTCCTTCACACCAAGAAAGTAGAAAAACTCGAAACGGAACTTGATGCCAATCCTCTGATTGGTGCTAAAATCAAAAAGCTCCTGATGGACGAAAGGATTTATCGAACCGAAGGATTGACCATTAGTCGTCTTGCGGAAATACTTAATGAGCAAGAATACAAAGTGAGACGAACCATAAACGGACAGTTGGGATTTCGGAATTTCAATGACTTCCTAAACCAATACCGCGTTCAGGAAGCTTGCGCGATTCTGCAAGACCCCGAAAAAGCAAATCTTACCATTCTTGAAATTGCCTATTCGTTGGGCTATCAATCCATCGGCCCATTCAATAAGGCATTTAAAGATCAAACGGGTGTTACACCCACTGCTTTTCGCAAACAGAAAATCAATAAGGGCTTTTAATTAGCGCTGATTTCGAAATAATCATCCTGATTTCGGAATCAGTAAGCATTTTCTACTATCAAAGAGACTTGGATATGCAGATAGCATAGGTTCGCATTGTCAAACAAAAACACGAATACTATGGAAACAAGTCAGTTCTTTAAAGTCTATCCCTTCATTTTCCTTTTCGATCTGCTCCGCTACTTAATACCAGCAGGAACAGCGTTCCTTATCTTTTGGGTGGTTTTTAGAAAGAGGTGGAGTCATCTTTTTATTCAGAATTCATGCCCCACCAAAGCACAATTGTTAAGCGAGATTAAGTACTCCATAAGTACTGTCGTTATCTTCTCACTTGTAGGCTTCAGTATTTTTACTGCCAAAAAATTAGGCTATGTAAACATTTATGAAAACATAGCTGACTTTGGCTGGGCTTATTTCTTCATAAGTCTGGTTGTCATGATTTTATTCCACGACTTTTATTTCTATTGGACACATCGGCTCATGCATCACAAGCGATTGTTCAAATACATTCACAAAGTCCATCACGAGTCCACTAATCCCTCTCCCTGGGCTGCATATTCTTTTCATCCCTTCGAAGCCATCATTCAGGCAATGGTACTCCCTATCATGCTAATTTTTCTTCCACTCCATGGCCTTACTATCTTTTTGTTTACTTCCTATATGATCCTTCAAAACGTAAGAGGTCACCTTGGTTATGAAATGCTGCCAAAAGGTTTTATTAAATCCAAACTCTTCAATTGGAATCTGACTACCGTACATCACAACATGCACCACAAAAATTTCAATAGCAACTACGGTTTATACTTTAGCTGGTGGGATAAATGGATGAAGAGTAATCATAAAACATACGAACAGACTTTCGAGGAGGTAACATCACGACAGCCGGAAAGCAAAACGCAAAACACAACTGCAAAACAAATAGCAACGCTGATTATTATAATTGCGCTTTCAATCCCTGCATTTAGTCAATCACCAGAAGGTACATGGATAACGTTTGATGAAAGTACAGGCAATCCTTTGTCGCACATAAAAATCGAAAAGAAAGATAAAGGATTGGAAGGAAAAATTGCTAAGATCATTTTACAGCCCAATCAGGGCGAAGACCCTGTTTGCAATAAGTGTGAAGACTCAAGAAAAAATCAAAAGGTAAAGGGGATGGAATTCTTGTGGGGCTTCAAAAAATCAGGAACGGAATGGACAGATGGAAAAATTTTAGACCCGTCAACAGGAGAAGTTTACGACAGCCGTTTGTGGATGGAAAATGATAATACACTTATGGTGAGAGGTTATGGTGGTCCGCTTGGTTTGTTTCACAGAACGCAAACATGGAAAAGAAATGTTGGTAGTATAAATACACAAAGCCCCGAAGGCACATGGCAAACAATTGATGACCATTGGAACAAAGTAAAAACTTTGGTAGAAATAAAGTTTTCAGCAGGAGAACTAAAGGCTACCATTAAAACGATTTATTTACTGCCCAACGAAGGCAGCGATCCAATCTGCACGGAGTGTGAAGGGGAATTGAAGGGGACAAAAGTGGTTGGCATGAAAATGCTTTGGGGCTTTGTTAAACAAGGTGACGAATGGACAAATGGGAAAATTTTAGATCCAGGAAATGGAAGCACCTACTCCTCTTCGATGTGGCTTATTGATAAGAACACGTTAAAAGTGCGGGGATATTTGGGACCTTTCTATCGCTCTCAAATTTGGAAACGAATAATCGCAGAGGAAGCCTCAAAATATACTACAAGTCCAATACATAAAATTAAAGGCACGTAGAATGCTCATTTAAGACCCTTACACAAATCTATTCAAGAAATGTATTGAATAGTTCAATAATCTTTTTACCTTCAAAGTTCCAATTCAAATTAGGGAACAATGAACAAGAGAGATTTTAAAGACAAAGTGTATAGCGAGCTTGCTAAAATAACAAAGGCTCTCTCCAATCCGCATCGACTTGAAATTATTGAACTCTTAGCACAGGGTGAATGCTCAGTTGAACAAATTGCTTCGCAAACAAATCTATCGATCGCCAATGCATCACAACATCTTCAACTGTTAAAGTTGTCACAGTTAGTAGAAATAAACAGGCAGGGCAATTTTATATATTATCGTTTAGCTAACGTAAATGTATTCAAAGCATGGAAAGCATTGCGTGAATTGGGTGTCGAACGCATTAGCGCTATAGAAAAAATCGTAAGAGATTTTAAGCAGGCCAAATTCAGTTTAGAATCTGTATCCATCAACCAACTACTGATCAAATTACAGAAAGGTCGTGTTACCATCTTGGACGTGCGTCCCGAAACAGAATTTGTAAAAGGTCACATTGCAAATGCTGTCTCAATTCCCATTGAGCAACTAGGAAAACGGCTGATTGAGCTTTCCAAGCGAAACGAAATTATAGCATACTGCCGTGGCCCCTTTTGTGTATTTGCCGATGAAGCAGTAGCACTCTTAACCAAGAAAGGCTACAAAGCCATACGCCTTGAAGAAGGTTACCCCGATTGGCAACTCGAAGGCTTGCCAATAGAAATATCTTTCAATTAAATATCAGTATTCATGCAATCCATTGTAGACAAGCAATACAAAGAGCCTTCCATTTTCAATCCTGAAAATCTGTTACGAGAAGGACGAAGACAAAAAAAACTTCCCGATTGTAATGTTCCAGAAGTTTGTGTTTTAGATCCAGATGGAGACATCGTTCGGTATCTTCAAAAAAATAATTTGGGAGAGTTAAATCAGTGCTGGGCGTGTTATCACTCCAATCTTTACACCTTTAAAAGTGGCGCATTAACGCTTGGTGTAGTAGGCTGTGCAGTCGGTTCATCTTACGCAGTACTTGTTGCCGAACAATTATTTGTCTCAGGTTGCCAACTGCTTATCAGCATAACATCCGCAGGCATAATTAATCCAATAATAGGTAGCGACTTTATCATTATTACTGAATCCCTTAGAGATGAAGGTACAAGCTATCACTACATACCTTCTCAAGAGAAATCTGAAATCAATCTGAACTTACTCGAAAATCTTTCGCCAATTTTATCCGATCCAACGCTCTTTGTTTCCAAAGGCAAAAGCTGGACTACCGATGCGCCCTATCGCGAAACACAATCGGCTATTGACTATGCGAAATCATTAGACGTTACAGCCGTTGAAATGGAAGCAGCAGCTCTGTAACGTATGCTAAAGCAAAAAATAAATCCGTGGTCTGCTTTGCCCATCTTACAAACACAATGGCACAACAACATGGCGACTTTGAGAAAGGAGAAGAGAACGGAAGCATAAGCGCACTTAAGCTGATAGAGAAAACTGCAAAATACTTATTCACTGATAAGCAATAAAATCCAACCTTATCAACCCATAAACCATGAACAACTTTAAACAGCACTGGGATAAAATTTATGAGACTAAAGAAGAAACAGCCTTCAGTTGGTTTCAATCTTATCCCAAAACATCAATCGAATTTATAACGTTATTCAACCTTACTAAAAATGCGAAGATCATTGATATTGGCGGAGGCGATAGTCATCTGGTAGATGCATTGATTGAAATGGGTTATACAAATATTTCTGTGTTGGATATTTCCGCAAAAGCAATTGAGCGGGCAAAGATAAGGTTAGGTAATAAGGCCGATTCCGTGAAATGGATTGTTTCAGATATTATGGAATTTGAACCAACTGTTGAATATGATTTCTGGCACGATCGTGCAGCGTTTCATTTTTTAACAACAGAAGTACAAATCATTCGCTACCTCTCTGTTGTGAGTAAAGCAATAAAAAAGGAAGGCCACCTCGTTCTCGGAACATTTTCGCAGACTGGCCCAACAAAATGTAGCGGTTTAGAAATTAAACAGTACACAGAAACTTCCCTATCATCATTATTCGAAAAAGATTTTAAACGAATAAAGTGTATTGAAGAGACACACGTAACACCCTTTAGTACTATGCAGAATTTTGTATTTTGTAGTTTTGAAAAAATGAGTTGATAGTTACAATTTCTCTGATGAAATTTTTGTGTGAAATTCTAATCATTTACCCTCCTCCTTGAATAAATGTCAATGCATGCCAGTATTTTCCACAGTACACTTTGGTAAAAACTCTTTTCCATTAAGTTAACGTTATAGCGAGTCGGTCACTGTCTAGTCCCTTTCCGTGATTGTTACTTGTTTTTAAGTAAAAGTTTAGGAGGGCTGATGCTTTAGAAAACCACTCGACAACATCTCCTGAAATCTAATTCGTTTTACATTCGTTCCTCCAGTTTTGACTACGAGTTCTTTCTTCCTATGGCTAATATTTATCCAAATCAGCAAAAGCAACGAGAAATATGTTCTGTTGATCTTTTATAAAAGCCTGCACTAAATTCTATAATTCTTTCCGGTTATTATATAACATAACCTGGTAATAATCTTCTGATTTTTACATTATATAAAGTGACATTGTAATGAACCAAGTAACGGATATTCTAATCAAAGGCATGGTATGCGATCGATGTGTTTCTGTCATCAGAAAGGGGATAGAGCAGATGGGATTTTCGGTAAAAAATATCAGCCTCGGAAAAGTGTCTTTTGATAAGACACTGGCCGAAGAGGACATTAACAGAATTAAAAATTTTCTGCTGAATAACGGATTTGAAAGGATGGAAAATCGCCATCAAAAGATAATTGATCAGGTAAAAAAAATGATTGCCGATGTGTTCGCTCAGAATATTAAATATGATGTGAAACTAAAGTTCTCCTCGCTACTCGCTGAAAGTTTGCACATGAACTACGATTCGATCAGTGAACTTTTCTCTGCCGCTGAAGGCATAACTTTAGAACGGTACATCATTACAAGGCGGATAGAAAAGGTCAAAGAATTGCTCGTCTATACCGACTTTACACTGACTGAAATTGCCTATATCACAGGCTTCAGCAGCATCAATCACTTATCCCGACAATTCAAAGAATTCTCGGGTTTAATGCCAACATACTTTAAGAAGATTAAGACGGAGAAAAATAAGTTGTCTTGTAGGGAGGAGATGTAAATCCTGTAAATGAAATGGGTAATTCTGCAAACCCTGATCTGCCCCTTGCTAGTATAATTGCATAGCCAATGTGCATAGCAGAAGCATCACTTTTTTAATTAAACCAATACGATGAAATATATAAAACAAACATATCCGGTTTTAGAAATGACTTGTGCGGCTTGTGCCGTCAGCGTGGAATCAATGCTTAAGTCAGTATCGGGCGTGAAGGATGCTGGTGTAAACTATGCCAATCAGTCCGCATGGATTGAGTATGATAACAAGCTTGCTCAACCGGGTGATCTGCAAAACGCGGTGCGTTCGATAGGCTATGACTTGGTGGTAAGTGCAGAAGATCCACAAGCTGTAAAAGAAGAAGCTCAAAGAAAACAATATGAGCAGGTTAAGAAAAGAACGATCTGGTCTTCCATCCTGGCGGTGCCGGTAGTAATCATCGGTATGTTCTTTATGGATATGCCTTATGGAAATTATATTTCCATGCTGCTCGCTGCACCAGTAGTGTTTTATTTTGGAAGACATTTCTTTGTCAATGCCTGGAAGCAGGCACGTCACAAAATGGCGAACATGGACACACTGGTGGCCTTGTCTACAGGTATAGCTTTTCTCTTCAGCGCCTTCAATACGTTCTTTCCGGAATTCTGGCATTCACGTGGACTGCATCCTCATGTTTATTTTGAAGCCGCTACTGTTGTAGTTGTCTTCATTTCATTGGGCAAACTTCTGGAAGAAAAGGCAAAGTCAAACACATCTTCCGCGATTAAGAAATTGATGGGCCTCCAACCGAAGACGGTTCGTATGATTGTCGAAGGAGTTGAGCAGGAAATACCGATTGCTTCTGTCAAAACTGGTAATGTAATTATTGTTCGCCCTGGAGAGAAAATTCCAGTAGATGGAAAAGTATTATCAGGTTCATCTTTCGTGGATGAAAGTATGATTTCAGGTGAACCAATACCGGTAGAAAAGAAATCGGGAGAAAAAGTATTTGCCGGAACCGTTAATCAAAAAGGAAGTTTTCAGTTTGAAGCTGAAAAAGTCGGTGGCGATACCATCTTGGCGCACATCATTAAGATGGTTCAGGAAGCACAAGGCAGTAAAGCACCTGTTCAAAAACTGGTGGATAAAATAGCAGGGATTTTTGTGCCGGTGGTAATTTCTATTTCCATTTTGACATTTACGGTGTGGATGATTTTTGGAGGAGACAATGCGTTTACCCATGCGCTGCTTACTTCGGTAACGGTACTGGTGATTGCTTGTCCCTGTGCATTGGGGCTGGCCACACCAACCGCCATCATGGTAGGTGTAGGCAAGGGGGCCGAAAATAATATACTCATCAAAGATGCAGAGAGCCTTGAGTTAGCGCATAAAGTAAATGCGGTGATATTGGATAAGACAGGGACAATCACGGAAGGAAAACCAACTGTAACTGATATGCTTTGGACATCACCAGATAGTATCGGTATTTTGAAAAATATATTATATGCCTTGGAGATTCAATCGGAGCATCCCCTGGCAGAAGCAGTGGTGAAACGACTCAGTGAAGAGAAAATTCAATCTATACCTACTCACGATTTTGAAAGCATTACTGGTAAGGGGGTAAAAGCAAATGTTAATGCGCAAACCTATTATGTAGGAAATAGAAAACTCATGGATGAGTACGGCATTACACTACCTGAAAAATTGCAAAAGGAAAGCATGCGTCTTCAGCAGGAGGCCAAGACGGTGGTTTACTTGAGTGACCACACACACGTAATTGCTACACTGGCTATTGCCGATAAGATCAAGCCGACATCTAAAAATGCCATTCAGTTATTACAGGATCGCGGCATCGATGTGTATATGCTGACAGGCGATAATGAGCATACCGCTATGGCTGTAGCTAAACAAGTCGGTCTGAAAAATTACAAATCAGAAGTGATGCCTTCAGAAAAAGCAGAATTTGTTAAGCAACTTCAGGCACAGGGTAAAGTGGTCGCGATGGTCGGTGATGGCATTAATGACTCACATGCTTTGGCGCAGGCTGATGTGAGCATCGCGATGGGTAAAGGCTCTGACATTGCTATGGATGTTGCCAAGATGACGTTGATCACTTCTGATTTACAATCCATTTCCAAAGCTCTGAACCTTTCTTCGAAAACGGTAAGAGGAATTCGGCAGAACCTATTTTGGGCCTTTATCTATAATATCATTGGTATCCCCTTAGCAGCCGGTGTATTGTATCCAGTGAATGGCTTTCTACTTGATCCAATGATTGCCGGGGCGGCCATGGCGTTAAGTTCAGTGAGTGTGGTCGCCAACAGCCTCCGACTGAAGGCAGCAAAGATTTAGGGATATTAATTAACTAATTACAAACGGAAAGTCCGGTAGCAATGCTGGACTTTTTTAGTGCAGGAAACTATATAAAATCTACCCGCTAATGTGCAACGTCTCCGCCTCGACAAAAATTAGTTTTGTGTCCTCATGGAAACTAATCTCGGAAAAAGTCAGAAAATTATTCTTCTTACCCTGGGCATAGCTGTTGCAACGGTCTGTGTGATGTTGCTACTCCAATTGCCTCAATAAAAATCACACTAAAAATGAAACTGATTGTAAAACGAATAGAACGATCAACCAAAGACTCCGTAACACTGGTATTTGATCGTATCCCTGAGTTTGATCATTACAAAGCTGGTCAGCACGTGTCGCTGTCAACCCATGTATATGGCAACCACGTGTCGCGTACCTATTCAATAAATTCTTCACCAAACGCTGATCAGGAAATCGCCATTACCATACGGTCCATTCCGGGAGGAAGCCTCTCTAATTATGTTATTGAAAATATCAGAGAAAAGGAACTTGTAGAATTGGATGGACCTTTTGGAGATTTCACGGTTGAGCCTTCTTTGGAAAATAAAAGAAATCTCATTTTGTTCGCAGGAGGTAGTGGCATTACACCGGTGATATCCATCCTGAAATCAGTACTGCATGGTGAACCCTTGTCTTGTGTATCATTGATCTATTCCAATCGCAGTGAGGAGCGGATCATTTTTAAATCAGAGTTGCAGGAATTTCAACGGACTTATAAGGACAGATTCCACCTGTTACATGTGATTTCCCAGCCACAGGAAATTGATTCTGATCTTACCATATTTTATAAGGGACAATTGAGTAAGCTCATTGTCCGTAAACTCATCAGGAATCTTTTGAACGAAAATTCAATGATCCCTGAGGTGTATCTATGCGGTCCGTATGGCTTCATGCAAATGATTGAAGCGGCTGTAATTTCTTTGAATCTTGATTTGAGTATTCACAAAGAGAATTTTTTCATTCCACCGAATCAACTCGAACCTTCATTTGATTTCACCAGTCTTGTAACAAGAGAAATTCGGATTCAATGGCGGGAGCAGGAATATTTATTAAATGTACCGGGCGGACAATCCATCCTTACTGCTGCACTTAATTCGGATTTGAAATTGCCGCACTCCTGTCAGGGAGGCCAGTGTGGAACATGTCGTTCAGTGTTGATTGCTGGCGAGGTGAAACTTCGTAAAAATCATATTCTTACAGAGGAAGAGCTACAGCAATCCCAAATTCTGACTTGCCAGGCGTATCCTATCTCGGAGGGTGTAACTATCCAGCAATTATATTAAAATTATATAATCCATACCGGTTATTATATAAAGCCAAAGCCTACTATTCCTCGTTTATTTGAATAGAATTTAACACAAAAATTATGGAAGCAATCAAATTTAAAACCGACATAAAGTGCTCAGGCTGTGTGGCGAAAGTAACACCTCATTTGAATGCAGCTTTTGGAGAGGACAATTGGGAAGTGGACACCGCCAATCCCTCAAAGATTCTTACTATCGTTGGCGAAACCAATGAGGTGAAAATCAAAGAGGCTGTAGCAAAAGCCGGATATAAGGCTGAGCGACTTAATTGATTCAACGGCATGAAAAGCTGGTCAATGTGATCAGCTTTTTTTGTTACTGTTCTAAGCAGATAGGGTAATAAAATTCATCAGCACCTTTTCTCCAAAAGTCAAACGAGTCCCAATTGTGTTGCCTGTTTCCAATAAAACATCACTTTTTGATCTAAAAACCAATTTCTAAGGAAATTTTATAAATCATAATCATTTAAGTATAAATCTCTTTTGATCTATTTGCGTTACATTTGATTATTCAATGAAACAACATCGCTCCATACTATCATGTGCCTTCACCATTCTAGTGCTTTTTTCAAGCACCAGTTTTATGGTGGGCTTTCATTTGTGTGGGGGTCAAATTCAAAACATAGCATTGTTCACTAAGGCTGAGGGATGTGAAATGGAGAAACAAATGCCTCCATGCCACCGGCACGAATCAAAGCCATGTTGCCAGGATGAAACTATTGTCCATGATGCACAGGATTTCAAAGGAAATCTAAGTAAGATCAGTATTGCAGCGCCCTCCGTTTTCGATATGGTTCAACCTGCTGTTCTTATTGCTGAAGTTATTCCTTCGTCAATAATTTCTTTTAAAAATTACGCTTACTACGATCCTCCGTTGCGACCGACAGATATAACGGTCGACTTTCAAATATTTTTAATCTGATTTTTATTTCTCTCTGAAAAGCATTCTGCTTTTCTCATGACTGCTATTCTCTAGCAAGTCACCATTCCATTTTTATTTTCTCTACATCAATTTTTTCAACATGATTGAAAAAGTCATATCCCTGTCACTACAAAACAGGTTTTTAGTATTGCTCGTGGCCGCAGGGTTGCTTGCATGGGGAATTTACTCTGTGCGAATCAATAAGATCGATGCCATTCCGGATCTGTCCGAAAATCAAGTGATTGTATTCACTGAATGGATGGGGCGTAGCCCTCAGATTATTGAAGACCAGGTAACGTATCCATTGGTGACTAACCTTCAAGGACTCCCCCAAGTCAAATATGTACGAGGTGCATCAATGTTCGGGATGAGCTTTGTTTATGTCATCTTTAATGATGACACCGATATTTATTGGGCACGTGAACGCGTTCTTGAACGTCTCAACTATGCCACCAGATTATTGCCAGATGGTATTACTCCAACACTAGGCCCTGATGGCACAGGTGTAGGACATATTCTTTGGTATACATTGGATGCACCCGGTATGGATTTAGGCGAGCAACGTGCTATACAGGATTGGTATATAAAGTTTGGCTTGCAAAACGTTGCTGGCGTAAGTGAGATTGCTTCCTTCGGTGGCTTTCAGAAACAATATCAGGTAACGGTTAATCCAAATAAACTTACTTATTACGGGCTTTCTGTACCTGAAGTCATTCAATCGGTACGAGCCAATAACAACGAAGCTGGTGGACGTAAGTTTGAGCTGAACGACATCGGTTATATAATTAAGACAACCGGCTATCTGAAGTCGGTAGAAGAAATTGAAAACATCGCATTGAAAACAGTAAACACAGTGCCTGTGAAAGTACGTGACGTAGCTACTGTACAAATGACAGGAGAAACACGCCTTGGAATATTTGACCAGGATGGTGAGGGTGAAGTAGTCGGTGGCATTGTTGTGATGCGCTATGGCGAAAATGCAGATGAGGTTATTAACTCCGTGAAGAAGAAAATGGAGGAAGTCGCTAAAGGATTTCCTCAAGGCGTAAAGTTCAACATCATTTATGACCGCAGTCAGTTAATTGAAGAGTCAATTTCTTCCATTAAGAAAACACTTATTGAAGAAATGATCGTGGTTTCGATCATTGTTATTCTTTTCCTTTTTCATTGGCGAAGTGCGATCAGTATTATCATACAAATCCCCATCACCATTGCCACCAGCTTTATTCTGTTGAATGCTTTTGGTATCAGTTCGAATATTATGTCGCTTACAGGTATTGCATTGGCGATTGGTGTAATTGTCGATAACGGGATCATTATGGCGGAAAATTCCTACAAAAATTTATCACATCGGTTTGAAGAGTTAAATCCCGAAACCGAAAAATAATTCATTATGATAAAGAAATTATTGAACCGGAAATACAACAAGATCGAAAATGCCGAGCGTCTGGCGATCATTGAAAAATCTTCCAAGCAGGTTTCGCGTGGTGTATTCTATTCGACCGTAATCATCATTACTTCATTCCTACCTGTTTTTATGCTTACCGGTCAGGAAGGAAAACTTTTCCATCCATTGGCTTATACCAAAACGTTTATTCTGATTGTCGA
Source organism: Chryseolinea sp. (assembly GCA_031412655.1). GTDB lineage: Bacteria > Bacteroidota > Bacteroidia > Cytophagales > Cyclobacteriaceae > Chryseolinea. The sequence continues at coordinate 18,297 of JANODK010000274.1, forward strand.
TGCCATTCTGGTCATTACTCTTGCTCCTGTTATCATTTCATTCTTCATGAAAGGAAAGTTTGCCAATGAACGCAAAAATCCGCTCAATCGCTTTCTTGAAAAAATCTATGAACCGGTTATTCGCACTTGCATGAACTGGCGAAAGACAACGATTGGTGTAAATATTATCGCGCTCTTGGTAAGCATTCCCCTGCTCATGAGTCTGGGTAGTGAGTTCATGCCACCTCTTGATGAACAATCTATTTTGTTCATGCCTGTCACACTTCCCGATGTTTCCAATGAAGAAGCGAAACGAATTTTACAAGTGCAGGATAAGATCATCAAGTCTCTTCCCGAAGTAGATAAAGTTTTAGGAAAAGCCGGACGCGCAAGTACAGCTACTGACAATTCACCAATAAGCATGATTGAGACCATCATCATGTTAAAACCAAAGAGTGAATGGCGCGCAGGTATAACCAAAAAAGATATTATCAACGAGCTGGATGCCAAGCTACAAATCCCAGGAGTAGTAAATGGCTGGACGCAACCTATTATCAACCGCATCAATATGCTGGCTACTGGAATTCGTACAGATGTTGGCGTGAAAGTATATGGGCAAAATCTTGATAGCATATATATACTTTCAGAAAAAGTAAAAACAGCCTTACAGGGAATTCCTGGTGTAAAAGATTTATATGTTGATCCGATCACCGGTGGAAAGTACCTGACAATCCAGGTGAACAGAGATGCTATTGGAAGATATGGCATAACGGTAAATGATGTAAACATGATTGTTGAATCTGCCATTGGAGGAACACCCATCGGACAAACCATCGAAGGAAGAAAACGATTTACCATCAGTGTGCGCCTGGCGCAGGATTATCGCAACAGTATCGAACAACTCAAGCGCATTCCTTTAAAAACTCCGGCATTAGGTACTATTCCACTTTCAGCCGTGGCTGATATAAAATATGAAGACGGCCCACCGATGATTGCTTCTGAAAATGCACT
>JANODK010000275.1:0-24533 GCA_031412655.1 Chryseolinea sp.
TTTTAAAAGAATTCTCCCAGATAACCGGATTCAAGGCCACGATCAAAAGTTTCAGAATGCTGTGGTTCGACCGGTTAGAGCTAGAAGATGTAGTCGTCTATGACCTGGCCAACAACAAAATGATCAGCGCCAAAAAAATCCTGATCAACTTTAAGGTATCTCAGCTTTTCGAAAAAAATAATGTAAACATTGATGGTGTTTTTCTGGATAGCGCTAATGTATTACTCACCAAAATAAACGAGTCCGATACATCGCGGGATTTAAACTTCAATGTCTTCATTGCCCGCATCAATGAACATTACGGTGCGAGTGGTAGTGGCACTGGAAAAACACCCAAGATTAATATTGGAGAAGCGATTCTAAACCAAAGTGCTTTTAGCTACATCAATCAGGATCAAGACAGCATTAAAAATGGATTTGATTACAATCACTTCAAAATAAACATTGATGAAGGCCAACTAAAAGCATTCATGCTGCTGGGCGACACGATTGAATTTGATGTACGCACTTTGTTAGCGGAAGATCAAGTCACCAAGTTGAATGTAAAACAATTCTCTTCGTTCTTTCGAATCTCACAAAAGGCATTGGAGCTTCAAGGTCTAAAGGCACTCATTGGTAAAAGTATTATTTCTGATACCATCATCTTCAAGTACGATAGCCAGCGAGACTTGAATGATTTCGTTGAGAAAGTTACTGTCCACGCAAATTTTGAGAACACAGTTATTAGTCCAGCTGATCTCGCACTATTTGCACCCGGTGCAGAAAAATTAAAAAAACCATTTTGGATTAGTGGAAATTTTAATGGTCGCATCAATAAGTTCAAACTAACCAACATGGAGTTAGGCATGGACAAAACAAAACTTGTCGGCTCTCTTGAGATGGATGGATTGCCCATCATTAATGAAACATTCATCATGTTGAACCTTCGAAAATCAAAAGTCGATCCAACGAATTTAGCTTTTCTTTTCAATGACGATGTTAACAATAGACTTTCTCCTTTGGGTATTGTAAGTCTTGATGGACAATTCCTGGGCTACCCAAATGACTTCGTTGCAAATGGGAATTTTTTAGGAAGGCTGGGGGCAATAAAATCGGATATCAACTTCAAGATCAATGAAGAGAATATTAATAAATCTTCTTATAGTGGAAAGTTAGCGATGACCAATTTCAAACTTGGTGAATATTTAGGTGATACCATTAATTTTCAAAATGTTTCGCTTGATGGAAAAATTGCCGGCTCAGGACTTACTGTTCAAACCGCAGACTTTCAATTAGACGGAAAGATTTCTTCTCTTGGCATCTTAAAGTATAACTATTCAAATATTATAACGAATGCCCATTTGGCCTCTGAGCGCTTCAGCGGATTTCTTCACGTGAATGATCCTAATCTAAAATTCTCTGCCCGAGGTTCAATTGATTTAAGACAACGAAAAGATATTATTAAGATTCAGGCTACACTTGATACCGCCAACCTTTATGCACTTCATTTATCACCTGACCCTCTCCTCTTGCGTACTAAGCTTGATGTTAATATTAAGGGACTATCACTCGATTCATTATCAGGAACTGCCAACCTAAATGATTTCTATATCCAATACAAAATGGATAACCTCAATCTTAATTCCATTGCCTTACTGGCAACCCGCGATCAGCGAAAGAGATCTCTTAGCCTAAAAACATCCTTAGTAGATATAGAAGCAAATGGCGATTATTATTTCTCCGATCTCTATAAAGACATTTCCACATTACTGAAAGAATTATCGCTCAATATCAAAAATGACAAAAAAGACATTGGTGAATATTATGCGAATAAAAACAAGACACCTAAATCGTATCAAGCAAACATGAAGGTAAATCTCAAGGATATAAAGCCAATTGTTGATCTTTTAAACGTTGATCTCGTAGTATCACCCAATACATTATTTGAAGGACGATTCACCAGCGGCTACACCACCATTCTTCAGGCCTATTCTAACATTAAATCCATTTCGTATCAGGGTAATACTTTTACACAATCTGATGTTGAATTTACCACATCAAAAATTGCAGACAGTACAAGTATACTCTCCATGGCGGTTGTCAATTCTGAAAACCAAAGTTTCGGAACAAGTTTAAAAACAAAAAATCTGCTAGCAGAAGCCATCTGGAACAACAGTCATATTGATATTGGTTTAGATGCAGATCAAGACGGGCAAGACAACAACGTTCGGTTAAAAGGTTCTGTTGATTTTCTAAAAGACAGCACCACCATAATACTTCAACCCTCCAAACTTTCATTGCTTGAACGCGAGTGGAATTTTTCAGAGGATAACTTCATTACACTTATTGGTAAAGAGGTGAAGGTACATCATCTGTCTTTGGAAAATAACGATCAATCCATTGCTGTCGATGGACAATTATCAACCGACCCTTCAAAAATTCTTTCGCTTGCAGTCAATCAACTTGATCTTGCCACCTTAAATGTATTGACCGACAAAAAAATATCGGGCATCCTGAATGCCGATATTCGCCTGAATAATTATTACAAAATTCCTTCGGTTGAAAATGATATTCAAATCAGCGACCTTACGGTGAATGATTTTTTGATTGGTGATGTCACTGGTAAAAACAAATGGGATACGCTAACCAATAAGTTTGATATTAATGTCATGATTGATCGAAAGGAATTGCGCATAGTAAATATTATAGGTCACTATGATCCTTCTCAAAAGAAAAGTCCATTAGATCTTATTGCATCGCTTGAAAAAGCGAATCTTAAATTGATAGAGCCTTTTATGAAAGGTATCTTCAGTCAGATTGGAGGCACTGTTTCTGGCGACTTCACTTTGAAAGGGCAGCTCAACGCACCCGAGATAAATGGCGAAGGAAAAGTGAGTGACGGACAATTGATGGTAGATTATCTTAAAACCATGTACCAGTTCACTGGCAACATTGGCTTAACACCAAACTCAATTTACTTTAAAGATATTGATATGAACGATGCATTCCGGCATAAAGGAAAACTCAATGGTGCAATACTCCATAAGAATTTCAACAGCATGACCATCAATCTAAAAGCTGATTTCCAAAATTTCCAAGTGCTCAATACTACCACGAAGGATAATAGTTTGTTTTTTGGACAAGCTTACGCAACGGGTAATGTGAATTTCAACGGACCCATTTCAAATCTAAGCATCACTGCTAATGCACGAACAGAAAGAAATACACGGGTTTATATTCCTATTGGTGGGACATCCGATGTTGAAACAAAAGACTTCATCAACTTTGTGAACTTCAACGATACAACAAAATCAAAAGAAGTTGATCTTGCACTTGAGAATAAATTGAATCTCACGGGTCTTACCTTTGATCTTAACCTCGATGTAACACCGGATGCGTATTGCGAAATTATTATTGATTTAAAAGCAGGAGATATTATTCGCGGACGAGGAAATGGTGATCTCAAATTGCAACTTGACACAAAGGGAGAGTTCAACATGTTCGGTCCATTTGTTTTCACAGAAGGCTTTTACAACTTCACTTTATATGATATTATCAATAAAGAATTTCAAATCACAAAAGGAAGTAAAATTTCATGGTATGGCGATCCTTACCAGGGGATATTAGACATTAATGCTTCGTACAACCAAATGGCTTCATTTGCACCGATCATCACCGATCCTACGGTTAGTTCGGCACCACAACTCAAACGCAAATATCCTGCTCAAGTGGCCCTCAAACTTGAAGGACCTATGCTAACGCCACAAATTAATTTCGACATTACTGCTAAAGATCTTCCTAAAAACATACAAACCGATACGCGTACAGTAAACTTAGATTTTGAGTTTACAGCATTCAAAAATAAATTAGATGAACAGGAATTAAAGCGACAAGTGTTTAGTCTGATCATCCTAAGAAGATTCTCGCCTCCTGAATCCTTTAACACCAGTGGTTCTGTTGTAAACAGCGTAAGTGAATTGCTTTCGAATCAACTGAGTTATTGGATGAGTCAGATGGATCAGAACCTGGAGATCAATGTGGATTTAGGGACCATGGATCAGGAAGCTTTTAATACCTTTCAACTTCGTTTCTCCTACACTTTTCTGAACGGACGATTGCGCGTTACCGGTGATGGAACTTTTAATAATGGAAGCCAGGCCAGTGCCTCTAATCCAAACCCATCAACCGTTGCCGGAGATTGGACCGTAGATTACATGTTAACAGCGGATGGAAAACTTCGGGTAAAAATGTTTAACCGAACCAATGTCAATCCCATCACTTCTACCACCGGTAATGGCCAAAACGTGAACACTACGGGTGCAAGTTTTATTTATACTCAAACCTTCAATCGACTTAAAGATATTTGGCGTGTTAACCGCAAGAAGAAAGAAGAAGAGGATGCGAAACAGAATCTCAATCCAAACGAGGAGGCCATAAAAGAAGAAGATGGTGGTGAGTAGAATAATTCTATTGTGGATTCTATTCCCATGCATTGTATTTGCTCAACAAAGGGATTCCGTTAATACTATAAATAAAACACGCCTTGGTGCATTTGTCGCTACATCTACCATTGTGTATACCGCTTCTTTGGTGGGATTGAGTGAGCTTTGGTACAGCGACTCACCTCGTCAACCTTTTCAATTTTTCAATGACAATGCCGAATGGAAACAGGTCGATAAACTTGGGCATTTTTATTCGGCTTATCATTTAAGTTCGTCCACTGCACAAGCCTTGCGTTGGTGCGGTGTGTCTCCAAAAAAATCAGATATCATTGGGGCCATCAGTGGTTTCGCTATGCTTGTGCCCATTGAAATACTGGACGGAAAATCACAAGACTATGGAGCCTCTTCCGGTGACCTGATTGCCGATGCTGTAGGTGCTGGTATTTATATTGGACAATCACTGCTTTGGAAAGAGCAACGCATCATTCCGAAGTTTTCTTTTCACACTACCTCCTACGCTCCGATTAATCCCAACTTATTGGGTGATGGATTACCCAGTGAAATATTAAAAGATTACAACGGTCAAACCTATTGGCTTTCGGTGGATATGGATAAGTTCATGAAGTTTCCGCGTTGGCTTAATATTGCCGCTGGATATGGAGCTGAAGGTATGGTATATGCACGTGATCAACAGAACATTGATGCAGGATATGCAGCTCCCTACCGTCAATTCTATATCGCACTTGATCTTGACTTAACCTCCATCAAAACCAAGTCGAAGGCTGTTAAGGCACTGATCTTCTTTGCCAATATGATTAAGATACCCGCCCCAACCGTAGAATTCTCTTCAAAAGGAGTTCGTTTCCACCCACTCTATTTCTAATAAAAACGGAGCTGTCAACGGATGGAATTCAATCTAATTCCCTAACTTCCTGATCCCTTAACTGATAAAAAATATGAATATCATGAAGTATGTTCAGCAATTCGCTGATCAGATTGGTGGCCAGTTTACTGATTACGATCACACTAAATCGGTCATTGTCGTACCTACTGTTGGCAGTCGGTTTCAAACTGTGGTGGCACTAACGCAAAAGAGTCCGGTGTCGGGACGCGAGCAAGCCATGTTCACTTCCAAGGTTTGTGAATTTACTTCAGGCCTTGATCTGAAAGTCTTGCTGGAACAAAATGCCAATTTCGATTACTCAAAATTTGTGCTGGAAGATGGCTTTCTAAAAGTTGAAGCATCTTGCCTGGTAGACACAGCATCTGACGCTCAGCTAAAAGAAATGATTCAGGAGGTAGCCCAACTGGCTGATCATTATGAACTGAAACTAACCGGTCAGGATATTCATTAATTTTTACTCATTGGTATGTCTGTAGTGAATCTACAGCCTATCCTCTACCTTTGCATTATTAGCAAGCCACCTTATCGTGGCGCGTTTCGCGCCAAGGAAAGTCCGGGCAACATAGGGCAGTGTACTTCCTAACTGGAAGGTGTCCCGCCCTTGGCGGGATAACAGATAGTGCCACAGAAAACAAACTACCCATTCCTGATTTTATCAGGAGGGGAAAAGGTGAAAAGGTGAGGTAAGAGCTCACCGGTTTGGTGGTGACATCAGGCGCATGGTAAACCTTACGCGTTGAAAGGTCAAATAAGCCACGATCACTAACCTGGTTAGCGGCTCGTTAATTAAGTTGATTCATCAACTTAGTCGTGGCGGGTAGACTGATTGAACCTGATTGTGAAGTCAGGTCTAGATAAATGATAAGGGCTCCGCGCAAGTGGGGAACAGAACCCGGCTTATCAGCTTGCTTTTATTTTAAAACCTGCCGGCTATAAAAAGCGGGCAGGTTTTTTTGTTATTAAAAAATTAATAGCGCAATAGAAAATACTCAAACAGGTAGCGAAACTTTTAGTTTCCAGTTGTCGGTTCCCGGTGACTGGCAACCGGCAACTATTATCTTTGCTTCATTGGTAGAAATTTATGAGTAGTTTGTTACCAAAATATTGATTGTCCAAAAAACACGTACCATGTCAAAAATATTGATCGTTGAAGATGACGCCAAGATTCGCGCAATCCTAAAAGAAATTCTGGAAGAAAAAGATCATGAAGTAGAAGAAGCTGCCGATGGACTGGAAGGCTTTCGGAAATTGGAACAAGGTAATTTCGATCTCTGCATTTGCGACATTAAAATGCCAAAGATGGATGGACTGGAAGTTTTGGAGAAAATAAAAGAAGCGGAAATTGCTACCAACTTTGTGATCATCTCTGCACATGGAACCATTGACGTGGCCGTGCAGGCCGTGAAGAAAGGTGCATTTGATTTTTTACAAAAGCCGTTTGATCTTGGCCGGTTGGAGATCACCCTTCGAAATGCATTAGACAAAACAACACTGGTTAAAGAAACTAAAAATCTGCGCAAGAAGATTTCGAAGAAATATGAAATGATTGGTGAGTCTGAACCCATCAAACATGTTAAGGAAATGATAGAGAAAGTAGCGCCCACAGATGCACGTGTTCTCGTTACAGGTCCAAATGGTTCGGGTAAAGAATTAGTCGCACGCTGGATTCATGAAAAAAGTAAACGCGCAAACAACCCTCTTGTAGAAGTGAACTGCGCGGCCATACCTTCTGAACTTATCGAAAGCGAATTGTTTGGTCACGAAAAAGGATCGTTTACATCGGCCATCAAGCAGCGCATTGGCAAATTTGAGTTGGCAGAAGGTGGAACTCTTTTTCTGGATGAAATTGGTGATATGGGCTTACCTGCTCAGGCAAAAGTGCTTCGTGCACTCCAGGAAAATAAAATTATGCGTGTTGGAGGCGAAAAAGAGATTAGTGTAAACGTGCGCGTCATTGCCGCTACCAATAAAGACTTGCAGAAAGAAATAGCCGAAAATAGATTTCGGGAGGATTTGTATCACCGCCTAAGCGTGATCCTAATCAAGGTACCCTCACTGAACGAACGAAAAGAAGATATCGAATTGTTGGTTGATAAATTTCTGGAAGAGATCGCTCAAGAGCAAGGGTCGAGAAAAAAATCGATCAGTAAAAAAGGAATGGACCGACTAAAAGAATATAACTGGACCGGAAATATCCGTCAACTGAGAAATGTTGTGGAACGATTAATAATAATGGGCGGAGAAGAAATTACCCCGGAAGACGTAACGAGATACCTTTAGATCTTTTGATCGGTGTCATTCTTTTTAGGTGCCTCTTTCTTGCTATACGTAGGGCAAGTATATTGGCTGCATGAGGAAACAAACGCTGCAAGGATAACGAAGGCTACGATCTTTTTCATCTGGATAAGGTTGAGTAAAACAAAAATATAACTCTTTAACTAACAAAACAAACCAAAATACTATAAATCCAAGGTTCAGAAATGGTCACTATTCTATTAACAGATTACATCCTCTCACATCGCTATTGTCCATTCTACCCAAAATCTCAAAGGTTCCATCTGAATAAACCCTTCCAATATCTTCCGTCTCAATGAATGATATGGAATTCCAATTCGCCAAATCGATAATGTTAATACCAGCCGATTCATCTTGTAACCCTTTGTTAAAAGGGTCGGTTAGTTCACGACCCAACGCCTTCATCCAGGGAGGCTGAGAAAACCGATCTGAATGTACAGCATAAGCCTGTGAGAGAAGCTCGGTCATCCCATACTCAGAATATATTGTCGACACGTTAAAACCATCCTTTAATATTTGATGCAGTTCCGCTCTTGTCAATTCCTTTCTTCTACCCTTCATTCCACCCGTCTCAAAAACCAAGCTATTACCAAGGTCAATGTCATATTTTTCAACCAGATCAAGCAATGCAAAAGATACACCCCAAAGGATAATTTTTCGGGAACTTGCCTGAAGCACGTCAATATCGGCTACCAATTGATCTTGGTTATAGAGATAAAAAGCAGAATGAGGTGATTTACTTTCTGTAATAAAATGTTGCATCATAGCAATCAGAGAAGAACCCTCCCGCTCTTGATACGAAGGCAGCAGTGCCAAAAAATGATAGTCAGTCAATGGACCAAAAAACATTTCGAAATTGCGTTGAGCATGTTCTAAGTAGAACGCCAGATCCCGTACAAAGTGCTTACTCGTTGAAGCACCTGTTGTTCCACTGCTGGTAAAAAAGGTTTCCTCATTCCAACCTCCGGTCTTAATAATTTGATTCTTAAAAAACGAAATGGGAAGAAATGGAATTTGCTCAAGAGTATCAATATCGTCTGGAACAATAGACAAATGATGAAGAAACTGACTATAAACAGGGTTATGAGCAGCCTGAAACCGGAATACCTCCAACGCAATACCTTCGAAAGAATATTCGTTTAGAGTATATAATTTTGATTCAAAACCTTTAAAAGTATCCAAGTGTTTATCAACTTTAGCACGAATATAAAACTATGAAACTAGCGAAAGGGGCGGTTTTCTTTTTTTTGATGATTGCGTTGGATTCATGTTTCAATCCTCCTGAATTTCCAATTGAGCCGCAAATTGTTAAAGTTGAGGACATTGTATTTAAAAAAGGTGGCAGTAATCCCGATTCCCTTATATTAACCATCAGTTTTAAAGATGGCGATGGCGATCTTGGGATTGATGAGGACATCCCTTTCTTCTCAAGTTATCCATATCACCCCATCAATTATTTTTTAGCGAAGGATGGTCAATTGCTGACCATTTCTACAATCAAACCTTATGAGGATGTTCCTCCAATATTCAAGGTTGACAATAACCAATCTGGAAAGTTAGTTTCTGTACGCACTCGAAATGAACCCGGCTACGGAGCGTTACCTGACTATAATTGCTACGCTTATACCTTCGATTCGGTCTATGTACAGGAGGCTGATAAAGATATTTTTGACGCTTCTTATTCTTTATGGAAAGTAATTCAGGAAACGCCTAGTCACCCCACCATTTATCATTTATTGGACACGTTCTATATTGAAAAGAACACCAATCACTTTAACATTACTGTGGACTTTCAAATAAAAAATTCAGATTTGACGTATACTGATTTCGATTGGGAAAAAGAGACCTGCGATCCAATCGGTTTCGATGGCCGTTTTCCGGTATTAACAGAATCAAAAGTTCCGCTGGAAGGTACCTTGCGATATAGCATGGAGTCATTTGGCCTTTCAGCAACTTTTCAAGGAAGAACACTCAGACTAAAAGTTAAAATAAAAGACAGAGCCTTGAATGAAAGCAAGCCTATGTACACTCGGGATTTTATTATAAATTAAATTGAATACAGGTCTTTGAATTTATGAGGGTTTACCTCTGTCATCAAGGTATACACCTTTTCAAAAACATCTTCCGAACTTGGCTTTGAAAAATAATCACCATCGGATGCATACGCTGGGCGATGTTCTTTTCCTGTAATAGTGACAGGCTTAGAGTCTAAATACTGATAAGCATCCTGCTCCTCCAGTACTTTTTGCATCATAAAAGCAGTAGCACCTCCCGGCACATCCTCATCAGCAAACACAATGCGATTTGTTTTCTTAACCGATTCAACAATTCTTTGGTGAAGGTCAAAAGGAAGAAGAGTTTGTACATCAATTACCTCGCATGATATTCCAAATTTCTCAAGGTCATCAGCGGACTCCATTACAACACGACACATCGAGCCATACGTAACAATGGTAACATCATTGCCTTCTTTTAGTATTTCAGGAACACCCAATGGTACGGTGAACTCACCAACATTATCAGGTGTCTTTTCTTTTAAACGATAACCATTTAAGCATTCAACAATTACAGCGGTATCATCCGACTGTAACATGGTATTATAAAAACCAACGGCTTGCGTCATGTTGCGCGGAACCAAAATATAAATTCCGCGAAGCGTAGTCAACATCATACCAATCTGTGAACCAGCATGCCATACGCCTTCTAACCGATGTCCACGTGTACGAATAATAAGTGGCGCTTTTTGCCCTCCCTTTGTCCTGTACTGTAAACATGCCAGATCATCAGAGAGGGTTGGCAAGGCATAAATAAAATAATCAAGGTATTGTATTTCAGCAATTGGTCTTAAGCCACGCAATGCCACTCCAATTCCCTGACCAATAATGGTACACTCACGAATGCCAGTATCGGTAACACGAAGCTCTCCATGCTTTTGCTGTAAACCTGCGAAGCCCTGGTTAACATCACCAATCTTTCCAACATCCTCGCCAAAGGCAAGAACTCGCGGGTCACGTTCAAGTGCAATGTCAAAACATTTATTCAGTAACTCACGTCCATCAACAATAGAAGACGAATCAGAATAGATTGGATCAACTCGTTCTACCTTTAATGCAGACTCCTCAGAGAGGCTATGTAAATGTGAGCTATAGCGATCAAAATTATCAGCATTCGAATCGTTCAACCAATTTATCAAACTAGTACGAACTTCACTTTCTTCATCACGAAGAATACGCAATGCTCTACGCGCAGCCTTCATGGTTTCCATCCGGGTCGGATTAATTGCATTACTCAATTCTTCTTTCAATGCAACTATCTCCTGATTGCCATTCGCTTCAATTACACGGCTAAATAAATCCGTAATAAAACGTTGATCCTTGCGCACATCATCCATGAACGCTTTCCATGCGCGTTCTTTTGCTTCCTTCGCAGATTGCTTTGCTTCCTTCTCTATATCATCAACTTCTTCAGGAAGAATTAACACTTCATTGATAATCCACTCGCGCATCTTTGTGATACAATCGTGCTCCACTTCCCACTGAAGGCGCTCTTTCGATTTGTATCGTTCATGCGAACCTGAAGTAGAGTGACCCTGAGGCTGCGTCATCTCCTCTACGTGCAACAACACCGGTACATGTTCTTCACGACAAATTTTCTCTGCGCGTTGATAGGCCTCCTGCAACTTCACATAATCCCAACCTTGTACCGTGATAATTTCAAAACCTTTTTCTGATTCCGTTCGCTGCAATCCGGCAAGTGCTTTCGAAATACTGCTCTTCGTTGTATGATATTCTTGTGGAACAGAAATACCATACGCATCATCCCAAACTGACATCAACATCGGCACCTGTAAAACTCCCGCTGCATTGATGGCTTCATAGAACATTCCTTCTGAAGTAGAAGCATTGCCAATTGTTCCGAATGCTATTTCATTTCCTTTATTTGAAAGATTAGTATACGCGTGCAATGCTTCGTTCTGTCTGAATAATTTAGATGCATACGCCATACCTAACAAACGAGGCATCTGCCCGGCCGTTGGCGAAATATCTGCACTGCTGTTTTTTTGCTCTGTTAAATTTTTCAGTACACCATTCTCATCCAACATACGCGTTGCATAGTGACCGTTCATTAAACGGCCAGCTGATGCAGGATCTGCTTCTAAACTTGTATGTGCATATAGTTGAGCAAAATATTGCTGAACTGTAAGTTCACCAATGGCAAACATGAACGTTTGATCTCTATAATATCCCGCACGGAAATCGCCTTTGCGGAAAACTTTCGCCATGGCAATCTGAGCGATCTCTTTTCCATCGCCAAAAATGCCAAACTTGGCTTTGCCCATAAACACTTCCTTGCGCCCAATGATGCTGGCTTCCCGGCTTTCTACAGCCAATCGGTAGTCGGATAGAATTTCCTTCACCTTCGCCTGCGAGAATTTAACCTTTGCTTCTTTGATTGTGTTCAAGATATTGGGATTTGAAAGGTGAACAATCGTTAGCATCAAAAGTAGGCATATCTCCTAACTTTCAAAAGCAAGTGTCTGTTTGTAGTTATACCAATCTCCACTTTCTACACACGTGTCATTCGATCCCACCTCTGCGAATAAATAAATACCGAATTTTTGTTTTGCAATTTCAACATTAACAAAAATATATCCTGCATCCATCTCCTCTTGATATATTAATTCTTCTGTTTTGCGATTTGTGATTTTAAATAGCTCAACAACCATGCAATCATTCCGATTTCCAGTTGCGATGGCGTAAGGGTAGTCGGTCAATGAAAATAATTTAAAACCGCACAGCTCCTCTTTCCCTAAAAATTCCAAACCATCTTTAAAGTGAGCGTGGTTCTCCATGCCTTGTCGAAGCGATCCATAAAAAGCGTAAAGCCCGTTTTTGTGCATTCCAACTCTGTTTCTGTTATCAATAATTTGGAACAAGTTCTAAAAGTCGATGGGCTTAACAAAAAGGAATTTATAAGGCATTACATTAATTACAAACATCCGTTAGTATATTTGCGACCCTAAAACGATTGCAATATGATAATAGGAGTTCCGAAAGAAATTAAGAATAACGAAAACCGCGTTGCGTTAACACCTGCAGGCACGCAAGAATTTGTAAAGCGTGGCCATACTGTTTATATCCAAAAAACAGCAGGAGTTGGAAGTGGCTTTACAGATGATGAATATGTAAAGGCCGGTGGTAAAATGATCGCAGATGCGGCCGAGATTTTCAGTCTTGCTGAAATGATCATGAAAGTGAAAGAACCAATCGAGCAGGAATACAAGCTCATTAAAAAAGATCAACTTGTATTTACCTATTTCCATTTTGCTTCGTATGAGCCGCTTACAAAAGCGATGATTTCAAGTGGTGCAATTTGTCTTGCTTATGAAACTGTAGAACGTCTTGATGGAAGTTTGCCGTTGTTGATTCCGATGTCGGAAGTAGCGGGTAGAATGTCAATTCAGGAAGGTGCTAAATATTTAGAGAAGCCTTTGAAAGGCCGGGGTATTTTATTGGGTGGTGTTCCTGGTGTGAAACCAGCGAAGGTGTTGATTTTAGGTGGAGGTGTTGTGGGTACTAACGCAGCGAAGATTGCGGCAGGTATGGGTGCCGATGTAACCATCATGGATGTTAACATTAACCGCTTACGTTATTTAGATGACGTAATGCCGAAGAATGTACACACCATTGTGTCAAACGAATACACCATTCGCGAGATGGTGAAAGATCATGATTTGATTATTGGTGGTGTATTGATACCAGGAGCAAAGGCTCCGATGTTGATCACACGCGATATGTTAAAGACAATGCGTCCGGGAACGGTATTGGTTGACGTTGCTGTCGATCAAGGTGGATGTATTGAAACCTGCAGACCAACGACACACGAAGATCCTACTTTCATTATTGATGATGTGGTTCATTATTGTGTAGCGAACATGCCCGGTGCTGTTCCTTACACTTCAACGCTTGCGTTAACAAACGCAACATTGCCTTACGCCATTCGTTTGGCAAATCTTGGATGGAAGAAAGCTTGTCAGGAAAACACAGACTTACGCAACGGTTTGAATATTGTTCAAGGCGAGGTGGTTTACAAAGGTGTTAGCGATGCATTCCAACTTCCGTATTCAGATGTTAAAAAGTTTTTGTAAACTTTTTAACATCTGCTATGGCAGATTCTGAAAAGGTTAAATCTACTTTTTTGTAAAACGCAAGACGTAGACTTTACCTTTTGATGAGATTGTATGAAGGATATATTGACCCAGCGGTAAATTCGAAATGTCTAGGTCATTACCAATCCAGTTAAAGTTTACTCTATTGCCAAATAAATCAATAATATAAGTTGTGGATTTATCAATTGTAACACCTGTTGTTGTGTTTATACTAATTTTATCTTGAGCTGGGTTAGGATACAGTGTTACGTTCTCGACTGAATTTTGAAAGTTTGTAGATGATGGATCGACTGAACATTCTTCAAAATTCGCCTCCATGTATCCACTAATCGCTCCGCATGGGCCCTGAGGATCATTGCTTGTAAATGTTAAAATAAAATTTCCAACATCATTCACGCCTGGGGTATAAGCAGTGTAAGTCGATGTAGGATCATCAAATGTACCACTGCCGCTTGTTGTCCATGTACCACTTGATGCATAGCCGTATAAATATACGTTTGCATAAACCACCCCTCCGGTGCAACTGTAAACATAGGGCTCAGGGAATACTAAATCCGGTGCGGCTTGTAAATTCACTACTAAAGTGTCCGTGTCATAGCAACCATAGCTGCTAATGGTTGCATAAATTTCTATAAACGCCTGATCGACATCTGCATTTGAATACAAATAGTCTGTTGCAAAAGATTCCGGACTTACGAATTCTCCGGTACCATTGGTGGTCCATGTTATCCCTTCTGCGTAATCGGAAGTAGTTGCTTCAAAGTAGATACTGTTCGCTCCATCGGTTCTATATCCACACACCGCAAAATCCGGCCCCAGGTTTACTTCAGGACAAGGAGGATTAAAACACGCTGTCATTGATCCACTAGTAGGCCCACACGGACCTTCGGGATCATTGCTGGTAAAGGTTAGTTCCACACAGCCATTACGGGCATCATCCGCACTTGGATAGTAGGCACTGTACGTTGAATTTGGTTCTGCAAAAACACCTGATCCCGATGTTGTCCATGTTCCACCGGATGCGTATCCATAAAGATAAACACTTGCGTAAACCGGATCGGTGCCATATTGCTGAACGTAAGGTTCGGGAAATTCCAAACTAGGTGCTGCCTGTAAATTCACTATTAAAGTATCTGAATCGTAGCAACCGTTGCTATTGCTAATGATGGCATAAATTTCAAGAAATGGTGTCGCGTCAATATCGTAAGCCTCGTAATAGTAGTATGTTGTAAAAGAATTGAGGTTATCAAATTTGTATACCTCCCCATTGGTAGTTCCCCAGGTTATTGTTGCTGCAGAATCATAGGTAGTAGCTTCAAGATAAATACTTCCACCGCCCCGGTTTGCGCAAACTATAATATCGTTTCCAATATCTACTGTGCTACAGCTACGGATACTCAAATTGAGTGTATCGCTTGTTAGTCTGTTTCCATTTACCAGAATAAGCTTTACTGAACCCTCTTCAATATCATCAATACTCGGTGTATATTTTGTTTCAAGAGAATACTTATTGGCAAACGTTCCTGATCCACTGGTTTCCCATGAAAAATATTGAACATTAATTTTACTTCCCTTGACAAGCGCTTGTTCTCCTGCCAATATGGTTTGGTCTGGTCCTGCCAGAACAGCTCGTATACGAATATTAACCGTATCGCTTACCAGCCTGTTTTTACTGATCAGTACAATCTTTATAAAACCCTTTCTAACATCCTCATCGCTTGGTGTGTACTTTGTTTTTAAGGAATTTTTATCCGCAAAAACACCCGAGCCATTCGTTTCCCACGAATAATAAAATACATTTTGCGATTTACCTTTTAGTTGAATTACCTGTGGGTAATAAACATTTTGGTCTCGACCTGCATCCAATTTCTGGACTGCTCCAAAAGACATAGAGCATGCGAAGATGCTCATAAGAGCAAAGAGTAGCTTTTTTTTCATAACCAATATTTAGTTGATGAATTAAAACTACCCAAACAATACTTTGCACTACGCAAAAACGAATTATCAAATAATCAAATCAATGTTGCAGTTTTTCACTGCTTTATGAATGAATTGTTAATCGATCACTGCGGAGGGGAATAATTACTTTTCCGTTAATAGATTTCATTCGATTTATTAATTAACATTCAGCCCTACTGTTTTTCAGATACCATGCGATGAATAATGTACATCATGCCAATGGTAATCAGCATAGCTCCCACTACAACATAACCAAGCAATGGATAATTCTCTAACGGAGCATGCTCACTTCTCTGCACCACAATAAGACCGGCAACCATTGTGGCAATACCACCTGCTATTTGTTGAATGGAAGAATTGATTCCCATGAAGGCGCCTCGATCTGCAGGTTCAGGAATTGCAGTCATTAACGCGGATGCGGCAATCATTCGTGCAGTGATGGCAATGAACAAAATCACGTTGATGATGATCACAATCCAAAGCGGGGTAATACCCAGATTGCAATAGATCAAGACCATAATGATTCCGATAATGGAGCCAATCACAAATATTTTATACTTACCGATAGCATCACTCAGCTTTCCTGTAAAAGGACCTGCAATCATCGAGCATGCACCTGTAATCAAATACAGGAGGGGCAACTGATCCAATGTAATGTGCAGGTTATTAATACCAAACGCGCTACCAAAAGGCATCAACATAAAACCACCAGTGGCCAACAATACTGTTGCACCAAATGCTTTCAGGTATGTTGAGTTTGAAACGGTTTTGATCAAATGTT
Source organism: Chryseolinea sp. (assembly GCA_031412655.1). GTDB lineage: Bacteria > Bacteroidota > Bacteroidia > Cytophagales > Cyclobacteriaceae > Chryseolinea. Next base: position 16,530 of record JANODK010000275.1, read on the forward strand.
GAAATGCATTTCGCTCTGACTTCAATTTTAAATGAGCATCAACCGGTTTCATCTTTACGATGATCACAATACCGAGGGCGATACTCAATCCTACGATTAATATAAAAGGAGAATGCCAGCCCCACTTATTCGCAAGGTATAATCCAAGGGGAAGTCCAAGCACCTGGCTTGCTGCAAACGACATTTGAACAAATCCCATTACACGCCCCCTTACTTCCATTCTGAAAATATCGGTGATGATGGCAAAACTAATCGACCCAATTACACCACCGAATATGCCGGTAACAATTCGTGCCATCAATAAAAACGTATAGTCAGGCGCAATACCACAGAGTAACGTACCTACTATAAAGCCGCTATAAAAAAAGAGAAGAAGTTTCTTCCGATCGAATTTATCGGCAAAGCCTGCTGCTAATAATCCTGACGCTCCGGCACTAAAGGCATAGGCCGACACAACCCATCCAAACTGTGCGGTGGTAATCTTCAAGGCTGGCATCAGTATCGCTCCAAGGGGAGACAACACCATAAAATCGAGTACGAGCGTAAATTGAAGAGCAGAAAGAATCGCGATAAGGAAGACTTCGTAAGGCGAGAATACTTTTTTAGCTAAGGGTTTTGTCTGCGTCATCTAGGAGTAAGAGTTAATCGTTAAAAGTTAAATGGTAATGGGCTTAACCAAAAAATTCTGTAAAACATTCCAGTGCACCATTGCCATTTAACTTTTAACAGATAACTACATTACCAGAAAATAATATAAAGAGCAGAAAGAATTCCGCACACAATCACAACCCCTACCGCAAATGCTCCTGTTGGTTTGAACATGGTCGCATCAATTTCGAGACCTTTCGATTCATCTTTGGTTTTCGGAATCGCCAATGAAATAATGACCATCAGTGCCACTACGATAAGGAAAACAAATCCCATTCGATCAAGGAATGGAATTTCATACAATCCCGAATCAGCACTCAGCACCGAGAAGCCCATTGAGCTTAATCCTGAAAGGTCAACAAACTTTGGTAGAAACTTAAGGAATAAGGACAGCGGGAACACAACGACTGCGGCTACCAAAGCGGCTAATGCAGTAGTACGTTTCCAAAAGAAGCCAAGAATAAAAATGGCGAAGATACCAGGCGAGACAAAGCCTGTATATTCTTGTATGTATTGGAACCCACCTTTTTTATCAATACCTAAGAAAGGTGAAATTAAAATGGCCAATGCCATTGCCACCATAATGGCAATTTTTCCTACATATACCTGCGTTTTTTCAGAGGCATTTGTGTTGAAAAATTTCTTGTAAATATCCAATGTAAAAATCGTAGCAATACTGTTCGCCTTTCCGGCAAGTGAGGCAACAATAGCAGCCGTCAATGCAGCAAAAGAGAGACCTTTCAATCCTACAGGTAATAAGTTCAACAAGATTGGATAAGCACGATCCGGATTAACCGAACCATCTGAAATCATTTCCTGCTGGAACATGCCTTCCTGATACAGTACATAAGCAGCAATACCCGGCAACACTACTATTACAGGCATCAATAATTTTAAGAACGCCGCGAATAAAATTCCATTTCTGGCGGTTGGAAGATCTGCACCAAGCGCACGTTGTGTAATGTATTGGTTGCAACCCCAGTAGTTCAAGTTAACGATCCACATACCCCCAATCAAAATCGTTAGACCGGGTAGGTCAAGATAATTGGCATTACTTTGATCAAATACCATGTGGAAGTGATCGTCTGCATGCTCCGTCATCAGACTAAGGCCATTCAATACACCTGTCGTACCATAATGTTCTGATACTAAATTAAGGGCAATGTAGGTTGTCGCTAATCCACCGAAAATCAAAAAGAACACTTGAATAACATCGGTGTAACCAATTACTTTCATACCCCCCAACGTAATGACGATGGCGAAGATGGCAAGCCCACCCATACATACCCAAAAGTTAAGTCCTGAAATTGTACTGATCGCCAATGCGCCTAAGTACAAAATAGAAGTAAGGTTCACGACCACATACAGTAACAACCAGAACACCGCCATTACTGTACTCACGGTGCTGCTGTAGCGCTGTGTCAGAAACTGAGGCATGGTGTAAATTTTATTCTTTAAATAGATGGGCATGAAAAATATCGCTACCACCATTAACGTTGCAGCCGCCATCCACTCATAGGTTGCAATGGCGAGACCCATTTTAAAGCCAGAGCCTGACATACCGATAAACTGCTCAGCCGAAATGTTCGAGGCTATGAGTGAAGCACCAATGGCCCACCATGTTAGAGAGCCTTCCGCCAAAAAGAAGTCTTTTGAATCGGCTAATACTTTTTTCTTCCTGTTGTATATCCAATATCCGTATCCGGCAACGATTGTGAAATAAATGAGAAAGACGATGTAGTCAAGATTTTGCATCTGGTTTAAAGATTAGGTAGTAAATGTGGGATTATTGAAATCGAGGTAGAGGGATCTTTGGTCATGGTTGTTCGAATGTATGAACTCCTTCGGATAAGTTCACTAAATAAAAATCAGGTTCTTTTTTGAAAGTAGCAAAATATTTTTCCTTGATCTTGGAAGTATAGCTGTTTGCTGATCCTTTTTTCACCAAGTTGATCGTGCATCCTCCAAATCCTCCACCCATCTGACGGCTACCCAATATCAGACTTTTTTCTTCTTCTGCGCACTTCACTAAAAAGTCAGACTCTTCACAGCTTACCTCATACAGTTCACTTAAACCCCAATGCGTTTGATTCATCAGCTTGCCAAAAGCTGTGAGATTTCTATTCTGAAGTAAAGTTGCCGCGTCTTTGGTTCGTTGAATTTCTTCCGTAATAAATAACGACTTCTCAAAAACCTCCTTCGTCATTTTGTCCTGGTACGACTTCAATAAAGCAACGCTTACATCGCGTAAAGCTGATACATTTGGAAAATCTTTTTGAATAATAGAAACTCCTTCTTCGCAAGCCTCTCTCCTTTTATTGTAAGCAGATGATGCAAGGGTATGTTTCACCTTTGTATCCATCAGCAAAACCTCAACATCATCCTGTTGAAAGGGAAGGTATTCGTGCGTTAGACTTCTGCAGTCGAGTAAAATGACAGATCCTTGTTTAGAAAAAAGACTGGCATACATATCCATGATGCCACACTTCACTCCGGCAAAATTATGCTCTGCTGATTGGGCAATTTTCGCCAGGTCTAACCGGCTCAATGAAAATTGAAATGCCTCATTCAACGCGAAACCTAATCCGGAACAAAGAGCAGCCGAAGAAGATAGCCCTGCACCTATTGGAATATTTCCTCCAAAAACACAATCAAACCCTGGCACTTCATGGCCGCGTTGCGTGATGCCTTGTATCACACCCATGAAATAATTAGTCCAGTGATGGCCTGCCTTTATTTCCTGAATGCTGAACGTAATAGTCTCGTTTAAATCAGTTGAATATGCTGAAAAACTTTTTGTTTGGTTGGGCGCCAATGCAAATACAAAGTAATTATTAATGGCCGATGGCATAACAAAGCCTTCGTTGTAATCCGTATGTTCTCCAATAAGATTGATGCGGCCCGGTGCAATAACGATGATAGGCGATTTTCCAAAACGTTGCTGAAAGGTATCTCGTACTACTTTTATATCCTCCATCTTTACTTACCTCCCAAAATCATCCTGAACTCTTACAATATCGTCTTCATCCGATGGATGTTGTGCATCCGTATGCTGCCATATTTCAGCAACCATTCCCCAACCCTCAAGGCCAACCAAACGATGACGTTGACCTTGCTTTAATCGAATAATTTCACCTTCGTGAAGTTCCTGAAGTAGACCTTCCTGATCTGTCTCACTGGTTATAACGCCAGCCTTGCCAGCAACCAACTTCCAAATCTCCGCTCGTCTGTGGTGATATTGCCACGACAAACGTTGATGTGACTGTACCATCAAAATCTTTGGGCTCAACTTTCCACTAATGGCCAGAGAAGCAATATCAATTCCGGGAAAATATAGCTGTGCGAATTTCTTCGCCAGTGATTCATCCAAAACAAAGAATCCTCCCCAGGGACGATTCATATCTTTCGCCACAACAGTAAGTCCGTTTTGCGCCAGGTATTTTTCCACGCTATCAAATACAACAGATTTGGCACCTTCTAATAATATGGTATCGTGCATTAACTTGGGGATCAAATTTTTTGAGTTCATGAGCTGAAGCGGGCAAGTTAAAACTTAGAATCTATCCAGCCAACCTAACAACCGTTACAATGTTTTGTTAAAAGCAAAACTGGTTTTTGGTAAATCAATTTTAATTCTCACTAATCTATTATACTAACTGGTTGATAATGTAAGTTGCATTGTTGGCGCACCCATCCACTTAAGCCAGCCCCAAAAAGTGGGCAACACCTACTTATTTCGATTTGAAAAAAGAAATTACCGTGGCTGAAAATTCCGGAGTCTTCGAAGCATTATTATGATCACCCGGAACCCTTTTGTAAGACGCCTTTGGAATTAATTTCGACAATGCCTCGGATGACCCGTTGTCTTCATCACGATCACCACAAATTACCAACACCGGTTTCTTTACTTTTGACAACTCTTGTTTGCTTGTGGATGGTTGTTCTTTCTGCAACATAGCAAGCGCGCGTTGATCAAGCCATGCTGATGACTTGACATATTTTACCATGCCTTCTAATTCAGGCACAGATTCATCCATTAAAGCTTTATAAAACATAATTCTCCGAGGCCATTCTGGATTGGTAAAGTTATCTCCCATCCCTCCAAGCACAGCATGTGTTAATCGCTTATCCAAAATCAGCAAACGAGAAGTGATGATGGCTCCTCGTGAATAACCAACTGCCTTATACTTTTTCAATTTTAGAAGTGTAGCAAGTGCCATGATATCTTTTGATTCTGCATCGTGTTGGTAGGCTTCTTCATTATGGGGTTTATCTGATTTTCCATTTCCGCGCATGTCTAATATTATTACTTTGAATCCTTTTGAAATCAGTTCCTGATACAATGAAGATTTCTTCCAGGATTCTCCATCCACAATAAAACCATGAACGAGTATGACAGCATCGCCATCGCCCTTTACATTGTAGTGAATTCGGGCACCATCAAAGGATTTAAAATATAAAAGTGAATCACTGTTTGATGCTTGCTCTGTTTGTTGTGCGGAAACATAAACTGTGTTTGATAGGAACGAAATCAGTAGTAAGGCTTGAAATAATCTTTTCATAATGTTTAGTATTCAATTGAACTTGATCTGGGAATATGGACATCAAATCAGAACGTCATTGCGAGGAAGCGTCCCGCCTTAAAGCGGGACATGCTGACGAAGCAATCCCATGACTATGAAATGCGCACGTTGTAATATGGGGATTGCTTCGTCACCTTTTCATGCTTGACGCATGAAAACTTCCTCGCAATGACGTGCTCATTATCATTAGATCAATACTTCATCAACACATTCAAAAACTTCCGATCTAGTTTATGTCCGTACCAATCTTCATATGCAACATCGCTACGACCTGAATCCAAAACGCCAAAGTCGCCAACGAAATTCCAAACCCCGAAACCGATTTTGTGTTGGCTCAATACATCCAGCACATCATTGAACCATGCAAGAAAAACATCGTGAGGCGTTTTGTTCCAGCAACCGCATTCACCACAGTGAACACCCACTCCTTGCTGAGAAAGTTCGATCCATGGTTTATAATATTCTTCCAACATCGTTCGGTTATACTCCCGATCGCCAATCTTTCCTGGCCAAACAGGAGTTGGCAAATTCTCCGGATCTTTATTTGCCCATGGCGCTTTGTAATGTGAGATAGCGTGAGGAAAATATCCACGACAACTTTGTGCAATGTTCAAGTCAGTAATTTCATGTATAACGGAGTTACCTACATTGTTTCCATCGGCAATAACAAGATGATTCGGATTTTCTTTTCGAATAGCTTCCGCAGCAGCTTTGGCAACTTTACGATAAAGATCACCCGGAACGGTAGATGATTTGGAAAGCTGATCATTCATGTCTTCGCGCATGCTCGGCTCATTCACCAAATCAAAACTGATTTTTTTGCTCGATACATTTTTATAGCGCTTCGCCCACATGTTCCAATGAAAACAAAATGCATTGAGTGCTTCCTGATCTTTCCATAAATTATAAGGCTCATAAAAGCCGGCATTGATACAATAACCAGGTGCACGATGTAAGTTCAGACTAACATGCATTTTATACTGATGTGCAAGGGCTACAAGTTTATCAATTCGCTCTACTGCTTCTTCGCTAATATGATATACTTCTTCCGGAGTTATGTTACGGGTTCGATCGATGGATAGATAATGTGGATAGGCAATGGGGATGCGAACGAAATTAAAACCCCAATCCTGCATCCATTTAAAATACGTCTCTGTTGTTGGATTTCGCGATGGATTCGGATTGGGCGAAAAGAAATCCAATACATTGAAACCTCTCCACTGAGGTAATTTGTTTTTTGATTTTTGCATTTCTGCAAAAGCTTCAGCGCTTGTAAGACCTACGGCAGCCGTTGCAAGACCGGATGTTTTAATAAAATCTCTTCTGTTCATTATCGATTTTTTTTGAATGTATTCACCTCTGAACTTATATAAGTAACTGTACTTTCCTAAATGAGTCTTTACTTCTTGATTTTCGAAATGCCGACAAACACGAAGCAAAAGAAAAGGAATATCAAAGTTAAAAAACCGGAATTGACAAAAACTTTCTGATAGCCCAGCTTCACAACATCCACAAAAGGATACGGATAAAAGCTGGAGAACGAACCAAGAACTAATATCATAAAAAGATAAACCAATGGATAAACAAGCCACAGCAAAATATCTTTCCATTGTAATTGATTTTTGCGCGCAAACAAAAACCAATACAGGATATACAAAACAGGTATAACAGAATGCAATACTTCATCTACAATCTTTTGTAAACCTTGTGGATCCCAAATTGAGCGCAATACAATGTTATAGATTAAACCCACTATGGTAATGTAAACTGCAAGTGCAGTGGCAACGGTTGCACGCAAGAAAAACCTTCCCCATTTCGAAGCAGGACTTAATAATAGAAAAGTAAAACACGCAGCCACCAATAAGTTAGTAAGGATCGTGTAGAAGGAAAAGTATCGTATAATCACTTCGCCAACAGATGTAACACGATTGAGAATGATCAAATAAAACTGCGCACCTAGCGCAAACCATCCGAGAAGTGTACCGAGCAATAAAAATATCCTCATCTGTTATTTTGTTTATGTGAATCCGTTATGTTCAATACCGAAGGTAAAAATTATGTCTGTACAAGCAGACTTTAGATTTTAGACTTTAGACTCAAGACCCGAAACTCTATACTTTGCACTCAATACTCTATACTATATTTACGCCCTGTTAAAATTTTGAATCAACATCCATAGCAATGAAAAAGTCGAATATCCAATTCTCCATCGAACTCGATCAACAGAATGTTCCCGATAAAATAATGTGGGATGCCACCGAAAAGCCCGATCCTGGACTTTCTGAAACCAAGGCCATCAGCATCGCCCTGTGGGACCAGGCTCAGAAAAACACACTTCGTATCGATCTGTGGACCAAAGACATGCCGGTTGAAGAAATGAAACGATTCCATATAGATTGCATTGGCGGAATGGCCCAAAGTGTGTTAAGCGCCACCGGTGATGAGTTCATGGCGAACGAAATTAACGCTCTATGTGAGCGAATGGTGAAGCATGTTCAGTCTGAAAATAAGTAAGAAATGACTTAAATCAGGTCGTTAAAGGGCACTTCAAACGTTTGTTGTTTGATAAAATTTTGTACTTTTCAGGCAAGAAGCTCGGTATGCATACTATCTGGCTTCTTGTTTTTTATTTCTAACCATCCAACTATCTAAACTGTATGAAGAATTTCTACACAAATTCATTTGCCTTGGCATTTATTCTGATGCTAACTGCCTCAGTGGTGATTGCACAAACAACCATATCTGGTAATATAGTTGACGCTACTGGTCAATC
>JANODK010000276.1:0-25581 GCA_031412655.1 Chryseolinea sp.
ATCACAAAAGAAATGACAAAGGCGATACAGAAGACCAGTATCCGCCAGATGCTCACACTGTCCAAGTATGATTTAGAGCCTGAGATTTTTGAATCGGGAATTCTAATGCTGGGTGGCAGCACGCACTTGAACAAACGCGGAAGTTATTTTGAGGGCGACCTTACGGGAATACAAGCTGCGCGTTTGCCTTTTTGGTTCCAGCACTTTTATAAGCCAGGAAAAAAGATTGCAAAGAATAGAAACTGGGATGTGAAGCTGGATGAGATAGCAAAGAAAGCCAGCGATTGGGATATCGGCATTTTAGTGGGCGTACCCGCATGGATCCAAATTTTAATAGAGAAGATTCTAAAGTACAACAAGGCCAAAAATATCCATGAAGTTTGGCCTAACCTGAAAGTGTATGTACACGGTGGTGTTTCGTTTGATCCCTATAGAAAAGGACTCGAAAAATTATTTGGGAAACCAGTGTATTACATTGAAACGTATCTGGCTTCTGAAGGCTTCATCGCTTTTCAGGCGTATCCAAACAGACGCTCTATGCGACTCGTGTTGAACAATGGAATATTCTACGAGTTTGTTCCGTTTGAAGAAAAGAATTTTGATGCAAATGGTGAAATCAAACCCGATGCCGAAACCTTAATGATTGATGAGGTTGAAGAAGGGAAGGAGTATGCTATTTTAATTTCATCGTGTGCTGGCGCTTGGCGATATATTATTGGTGATACAATCAAGTTTACTTCTTTAGAAGAATCAGAAATTATTATAACCGGCCGCACAAAACACTTCCTTAGTTTGTGTGGCGAACACCTTTCGGTGGATAACATGAACAAAGCTATTGAATTGGCGTGCAATGATTTTAACATTGCCATTCCAGAGTTTACCGTAGCGGGCGTTCCACACGGAACACTCTTCGCTCATCAATGGTTTGTCGGCACGGATGATAAAGTAGATGCAAAAGCGTTGAAAGAAAAAATTGATGCACATCTGAAAATACTGAATGATGATTATGCTGTGGAACGCAGTGCAGCCTTAAAAGAAATTTATGTAGATGTGTTACCGGTAAAAACTTTTTACGATTGGATGGAGTCGAAAGGAAAAAAAGGAGGTCAGAATAAATTTCCGCGCGTTATGAAAAATGCTCAACTAGACGACTGGAAAGATTTCATTCAACAACGTGCCAATGGAAATCATTCTTAACGGAATTATCTCAGGCATTGTCCTGGCTTTTTTAATCGGTCCCGTTTTTTTTACGCTTCTTCAAACCAGTATCGAGAAAGGTTTTTTGAGTGGTGTGTTTGTCGCCATCGGCATTTCGCTCAGTGATACACTTTACATTTTTGTTTCCTACCTCGGCCTGATACAATTTTTACAGGCCGAACGTTTCCGACATTATCTTGCTTACGGTGGTGGAATTGTTTTGCTTGGCTTTGGACTTTATTACCTTTTAATCAAAAGCAGAAAACTTGTCAATTTCAATCCGGAACATGTACAAACGCGCAACAGATTTCGACTCATAGCAAAGGGTTTTATCATCAATGGCCTTAGCCCCATGGTCTTGTTCTTTTGGATAGCAACTGTTGGGGTTGCTACTACGCAATTGGGTTATGATACAAATAAAGAGGCCGCTATATTTTTTGCTTCTATCGTAGGAACTGTTTTTATCACCGATCTCATTAAGGCAAAATTGGCGGATAGACTTCGCCTGCTGATCACACCAACGGTAATAAAAGCCATGAACATCATTTTAGGTATTGTATTGATTGTCTTTGCCGGAAGACTGATTCTGTTTCCGGATAATATCCCGCATTAGGGAATGGTTATCAGTTAATTGTTATAGGTTAATCGGTCTAAGTTTCAAGATTTCGGTTTAAAATAAAGCAATTTGTGATTTTTGATTTGAGAGTTAAGATTCAAGGTAAAGTCGCGTTTTGGCCTGAATTCACAATTAACAATTAACAATTAACTGATAACTTTTTCTTTAACTTTGCTGGTCTAAAGAGAGTGTATTACTAATTAAAATAAGCCGTCATGTTCGATAATTTAAGTCTCAAGCTGGAAAAGGCCTTTCAATCGTTAAAAGGTCAGGGAAGAATATCCGAGATAAATGTCGCCACCACTATAAAAGAAATCCGAAAAGCCCTTATCGATGCGGACGTAAACTATAAAGTTGCCAAAGAGGTAACAGACGATATTAAAGAAAAGGCCATGGGCCAGGATGTGCTCACCGCCATTTCGCCCGGTCAGTTATTAGTTAAAATTACCAATGACGAACTCACCGCCTTAATGGGTGGACAGAGTGAGGATATAAAAATTGAAGGCAATCCGGCTGTCATTTTGATTGCTGGTTTACAAGGTTCGGGAAAAACAACTTTCTCTGGAAAGCTTGCCAATTATTTGAAGAAGCAAGGTCGCTCAGTATTGTTAACGGCTTGCGATATTTATCGTCCTGCCGCGATTGATCAATTGAAAGTATTGGGTGAACAGGTAGGTGTTGAAGTATATGCTGAACCTGAAAATAAAGACGCTGTAAAAATTGCCAAGGCTGCAATTGAGCACGCCAAGAAAAATAATCACCGCGTTGTTATCGTTGATACTGCGGGTCGTCTTGCAGTGGATGAAGCGATGATGGATGAGATTGCAGCACTGAAAACCGCACTCAATCCTTCAGAGACTTTGTTCGTAGTGGATGCCATGACCGGACAAGATGCTGTGAACACAGCAAAGGCATTCAATGATCGTTTGAATTTTGATGGCGTTGTGTTAACCAAACTTGATGGTGATACGCGTGGTGGAGCTGCTTTATCAATTCGCAGAGTAGTAGAGAAACCGATCAAGTTCATGAGCTTGGGCGAGAAGATGGAAGCCATCGATCGCTTCTATCCGGAACGTATGGCCAGTCGTATTTTGGGTATGGGTGACGTGGTGTCTCTCGTTGAAAAAGCACAACAGGTATTTGACGAAGAAGAAACCGCACGCCTCAACAAGAAGATACGCAAGAACCAATTCGACTTCAACGATTTTCTTTCCCAGCTCGATCAGGTGAAGAAAATGGGTAACATGAAGGATCTGTTAGGCATGATACCTGGTATGGGCAAAGCTATTAAAGATGTGAACATTGATGACAATGCATTCAAACCCGTTGAAGCCATCATCAAATCCATGACGTTGCACGAACGCGAAAATCCGGATGTTATTAATAGCAGTCGCAAGAGCAGAATAGCAACCGGTAGTGGAACATCCGTGCAGCAAGTCAATCAGTTGTTAAAGCAATTTAGTGATATGCGTAAGATGATGAAGACCATGAATAAAATGGGCGGAGGTAAAAGAGCGTTGGGTGCATTGAATCCGTTTGGGAAATAAGTGCTTTCTCTAATTCCTTGTTACTCGCGTAATTGTCTAGAATAAATTGAAAAAGAAAATGTAAATTCAAGCAAACAATTAATCCGATGTCAACTCTTGAATTAAGAAAACGATTAATAGATAAAATTCAGAAGACTGAAAATGATGATCTTCTCAAAGAGCTATACAGACTTCTTGAGATGGAGACTGAGGATATTGAAATTTACAAGCTTAACGATACCCAAAAGAAAGCCATTCATGAAGCCAGGCTTCAAATAATTAATGGACAATTCTTAACCAATGAACAGGCCAACAAAGAGATTGACCAATGGTTAAGCAAGTAATATGGTCTCTTCGTGCGCAAGCTCATAGAAAGGAGATTTTAGATTACTGGAGAAAAAGAAACAAATCAAATACCTATAGTAAAAAACTGAATCAACTTTTCGAAGAGTCTATTCGAATTATTTCAGATTTTCCTGAAATAGGTAAATCAACGGATGATGGTAAAGTCAGAATAAAGATTGTAAGAGATTATCTAATAATCTATGAGGAGACGGAAAGTCAAATTCTTATTTTGACAATTTGGGATAGTCGACAAGATCCGGATAAACTTGAAACGATTCTTAAGTAGATCAATCCACATTTAATACAAATTCAATCATTTAAATATCTCATCTTAAAATCACTTCAAATGAAAAAAATCATTACCCTTTTCTTGATCTTCATTTCTTTCTGGTCCTCAGCCCAGCAAGGATTGTTAAAAGAAAGTCTCAAAGTAAAAAGTACCGCTTTGGGTAGAGACGTTGAATACAACATCTACCTTCCTGCCGATTACGATAAATCAAACAGAAGATATCCGGTGTTATATTTATTACATGGATATGGCGATGACGAAACAGGCTGGTCGCAATTTGGTGAAGTGAATTTGATTGCCGATAAAGCCATTCAAAGTGGTGAATCTACTTCGATGATTATTGTGATGCCCGATGCAGGGGTGACTTGGTACATCAACAGCTTTGATGGTAAGACGAAGTATGAAGATTTCTTTGTGAAGGAATTGATTCCATACATTGATGCTACCTATAGAACACGGACAAAGAAAGATTTTCGTGCCGTTGCCGGACTTTCCATGGGAGGGTACGGCACCTTGATTATGGCGACCAAACATCCCGAATTATTTTCTTCAGCGGCTCCACTCAGTGCTGCTGTCTGGACAGATGATGAAATAATTAACATGCAAGACGAATGGTGGGATGATGCATTGGCGATGTTGTTTGGAAATAATTTGAAAGGTAAAGCCAGAATTAATGAACACTTCTTAAAAAATTCAATTCTGAAGATTGTTGAAACCGGTAATGTGGAAGAATTGAAAAAGGTGCGCTACTACATTGATTGTGGTGATGGTGATTTTTTAATTAAAGGTAATATGGCCTTGCACGCTTTGATGATCGACAAACAGATTCCCCATGAGTTTCGCGTGCGAGATGGTGAGCACAACTGGACCTATTGGCGTGATGCTTTACCTGTAGTGATGAAATTTGTAAGCGAGAGTTTTCATCAGAAATAAGAAATAGTTCCTTCATTGCGAGGAAGCTTCCCGCCTTAAGGCGGGATCGCGAACGAAGCAATCCCCATACTACAGCGTGCGCATTTCATAGTCAGGGGATTGCTTCATCAGCATGTACTGCTAAACGCTGTGCGCTTCTTCGCAATGACGTTACGAATTCTCAATGGGGTAATTATTTAGCAATACCTTAATGCTTCCTCCAATGTCCCTTTGCTCTTTCAGAGAACCCATTCAATCGCTTCAATTGCTCTTCAGTGATGATGGGTTTCAGTTTAACCTTTACTGAATCCATAATCTTGATCAATTGCTGATTAGATGTATTTTCAACCTGCTCTACTTGTTGAGATGCCCATTCAGTAATGGGCATTATTTTTTGAGCCTGAGCAGAATCAGGTTTCACAATTTTGTAAATGGTGTGGGTAAACCAGGCTTTCTTATCATCACCACCACGGCCCCGACCCCGCTCATCCATCGGATGTCTGCCACCTTCTCTAAATCTCCCGACAAATCCAGGAACGAGAACTCCAATTAATATTCCCACAATAAGAGTGGCGCTTAAAGTTGCTATTGCCTTTTTTCTTTCGCTTGTCATAAATCGTCTGTTAATAATTCTGAATAGTCAAATGTTATAATGTCATCGGTCGTTGTGGTTGTTGGTTCCTCTACCCCCAGAATGGATGGTATTGAGAATGTTTCCGCATAAATAATATTCAGTGCGAGCAAGGCGATTACAACACCAGCTGCGGCCAGTTGATATCGCTTGAAGAAAAATACAATCTGACGATCAATCTCCTTTCCGGCTTGCTGAATTTTATTCACAACCTTTTGCGCAAAGTAAGGATCGAATGATGCAGGTTGCTTGCGCTTTAACGTTTCGCGAGTGGTGATAAATTTCTGAAGCTGTTCTTTCAATAAAGGATCAGCATCAAGTGAATTCTTTAACAATTCATTTTCAGTTTTAGAAAGAGACTGATCCAGTGATCGGATAAATAAGTCTTCTGCTTTTTCTGTTTTCATTGTTCAATGCGTTTTGTCAATGCAATTTTTAACTTTTTCTGTGCCCGCGACAATCGTGATAACACTGTGCCTAATGGAATCTCCAATAATGAAGCGGTTTCTTCTGTTGAATATCCTTCAATAAGTCGAAGTGTAACAACTGCGCGAAACTCGGGTTCGAGTTTACTCACCTCCATCATCACCATCTCTTTTGTGTCCGGTTGTGAATCAGGAGTGTTTACCTGATGACCCTCTTCCAACGGACGAAAGAAGATGCTTTTCCTTTTCCGTCTTTTGATTTCATTCAATGAAAGGTTGATGGCAATTCGGATAATGTAGGTACTCACCGATGAATCACCTTTGAACTTATCCATTGATTCATAAAATCGAATAAAGGTTTCTTGTCCCACATCTGATGCTTCTGGGGTATCACCTAACATCGACTTTACTACACCTGCCACCTTACTTTCATGACGCTCTACCAGCACCTTAAAAGCTCCCATGTTTCCACTTCTGGATACATTCACCAAATCCTCATCACTTTGCTGAATCATATAAGATGACTGTATTTCATGGTTTCGGACATTAGACAATCTCTAAATCCTGTTTATTCCCTTGAGAGGAATTATTTTATTATTCAATTTGGGGAATAAAATACAAGGATGTGTTGTCTAAAGGCAAAAATGAATGATATGAAAAGGATTTTTGCAGTGCTTACCTTTACAGGAATATGTTTGGGAGCAATTAATTCAAGTGCACAAAGTGATTCGACAGTCACCAGTCCAAAGAATATGAAGTCACCCCATAATGATCGGGAACATCATAGAGGAAACGGGCATCATACAGGTTTTAGACTCTTTCATCACAAGCATCACGGAAGATATGGTCATCATGAACAGAAAAAAACTCACAGTCATAGAGAGGGGGATTCAAAGGATAAGCAGGATCTAATCAAAAAGTAAATAGTATTCTCTCACATCATCTAATTTAGGTCAATATGTGCTTTGGAAAATTTTAGTGTGAGATAATACAAAAAAAATAGTGAAAGAAAAACTATAATTAGAAGAACATTGAGTCACATTGCTTCGTTCACTACTGTAGTTTACAGGTTATATTATCCAAAAATGCCCCGAACATTTCGGGGCATTTTTCTATTTTACGACTGTACTGCAACTAAAACCTTAAAGATAATTATGAAAAGAATTTCAATCCTTTTATTCGCCATCGCTGCGATGATTACAAGTAGTCTTTTGGCTCAAGATAAGCCAGCGAGTCCAAGCGCTACAGTAACCGGAAAAATAGGCGCAGCCAATGTTAAAATCGTTTATTGCCAGCCATCCGCCCGAGGTCGGAAAATTATGGGTGAGCTCGTTCCATTTGGTGAAGTTTGGAGAACAGGAGCAAATGAGGCCACTATAATCGAATTTGATAAGCCTGTAAAAATTGAAGGTAAAGATCTGGCAGCAGGTAAGTATTCTTTATTTACTGTTCCTGGGGAAGCGGAATGGACTTTAATTATTAACAATGACAGCAAGCAATGGGGAGCATATAAGTACAACGATAAAAATGATGTATTGCGCGTTACTGTTAAACCATCCAAAACTACTGACATGGTGGAAACATTTAACATCAGCCTGGGTAGTGGTGAGATTTTATTAAAGTGGGAAAACACGGCCGTTGCTTTCAAAGTGAAGGGTTAATTTGTTTACTATCATATTTTAAGCCCCGCACACTAGCGGGGCTTTTTTATTTTCAGCATATTGGGCAGGTATCCGGAGCTACTATGCATATTTTAGGTCGTTACGATCGTGTTGATCTTCCTGCATTGAATTTGGTAAATATCCACGCCAAAGTTGATACGGGTGCTTTTACTTCAAGTTTACATTGCCACCGGGCACAAGTGGTGGATGGTAAGCTGGAGTTCATCCTGTTGGATGAAGAACACCCGGAGTTTACCGGGATGAAATTTGTGTTTGATACGTTTGAGGAACGAAACATTAAAAATTCATTTGGCGAAGTAGAGCGGAGGTTTGTGATTACCACGGTATTAAAAATTTTTAATGAAGAAATAATCACCGAATTCTCTCTCAGTAACCGGGGTTCCCTTAAATTTCCGATCCTAATCGGGAGAAAAATAGTGAGAGATCGTTTCCTTATAGACGTCAAACAAAAAAACCTGTCTTTCAAAGAGAAACAACGAAAGAACAGAGCAAGCAAGAAGAAGAGCCAGTAGACAAAATTAAATTCAGTGTTATGAACATCGCCATTTTATCACGAGATCCAAAGCTTTATTCTACAAGACGGCTAAAGCAAGCAGGAGAGGAGCGAGGTCACAAAGTGGAAATCATCGATCACATGAAGTGTGTTCTCTTCATCGAAGAGAAAAACCCGATGGTATTGTATCAGGGAAAAAAATTGGATTATTTCGATGCGATCATTCCCCGTATTGGCGCGTCTGTTACATTCTATGGTGCAGCGGTGGTGCGCCAATTTGAGATGATGAAAGTATTTACAGCGGTGGAATCGCAAGCCTTGATTCGCTCACGCGATAAGCTTCGCAGTCTGCAGATATTATCGCGTGCAGGATTGGGTTTACCCAAAACCATTTTTATGGATTACTCCCGCGAAACCGAAGGTATCGTAGAAGCAGTTGGTGGCGCACCGGTAATTATCAAATTACTTGAGGGCACACAAGGCTTGGGCGTTGTGCTCGCGGAAAATAAAAAAGCAGCACAATCGGTTATTGAAGCATTTCATGGTTTGCATGCACGCATCATTGTTCAGGAGTTTATCAAGGAAGCGAAGGGGATTGACCTTCGTGCATTTGTTGTAGATGGTGAAGTAGTGGGAGCCATGCGCAGACAAGCTACACGGGATGGTGAGTTTCGTTCTAACCTGCATCGTGGTGGTGTGGCTACCGTGATAAAACTTTCGCGTGCAGAAAAATCAGCAGCAATTACAGCAGCAAAAAAAATGGGACTTGGTGTTGCCGGGGTCGATATGCTTCCATCTAAACGTGGTCCGCTCATTGTAGAAGTAAATTCTTCTCCCGGATTGGAAGGTATTGAAGGCGCTACAAAAAAAGATATTGCCGGAATGATTTTTCTTTACCTCGAAAAAAATGCTGCAAAAAAGAAAATTCAAAAAGATAAAATCAACGCATAAGTGAATCACTTTTCGGATCATTAATCATTGCCTATCGACTCAACTCTATGAAACGAATAAAAATTGCCGGCCAGGAAATTCATCCTGGAGAATTTAAAGAGATTGATATCAACATTGCCCGGCTTCCATCACATACGGTTATTGATACACCAATTTATATTTCGCGTGGTTTGGAAGATGGACCAATACTTGCACTCACGGCAGGTATGCATGGTGATGAAATTAATGGAATGGAAATCGTGCGTAGAATTTTAGACACAGGTCTGCATCAACCCAAAAGAGGCGTAACAGTATGTATGCCGATTGTTAATATTTATGGATTCTTGAATTACTCTCGTGATGTTCCGGATGGAAAAGATATTAACCGATCTTTTCCCGGACATAAAAGCGGATCACTTGCCAGCCGTGTGGCCTATAATCTGATGCATGAAGTAATTCCGTTTATAGATTATGGAATTGATTTTCATACCGGTGGTGCAATGCGAACCAACTATCCTCAGGTGCGAGCTGTGTTGCAAGATGCAAAGAATCTAGAATTGGCTCAGGCATTCAATGCACCCTTTACAATTGATTCCCCCTTCAGACCCAACTCCTTGCGCAAGGAAGCATCGAAGCGCGGAAAAAATATTATTGTTTACGAAGGCGGCGAGTCACTTCGATTTGATCAGCAGGCGATTGAAGAAGGCTTAGCCGGAACGCTTCGTTTGATGAAACACCTGAACATGATCGATTGGGCTCCTGAGGCAAAGGAAGAAAGTAAGATCGTTTGGAATACATCGTGGATACGCGCAAAATCTGCGGGCTTATTTCAGCCGAACATTCAGTGCGGGCAGCTTGTTCAAAAGGGTCAGTGGGTAGGTACCATCACCGATCCATTCGGTGAATTTAAAGAGCATGTATTGGCCACTGAAATGGGTTATGTTATTGGCTTGAATAATATTCCGGTAATTAATGCGGGTGATGCATTAATGCATATTGGCATGGATAATTATTGCAAGTTAGAAAGCAGTGAATCGGATTAGAGTTAACAGTTAATTGTGGAGAATAAAAAGAAAGGAGTAATGGATTTGTTCGGGTAAGACAATTAAGATTAACTGAAACCAAAGTGGAAGATTTTTTAGATCGTTACGGATACATTGCTCTACTTATCGGAACATTTTTCGAGGGAGAAACTTCTATTTTAGTAGCATCATCTCTAATTCATCGCGGATTATTTGCCGGACCTTATACGGTGTTGTTTGGTTTTGCCGGATCGTTTATCAGTGATTGGCTTTATTACATCATCGGTAGATTGAATGGAAAGTATTTCATTGAGAAACGACCGAAACTGAAGGCACGACTTGAACCGGTCCAACACTTTTTTGATGAACATCATCTTCAGATTCTTTTCTCGTATCGATTCTTATATGGGTTTCGGGTAATTATTCCGTTGATCATCGGAATGAGCAACACCAAACCCATTCAGTATTTGTTTTATAGCATTGTGAGTGGTTTAATATGGGCCACAACGGTAAGCACGGCCGGTTATTTCGTTGGCCGATTTTTAAACCTTAAAACCTCTGTGTTTGAAGAAAATATACTGTACATCGTTCTTGGCTTCGCATGCTTCGGTTTGATTGTGGGTTATACTGTGAAGCGGTTTACCTTTAAGAAAATAGCACAAGCGGAAGAGTAATCGGGATGGTCGTGTGTTGATTCTTTGTTTTGCTTCAATGCAATTACTATCATTACCAAATTTTTCTGATGTCATTCACTATGGAACCCAGCACCTATCTTCTTATCATTTTAAGCATCACGACATTAAGTTATTTGTTCGATCAGGCATTGGATTACATTAATCTCAGAGCGCAGCGTACAGATATTCCAAAGGAGATTGAATCGTTTTACGAAAAGGATAAATATTTGAAATCTCTGGCCTATCACAAAGAGCTTACCTACTTTTCATTTCTTACTTCTGCTGTGAGTTTTCTGCTTTCATTGGGCATGCTTTATTTTGGAGGCTTCGGATGGCTTGATAGCATTCTTAGAATTTCCATCCATAATGAAATTGTATTGGCCTTAATTTTCTTTGGCGTGTTGATGTTGGCCTCGGATATACTAACCATTCCGTTTCAATTGCACAGCACGTTTGTGATTGAAGAAAAGTATGGATTTAATAAAACGACAGCAAAGATTTTTATTACTGATAAACTGAAAGGTTATCTTCTGGCTGGCGTTATTGGCGGACTATTACTTTCAGTTTTGATTTATCTTATTCAATGGCTCGGCCCAGTTTTCTGGATTTGGTTTGCCGGAATTGCATCACTGTTTATTTTGTTTGTGAACATGTTTTATACCTCCCTCATTCTACCCATGTTCAACAAATTGACACCTGTACAGGATGGCGAATTGAAAACGGCTATTGAAGCGTTCGCGAAGAAGATTAATTTTCCCTTAGATAACATTTTTATCATCGATGGATCAAAACGTTCGAAAAAGGCAAATGCATTTTTTTCCGGAATCGGCAAGAAAAAGAAAATTGTACTCTACGACACCTTAATTGATAATCACACAACAGAAGAATTAGTAGCAGTGTTGGCACACGAAGTAGGTCATTTTAAAAAGAAGCACATCATCTGGGGATTTGTTCTTTCCATCGTTCAAATTGTATTTACCTTATTTGTATTGTCTCTTATGGTTTTCAGCGAAAATATTTCCCTTGCCTTGGGTGGAAGCCAATTGAGTATTCATTTGAATTTACTGGCCTTTGGAATTTTGTTTTCTCCCATATCGGCTGTAACCAGTTTGTTTATGAACATGTATAGCCGCAAGAATGAATTTGAAGCGGATGCGTATGCGAAGGAAACATTCGATGGTAACGCTTTATCAAACGCACTCAAAAAACTTTCTGTCGATAGTTTGAGCGATTTATATCCGCATCCACTCTATGTGTTTTTTCATTATTCGCATCCACCTTTGCTAACGAGATTAAAGGCTTTAGCATAAGAAGATTTATACCTTCACGCAAAGGCTCTAAGAAATTTCGCAAAGAACGCAAAGGCAATTCATCCTGAACATTATTCATACCTAGGAGATTTTGTCTTTGCGTTATTGGTATGTAGAGCTTTGCGAATTAGCGTGAACTGTATTTTTGATTTGGAAGAATCTAGCAACGAACTAATCTTTCTTCAAACTCCATCCCAAACTTCCCAATAGCACCAGCACCATTAACCACGAAGATGCTTGTGTTACTTTATTTCCAATTACATAAGCAACTGGCTTGAAGGTAAATTCAATAGTATGCTTTCCTGCTGGAATATTCAACGCTCGCAATACGTAATCAGCGCGCAGAATTTCAGTTTCTTTTCCGTCAATAGTTGCCTTCCATCCTTTTGGATAATAGATCTCGGAGAATACACCAAAGCCATTTGTTGATGACTCACTTTCGTATTTCAAATAATTTGGATTGTGCTCAATAATTTTAATGGTTGAGGCACTATCGAACTCAAAGCTTTGAACCTTGAACTTGGAGGCATCTACAACAGCAGCTTCACGTGTATTCAACTCACCTACTTTTTTCAATTCTTCTGTCGGTGAATTTACATTTTCAACACTTGCCACAAACCACGCAGCGCCATTAGCGTATGGATTCTGCATGATGGTGTTTCGCTGGTCGCCATACACAAAATACTTTACGTTGAGCATGTTTATTACTCCATACTTCTCAAAATCAGGTCTTCCGGCCTGAGCATCCTGAATAAATTTGTTTGTCTCGCGGACTATGCAGGAATCATAAAGATCCATATACCGTCTCAGTTTAGCGCCATGATATCCACCAATCGAATTATGAGTGTAGGAAGTTTTCGCTTCTGCCATGGTACCTTGCAAATTATAAACGCGATAGTACATTTCGTCTTTTGATATTTCCTGATCGGCTTCTGTTGCTACAAAGGCTACGTTTTCTCGTTTGCGTTGATAATTTTCTTTTGTTAAAAAGCGCTTGTCGATCACAGCAAGGTCGATGGTAATAAGAAGAATTAAGAAGGCGTAAAAAGCTACAGGAGATATTTTTTTCCAGACTTCAAAGTAGATGACAATAAAAGCTGCAACGATGAAACCGAGAGAACGAAATGCATCACCTCTCAAGAGGCTTTTACGATCATCAGCCAGTGCATTAATAAACCACGGAGGCAACTGACCTTCTTCATCTTTTAAGAAACTAAACACACCAGCAAAAAGAAGAAGCAACAAACAAAGTCCACCGGTTGATGCCAGTGCGATGAGTAATTTTTTCTTTGTCTCTTTGGTTAATCCATTCTCTATGATTTTTTCTAATCCCATCATTCCAAGCAAAGGCATGGCAAAAAGAATAATGGTTAATGTGAAAGTAACGGATCTGAATTTATTATATCCAGGCAAGTGATCAAACAAAAAGTAATTGAATGATGGTAGACTGCTTCCGAACGACATCAGCAAAGTGAGAATACTGATGGGCAACAACCACCATACATATTTTTTATCAGCGAAGGCAATACCCACTGCAAACAGAAAAGTGATGATCGCCCCGCCATAATAAGGTGCAGCGCCAAAAGGTTGTTGAGGTCCCCAATACGAGGAAGTATAATTCGCCAGTTGATTGGCTGTTTCGGGATTGCCAGAACTAGCCAATGCCTGATACGATTTACTTTTTTGGTCACCGGCAAGATAGTTTGAACTACTACCCCCGTAAAAATTCGGAACGAGTAAAGTGAACGGCTCAAGTAATCCATAGCTGTTGTTAAAGGCGTATGATCGATCAAGTCCGGCTAAGTCTTTTGAGTTAATGGTTTGCGATGTTAATTCTGATTTTCCGCGAGTGGAGTATGCTGTGTATTCCGTTGTGGCCCACATTGACCCGAAGAAAGTGCCTACAGCAATACAGGCAGCAACAATCAAAAGCCCGGTGGTCTTCGCAAAATCAACAACTTGTTTTTGTTTGATGTATTCGATGAGCTGAACAATACCGTACATGGCTACGATAATGAATAAATAATAGGTAATCTGTAAATGGTTTTCACGTAAATGCAGCGCAAGGCCTGCCGTTGTTACCCCAAAACCCAGTACTTTATTTTTTGAAAATGCCAGATGAATCCCGGCAACAACCAATGGCATAAAGGCAATGGCGCCAATTCGATTGTTATGTCCGGCAATTAAGCCAATAATCATGTAGGAGGAGAGTCCAAAAGCAATGGCTCCGGCAATGGCAAGGTATGGACGCACGCCAAATGCTAACAGCATAATGTAATAGCAAATAAAGGCGAGGTAGATATTCGAAATAGGATGCGGAAGATATAGCGCGAAAGTAGCTTTCAAATAGCTCACTGCTGCATTTCCCCAATGCACATTAATGAGGTAGGCAGGCATGCCGCTAAACATGGCAGGTGCCCACAATGGTTCTTCACCGGTCTGATCGCGAAAATCGCGAACTGCTTTAGACGAACCTTCCCATTGCTGTATATCGGACTGACTCAGCGACTTATGTTCTAAAAATACAGGACTGAAAAAGAAGAAGGTGATAATAAGGAAAATGCCTATGGCCAGTAAATGAGGTAATATGTGTTTTGAAAAGTTTATTTTTTTCATCGTGAGAATTATATGACCCGCAAAATAAGAAGGTTTAATTGATTTGCCTTTCAAAAATTCATTAAGTTTAAATTCAATGAAGATTGACGAATTAATTTCCTTACGCCTTAATAATCAGCGTCTTTCAAAGACCAACTTTAAGAAACCGAGCGAGGTAGTATCGTGGCTGGGAGCGGTGCAGGCTCAGGATTTTTTAGGGTCACTATGGACAGTCGGACAGCGGATGAAGAGGGCTGTTGAGGCCGATATCGAAGAAGCTATTGCTGACCGTAGCATTGTTCGGACCTGGCCAATGAGAGGCACACTTCATTTTGTGATGCCTGACAATGTACGTTGGATGTTGATGCTTTTATCTCCGTGCATTATTGCTCGCACTCAAACCATTTATCGAAACGAAGGATTGGATAAAGCGATCTTCACAAAAAGTAATAAACTATTCGAGGGCGCTTTGCGTGATGGCAAACAACTGGAGCGTAATGAAATGTATGACATATTGGAAAGTGGAAAAATTTCACTTGGAGGTCAGCGAGGTATTCATATTCTGGTACATGCTGCGCTGGAAGGTTTGATCTGTGTGGGGTCGCGCAGTGGCAAGCAACATACCTTCGTGTTGTTGGATGAATGGATTCCGAAAGCCAAAGAACTCAGCCGGGATGAATCGCTTGTTGAATTGGCTAAAATTTATTTTGTAAGTCATGGACCAGCAACGGTGCACGATTTTTCATGGTGGAGTGGACTCACCATTGCAGAAGCTAAAGTTGCAATTGGAATGGTTCACCCTAAATTGGTCAGTGTATCCGTTGATGATCAATTGTATTGGATGACGGAAGAAGCATCCGTTCCAAAAATGAAGAAACCTCACGTTTCACTTACTTCATGGTTTGATGAAATTTTAATAGGGTATAAGGATAGAAGTATGATCGTTGATTCATCTGCCAGCAAGTTTATTCAGAATCCGAAGAATGGAATTTTTAATTCCAATATTCTGATTGATGGAAAAGTAGTGGGAAGCTGGAAGCGCGCATTTGTGAAAGGAAAAGTGGATATGGAGTTGAAGCACTTTGGAAAGTTTGATACAAAAGAGGCAGTTGATGCTGCTGTTAGGCGATACATATCATTTGTTTCTATTGAATAGCTATTGGTCGAGTGGTTTTAATTTGTTAGTCAGGAATCTGGCTTAGTGCTCAATATGATTTTAGTCATATTATTGAAATAGGAATAGCCATACTTTTGACCGATTAAAAATATCCATGCTTAAGCTTCGATTGCCCTTCATGATTTTTGCTTTCATCAACTTGTTGGTAGGCATGTTGGCGGGACTCATCCGCATAGGCTGGAAATTTTCTGTTAATTCAATAGCAGTTCACCATGGTGCCATTATGGTGGGTGGATTTTTAGGGACATTGATTTTACTGGAGAAGGTAATTCCATTGAAGAAAAAAATTCTGTTTGTATTTCCGGTTATCAATGCATTCAGTTTGCTGATGGTTGTTCCGAGATTTTATCAATTAGGTCAAGCTTTTTTGTTAATAGGTGCACTTGGGCTTGTCATTGTATTTCTTTTATACTTTAAGAGACAACCTCACGATCTCTCTATTGTAATCATGATCGTTGGTGCTTGTTGCCAAATGGGTGGACACATTATGTTGATCTCAAAACAGTTATATCCCATGGCATTTCCATGGTGGATGGCTTTTATACTTTTTGTAATTGTTGGCGAACGTGTTGAGCTTTCAAAATTCCTTCCGGTTACTCGGCAAAACAAAGCGATGCTCATTTCTTTTCTAAGCTTATTTCTGGTTGGATTGTTTCTTCCGTTACATGGCATTGGAAAATATCTTTCCGGATTGGCGCTCTTGTTGATTGCAATCTGGCTGATGCGTCACGATGTAATTTCGGTTGCTATTAAAAAGGAAGGGCTCACACGATTTTCAGGAATGGCATTGTTAATCGGATGCATCAGTTTGATGTTCACCGGATTTTTCCTGATCGGACTTCCGAACACTCCATTTGCGTATGACGCTATTGTCCATACGTTCTTTCTCGGCTTTGCCTTTTCTATGATTTTCGCACACGGTCCGATTATATTGCCGGGTGTTTTAGGATTTAATGTTAAACCATATCACCCTACCTTATATATTCCATTGGTCACTCTTGTTCTTTCTCTTTTCTTAAGGCTTCTCGCTGATCTTGCCATCCTACCTTATTTTCTGAGATCGTGGAGTGGATGGATTTCGGCACTCAGCATTTTGTTGTATTTTGTTTTGCTTGTTACCCACATCATTCGAAATGCACTCCATAAAAACGCAATTTAGAATACCACTCGTGTTCTTTTTTATAGCAGCGTGTATTGGCGTGTTACTTCGCTGGCATTTTATAATACCGATGGACTGGCTTCAGTTTCCGAATTGGTTGCATCCTCATTCGCATAACATGTTTTTGGGATGGATATTCAATACCTTCTTTCTTGCCTACCTTTCCAATTATTTATTTTACAACAGGCGATACAAAATATTATTCACGATCATGCAAATGACATTGGCGAGTATGCTCATTTCGTTTCCGCTTCAGGGATATGGTGTCATTTCTATTGTATTATCTTCTTTGCACACGGTCTTCGTATTTATTTTTTGTGGATGGATATTTAAAGACTTTAAAAAGCTTGAACCAACTGTTTCGATCTGGTTCGCAAAAGTATCATTGATTCTGTTTTTGCTTTCCTCTGTTGGTCCCTTCACATTAGGCTCATTGGTTGCCAACGGACTCAGTCAAACAAAGTGGTATTACTTTTCAGTGTATTATTATTTACACTTTCAGTACAATGGATTTTTCATTTTTGGTGTGCTGAGTTTATTCTTTCAACTATTAGAGGAAAGGGGAATACCGTTTAATATTCAATTCGCTCGAAAGATAGGTTTGCTTTTATTGATCTCTGTTTTTCCTACATACGCGTTGTCTACCTTGTGGGCTGAACCTGGTTTATTCTTCAATGCGATCGGATTTGTTGGTGCACTGATTCAGTTGTTATCGTTGTATTATTTTATTCAGACTATTCGCGTGTTGAAGTTCTCGAACATACATCAATCAGCCGGGACTTTGCTGATGCTGGCATTTGCTTCCTTTACTCTTAAATGTGTCCTCCAGCTCATTTCTGCTCATCCGTTCATTGCCGAGCTTGCTTTTAACACACGACCTTATGTTATCGCCTACCTTCATCTGGTAATGATTGGTGTTGTTACCTTTTTTTTATTAGCCTGGTATTTAGAGCGAAAAATTATTGTGCTAAAGTTTACCTTAGCTATCAAGCTGATGATTTTAGGTTTTGTAGGATCGGAGTTAACGTTGATTATGGGGAATACCGCCTACACAAGCGCGTTGCTCGTTACCCACTATTCTATCCTGTTGTTTATTTTTTCGTTGTCTCTGGCACTTTCAATCGGTATTTTTCTTCGGTGTAGTTGTTGCTCTCTGCGCAAGGTATAGGCTTAAACCTCGCAATTTGAAGTGGAAACCTTTTGCTGATGTGAGAAAGTCATAGTAAAAGCAATTATGATATTGACCGTTGTTATCTGTTTAGGAATGCTCTCCAGTCCACAGATAAAATTTTATTAACCGTTACTTTTTCATGTGCTATTGTGATTAGAGCTTTTGAAGCCTGATTTAAATCTCGTATTAAGATTTTGTGTTAAAAGCATTGTATAAGGTGTAGTTACACAATATAGATGAAGTGACTTAAATCATGATTCTATTATGATTTAAGTCATAAGAGCACCATTCCTTTCAAAATACCTTTCTTAAAAATTAACCAGTCCTGAAACAAACAAATTACTATGAAAAATCTATTATTTCTGTTGCTCGCCATTACAATGCTGGCAGCATGCGCGCCTGACAAACCCAAAGTTGAAGAAGAGGACGATTCGTATGAAGCCAATCATGAAGAATCGGGTAAGAATGCCGTTGCTGAAGTATCTGATCCAACCAAGGGCGTTGGACAAATCACAAATGTTGAGCTCAAAACACCACTTGAAACAGATCGAGTAGGAAGAGGCAAAGCCATTTATGAAATGAAATGTCAGGCTTGCCATAAGCTGGACGATATGCGTGTTGTCGGGCCAGGATGGAAAGATGTCACAAAGAAAAGAAAGCCAGAGTGGATCATGAACATGATATTAAATGTAGATGTCATGCTAGATCAGGATCCAGAAGCTCAAAAACTTTTGGAGTTGTGTTTAATGCGAATGCCGAATCAAAACGTGTCCGTTGGTGACGCGCGTGATATCGTAGAGTTTATGCGCCAGAACGATGGCGAGAAATAGAAATCAAATTCTCATCGAAATAATATTCATATGAAAAACATAGTAGTAATCTTAATAGCGATGGCACTCTGCTCATGTGGCCAGCAACAATCAGCAGTACAAGAAACTCCTGCCGCAGCAGAAGCAGTAGGTGGTGGGCAATCAACCGTAAGCGATAGCGAATCGGCACCGAACGTGGTTCAGGTTGCCGTTGGGTCAGCTGATCACAGCACATTAGTGGCGGCCGTAAAAGCGGGCGAGTTGGTAGATGCACTTTCGAATGCAGGTCCATTCACAGTCTTTGCTCCAACCAATGCTGCATTTGATAAACTGCCTGCCGGAACCGTTGACGACTTATTAAAACCAGAGAACAAAGAAAAACTACAAGACATTCTTCAATATCACGTGTATGTAGGTGTGATCAGCGAAACGATTGTTCAGGATGGTATGAAACTCAATCAGGTAAACGGTGGAGATGTTGTGTTGAATAAGAAGGACGGAAAAATGACCGTGAATGGAGCCAACATTTTAAGTACGGTTAAAGCATCGAATGGGATCGTGTATGTTATTGATGCAGTGCTTTTGCCTCCTGCTCCACCAGCAAAATAATCCTACACATTAGCAACCAGACATTTTATAAAATAACAAATATGAAAACAAGTAGAATATATGGATTACTCGTTTTGGCTGCCAGCTCGGCCCTCACGTTTAACAGTTGTAAACCCAAAGGTCCTGCAGAGGTATCAATGGGTGACGCTGCATCAAAAGTATATGTAGCACCAGGCAAGCATGATGAATTTTACGATATCGTATCAGGAGGATTCAATGGACAGATTGGTGTGTACGGAATTCCTTCCGGTCGTTTATTGAAAATACTTCCTGTATTTTCAGTGTTTCCTGAAAACGGATACGGATACAGTGAAGAAACAAAACCAATGTTAAATACTTCACACGGCTTTGTGCCTTGGGATGATTTGCATCACATTGCTTTATCGACAACAAAAGGTGAGCACGATGGTCGCTGGGCATTTGCCAATGGTAACAACACACCTCGCGTTGCACGTGTTAGTTTGAAGTCATTTAGAACAGAAGAAATTCTGGAAATACCGAATAGTGGTGGTAATCACTCTTCTCCTTTTATTACAGAGAACACCGAATACCTTGTAGCCGGAACCCGCTTCAGTGTTCCGATGGGAGGTAAAGATGTGCCCATCAGTTCGTATAAAGAAAACTTCAAAGGTTCTATCAGCTTTATAAAAGTTGATCCTCAAACGGGTCACATGAACATCTCATTCCAATTGAGAACGCCTGGTTTTAATTTTGATTTAAGTCGCGCAGGTAAAGGCCCGTCACACGGTTGGTTCTTCTTCTCTTGCTACAATACAGAACAGGCTTACACTTTATTGGAAGTAAATGCTTCTCAAAAAGACAAAGATTTTATCATGGCTGTGAACTGGAAGAAAGCAGAGGAATACCTGGCTGCCGGGAAAGCAAAAATTGAAAAGGTGAAGTATGCTCATAATATTTATAGTGAGAAGACGCATTCGGCAACTACAGTAATGGAGAACGAAGTTGCTGTGCTTGATGTAACGGAATTAAAAGACATCGTTTATTTTATTCCATGTCCGAAGTCGCCACACGGTTGTGATGTGGATCCTTCCGGTGAATACATTGTAGCCAGCGGAAAATTAGCAGCTGTAATTCCAGTGTATTCATTTGGAAAAATTCAAGATGCGATTTCAAAGAAAGATTATGAAGGAGATTTTAATGGTATTCCGGTAATTAAATATGAATCTGCATTACATGGTGAAGTAAAGAAACCAGGTCTTGGCCCATTGCATACCGAGTTTGATGATAAAGGAAATGCCTACACTTCCATGTTTGTATCTTCTGAGATTGTAAAATGGAATGTAAAGTCACTTCAAGTTCTTGACAGAGCACCAACCTATTATTCAGTTGGTCACTTGAGTGTTCCGGGTGGTCCTACTTCGAAGCCACATGGCAAGTATGTAATTGCGTATAACAAAATCACAAAAGATCGTTATTTGCCAACGGGTCCTGAGTTAGCACAGTCAGCACAGCTCTATGATATCTCGGGTGAAAAAATGAAACTGTTGTTGGATTTCCCTACAGCAGGTGAGCCACATTATGGAGAGATGATTCCGGCAGCCATGGTTGCACCGAATCAAACCAAGATTTTCAAGATAGAAGAAAATGAACATCCGTTTGCAGCTAAGGGTGAAGGACAAGCACGTGTTGAACGCAAGGGAAATCAGGTACACGTTTACATGACCGCCATTCGCTCACACTTAACACCGGATAATATTGAAGGAATAAAAGTAGGTGACGATGTGTATTTCCACGTAACCAATCTTGAACAAGACTGGGATGTTCCACACGGCTTTGCCATTAAGGGAGCATTAAATGCTGAAATATTAATTATGCCAGGTGAAACACAAACCTTAAAGTGGCAACCTACTGCGGTTGGTGTTGTGCCTTTCTATTGCACGGACTTCTGTTCAGCGTTACATCAAGAAATGCAAGGATACATGCGGGTTTCTCCGGCTGGTAGCAATGTGCCATTGAAGTTTTCAACCGGGAAAATCGAAGACCAGAATGCAGGTGCTGGTAAATAGATTGATTTCATAGTTAATAGGTTGAAAGGCCCCGCACCGATGATAACCGGGCGGGGCTACTTTTAAAAAACACAATCATGAAAAAACTGAAACTCATAACACGCATTGCTGTAGTGGTGTCTGCTTTGTTGATGATTAGTGCATACTTTGTTCCGCTTTGGCAAATCCTGATGTGGGCGCCTCAATATCCGGAAGGATTGGAAATGAAAATATGGATCAACACACTTTCGGGTGATGTGAAAATTATCAGCGCACTGAATCATTACATCGGCATGAAACATATCGAAGTAGAAATGTTTCCTGAGTTTAAGTATATGGTTTACATGGTTGGATCTATCATCGGCATCGGTTTGATAACCGCGCTGATCAACAAACGATTTATGTTGATCGCGTACGCGTCCTTGATTCTTGCTGCCGGCATCGGAGCACTAGTCGATTTTTATTTGTGGGGATACGATTACGGTCACAACCTCGATCCAACGGCTCCTATTGTTGTTCCAGGAATGTCATATCAACCTCCATTGATTGGCACCAAGCAATTGCTAAACTTCACTGCGTTTTCAGGACCCGATATTGGTGGTTGGATTTTTATCGTTGCCGGAGCAGTCGCAATTGGATTTTGTTTTTTTGAATTCTATACCTCGCGAAAAAAAATATGAGAACAGGAATTCTTTTTTTGATCTCTTTCTTCCTTTGGTCGTGCAGTGTTGAGCCAACACCTTTGCTGTATGGAAAGGATGCTTGCCATGCCTGCAAAATGACCTTGATGGATAAGAAATTTGGTGCTGAGGTGGTGACTTCAAAAGGTAAGGTCTATAAGTTCGATGACATGAATTGCATGATCAATTTCTTAAATTCAGGTACTGTTCAGGAAGAGAATATTGCGTATCGTCTTGTGATTGATTTTGCAAAC
The DNA here is from genome assembly GCA_031412655.1 of Chryseolinea sp. GTDB lineage: Bacteria > Bacteroidota > Bacteroidia > Cytophagales > Cyclobacteriaceae > Chryseolinea. The sequence continues at coordinate 22,513 of JANODK010000276.1, forward strand.
CCGGAAAAATTTATTGATGCAAAAGATGCGCACTATGTGAAGTCAGATAAGATTAGAAGTCCGATGGCGAGCGAGATTGCGGCTTTTTCAAAGAAGGAAGATTTAGATGCTTCCAATAAAGAATGGAAAGGAATTTTGTTGAGTTGGGGAGAATTGGTAGCAGAGTTTAAGTAGAATACAAGAATGAGTAGTAATCAATTGAGTTTGGGATATTGGCTACAGGCTTCACGCTTCAGGCTTCAGGCTTGTAGCTTGAAGCTTGAAGCTTGTGACCAGAATTTTCGATTGAATAAATGTTTCTATTTTATATTCACGATTCTCAGTCTCTTCAACACCATTTCATTTGCTCGCACGATAAAAATCGGAGCGAAGGAGTCTATTCGCACAATAAAGCAAGGAATTAGAATAGCAAAGTCAGGTGATACTTTGCTGATCAAATCAGGTATCTATCGCGAGGGAAATATTGTCATTGAAAAATCCATCACTATTATAGGGGAGAATTACCCGGTAATGGATGGTGAGAACAAGTACGAGATCTTTACCATCCATGCCAATGGCATCACCATCAAGGGAATGAAATTTATCAATACCGGCATTGCCAGCATGACTGATCTGGCTGCTGTTAAAGTGCTCGACTCAAAGAATGTTCATATTCTGAATAATATATTTCGAAATACTTTCTTCGGAATTCATTTTTCAAACTCTTCGCAATCCTGGATAGAAAATAATGATCTGGAATCAAGCGTAGAAGCAGAGCACCAGATTGCCAATGGAATTCACATGTGGAAATGTGAACATATCACCATCAATAACAATCGTATCAAAGGACATCGTGATGGAATTTATTTTGAGTTCGTTACCAGTTCGTTGATCACTAATAATTATAGTGAGGGTAACCTTCGCTACGGTTTACATTTTATGTTTTCTCACAACGATGAGTATCGCAACAACACCTTCATCAATAACGGTGCAGGTGTTGCTGTGATGTACACGAAGAACGTAAAGATGATTGGCAATACGTTTAAACACAACTGGGGTTCTTCAGCTTACGGACTGTTGTTAAAAGATATTCGCGATAGCGAAGTGCGCGACAATATCTACGATGAGAATACAGTAGGCATTCATCTCGAAGGAGTGAGCCGGACGAATTTCGATAACAATCAATTTATGAAAAACGGATACGCAGTTCGTCTTCAAGCCAGCTGCGATGATAATACCTTCACGAAAAATAATTTCACAGGCAACACGTTTGATATTGCTACCAACGGCAATACGGTATTAAACACCATCAATGGAAATTATTGGGATAAGTATGAAGGATACGATCTCAATAAAGATGGTATTGGCGATGTACCGTTTCATCCTGTGAGTATGTATGCCATGATTGTTGAGCGCGTGCCACCTGCTGTTTTATTGTGGCGAAGTTTTCTGGTGTTCCTGATGGATCGCGCAGAGAAAGCAGTGCCGGCTGCTACTCCGGAGAATTTGAAAGATATGTCACCTTATATGAAACCCAATGGTCTCCATTCAGCACGTAAATAAAAAGTTTGGTAAACTCCAGGTATTGGATAATGTTAGTCTGGAGTTAAGTGCAGGCAAGTCTTATGCTTTTATCGGCCCGAATGGTTCAGGCAAAACCACCTTGATTAAAAGTGTGTTGGGTATGGTGATTCCAACATCGGGTGAAATTTGTGTGGATGGTAAAAGTATTCTGAACGATTGGAAGTATCGCGAAAAAATAGGCTACATGCCCCAGATCGGAAAGTTTCCCGACAACATGCGCATTGGTCAGTTGATTGATATGATGAAAAACATCCGTCAGGTTGATAAGGCATTAGATGAAGATTTAATTGATACCTTTAAACTTTATAAAATTTATGATAAGCCGATGCATACACTATCCGGTGGCACACGGCAGAAGGTAAGTGCAGCACTGGCATTTTTATTTAATGCATCCATATTAATTCTGGATGAACCCACTGCCGGTCTTGATCCTGTTTCGGTTGAGATATTAAAAGAGAAAATATTTCTGGAGAAGAAGCGTGGTAAATTACTGCTGATTACCTCTCATATTTTAAGCGACCTGGATGAACTGTCCACCGAAGTGATCTACATCATCGATGGCAAAGTGCAGTACGACAATTCGATTGAAGTATTGAAAGAAGAAACAGGCGAGAAGCGATTAAGCAAAGCCATTGTAAATATGATTAAACAAAAGAAATTGTTAGAATCCATAACAGAATAACATGACACGCGTAATCAAATATATTTTCTACGACATACTTCGAACACGATTCATTTTGCTCTACACTGTATTTCTATTTGTGAGCACCATGGCCATGTATCAGCTCGATAGTGATTCTGGAAAAGTCGTGTTGAGTTTATTGAATATTGTATTGATGGTGGTTCCATTGGTTAGTATTGTTTTTACTACCATTCACTTCTTTAATTCGTATGAGTTTATTGAAATGATGTTGGCGCAACCTATCAATCGGAAAGTAATCTTCCTTGGTGAATACCTTGCTGTGGCGTCTTCGCTTTGTGCGGCTTATGCCGTTGGTGTTGGTTTGCCTATAGTAATCTACGGACTAAATCAAAGTGGACTTACTTTACTTTTCACGGGTGTGATGTTGACGATGGTGTTTGTATCACTCGCATTTTTTTCATCCGTGCTCACACGTGATAAAGCAAAAGCAATTGGGATTGTACTCTTATTCTGGTTTTACTTCTCCCTGATTTATGATGGTTTACTATTGTGGATCATCTATACCTTTAGCGATTATCCGTTGGAACAGACCACACTTACATTAGTCGCTTTTAATCCGGTTGATCTGGCGCGCATCATCATGTTGCTCACACTCGATATTTCTGCGCTGATGGGTTACACCGGTGCGTTTTACAAAGATTTCTTTGGCAGTTATCAGGGATTATTGTTTTCAACTGTGATTTTGGTGCTCTGGATTCTCCTACCTTTATGGAGATCAATGCATATTTTTAGTAAGAAAGATTTATAAGCAGCTCACTGCTGCCTTCCCAATGAAAGAAGATATTAAGACACGTGACGATATT